>CP070277.1 GCA_016916535.1 Dysgonomonadaceae bacterium zrk40
CGTCTTTCGTGATCGGAGACGACCTCGTGCCCGGCTTTGTCGAACAGGATCAACTGGAGGCTCTGGTCGACAAGACACGGGAAAGCGACTGATCTCGCTCGCCAGATCAGATGTTGGAATGGCGCCGGACCCGCCGGCGCCATTTTTCGTATCAGGTCGCTTTCGTATCAGGTCGCTGCCGGTGTTTTTGCATCATAGCCGGCATCGCGAATTGCTTCGGACACGGCCCGCTCGCTTAGAAAGCTCTCCACCTCGACAATATGCGCCCCAAGGTCACAGGAAACCCTGGCGGTTGGATCAATTGCCTTGATCGCCTTCTCGATTGCAGCGGTGCAGTGCCCGCAGCTCATGTCCGGTACGCTCAATCTGGTCATGCCTATCTCCTTCGAATTCCAGTTCAGGTGAGGTCTTCCACCGCAGGAAGGTCAAGGACGGAATGGAATATTTTTGAACCCTATTGACCTTCCATCAGGTGGAACCCCTATCTTTCGGACAAATCCAGACAGGAGTCCGCCATGCCCGATTCGCAAACCCTTCGGCTTTCCGTGCAGAACATGTCTTGCGCTTCATGTATCGGACGGGTCGAGCGGACCCTGTCCGCGCTGCCGGGCGTCGATGACGTCCATGTGAACCTCGCCAATGAGACCGCGCAGGCGCAGATCGATGCGCCCGAGCGGATCTCCGACGTCATGACAGCGCTGGATGAGGCGGGTTATCCGGCACGGACCCAGGATGTGCGTCTGAACGTGGCGTCGATGTCCTGCGCCTCCTGCGTGGGGCGCGTGGACAAGGCGCTGGCGGCGGTACCCGGTGTGCTGGAGGTCAACGTCAACCTCGCCTCGGAAACCGCGACCGTGACCTATGCCGAAGGGGCGGTGGAGCTTGCGGATTTGCTGAAGGCGGCCGAGGACGCAGGCTACCCTGCGGAGCCCGCAGAGGACACCGCCTCGGAGGATCGCAGCGCCCGCAAGGACAGCGAGGCCAAGGCGATGGCGCGAAAAACCGCGCTGGCCGCCGCCTTTGCCCTTCCCGTCTTCCTTCTGGAAATGGGCGCACATGTCGTGCCGGGTGCGCATGACCTGATCGGGCGCACCATCGGCCATCAGACAAGCTGGATGATCCAGTTCGTGCTGACCACCATCGTGCTGGCCTGGCCGGGGCGTGCCTTCTACACCAGGGGCTTCCCGGCGCTCTTCAAGGGCGCGCCGGACATGAACAGCCTCGTCGCGGTCGGCACCTCGGCGGCCTATCTCTTTTCGCTGGTGGCCCTCTTCGCGCCCGCACTGCTGCCCGAAGGCTCGCGCGCCGTCTATTTCGAGGCGGCGGCGGTGATCGTGGTGCTGATCCTGCTGGGCCGCTGGATGGAGGCGCGCGCCAAGGGCCGCACCGGCGCCGCGATCCAGAAACTGCTGGGGCTTCAGGCGCGCACCGCGCGGGTTCTCGTTGACGGTGAGGCGCAGGACGTGGCGATCGAGAGGATCCGCGCGGGCGACATCCTCGTCGTGCGTCCCGGCGAGCGGATTGCAGTGGACGGAGAAGTGACCGACGGCAGCGCCCATGTCGATGAAAGCATGATTACCGGCGAGCCGGTGCCGGTGGCCAAGGGCACCGGCGATCCGGTCACGGGCGGCACGGTCAATGGCACCGGCGCCTTCCAGTTCCGCGCCACGCGCGTCGGCGCCGATACCACGCTGGCGCAGATCATCCGCATGGTCGAACAGGCGCAGGGCGCCAAGCTGCCGATCCAGGGCATGGTCGACCGGATCACGCTGTGGTTCGTGCCTGCGGTGATGGCCTTCGCGGCGCTGACGGTTCTGGTCTGGCTGGTCGTCGGCCCCTCGCCCGCGCTGTCCTATGCGCTGGTGGCCGGGGTGTCGGTGCTGATCATCGCCTGCCCCTGCGCGATGGGTCTGGCCACGCCGACCTCGATCATGGTCGGCACCGGACGGGCCGCCGAGATGGGCGTGCTGTTTCGGAAGGGAGACGCGCTGCAGCAATTGTCCGGCATCGGCGTCGTGGCCGTCGACAAGACCGGCACCGTCACCGAAGGCCGTCCGGAGCTGACCGACATGGTGCTGTCGGGCGGGTTCGTCCGGACCGAAGTTCTGGCACTGGTCGCTGCGGTCGAGGCGCAGTCGGAACATCCCATTGCCGATGCCATCGTCCGCGCGGCCCGGGCCGAAAACGTGGCGCGGCATGAGGTGGAGAGCTTCGAGTCGATTACCGGCCACGGCGTCCGCGCGCATGTCGCCGGGCGCGATGTCCTGGTCGGGGCCGACCGGCTGATGACCCGCGAAGGGTTGGAACTTGGTGCCCTCGCCGAGGCGGAAACGCGCCTCGCCGAACAGGGGCGCACCGCGCTCTTTGCCGCCATCGACGGGCGGGTGGCCGCGGTGATCGCGGTGGCTGACCCGGTGAAGCCTTCCAGCGCGGCGGCCATCGGTGCGCTGCACGATCTGGGACTGAAGATCGCCATGATCACCGGCGACAAGCGCGAGACGGCGGAGGCGATTGCAAGGGAAACCGGTATCGACCAGGTGATCGCGGGCGTTCTGCCCGATGGCAAGGTCGCGGCGCTGGACGATCTGCGGAAAGGCGGGCGGCAGGTGGCCTTCGTCGGCGACGGCATCAACGACGCGCCGGCGCTTGCGCATGCGGATGTGGGCATCGCCATCGGCACCGGAACCGATGTGGCGATTGAGTCGGCCGATGTGGTGCTGATGTCGGGCGATCTGCGCGGCGTGGTGAATGCCTATCAGGTGTCCACCCGCACCATGCGCAATATCCGCCAGAACCTGTTCTGGGCCTTTGGCTATAACGTGGCGCTGATCCCGGTGGCGGCGGGTGTGCTCTATCCACTGTTCGGCCTGTTGCTGTCGCCGGTTCTGGCCGCGGGCGCGATGGCGCTGTCCTCGGTCTTCGTGCTGACCAACGCGCTCAGGCTCCGCCGTGTGTCCCCCGCAATGGACGAGACGAGGTCGGTCCGCCCGGCCGCCAACCTTTACCCCGCCCCTGCCGAATAAGGAGGATTTTGAGATGAACATCGGAGATGTCGCGGAACGCTCCGGCCTGCCGGCCAAGACAATCCGCTATTACGAGGATATCGGGCTGGTCAAGCCGCTGCGCAGCGCCAACGGCTATCGCAGCTTTCGCGACCGCGACGTGCACAAGCTGGCATTCCTCGGGCGCGCCCGCGCGCTCGGCTTCAGCATCGAGGATTGCCGCAATCTCCTGAAGCTCTACGAGGACGACGACCGCACCAGCTCCGAGGTCAAACAGATCGCCGAAGTGCAGCTTGATCGGATTGACCGGAAGATCGCGGAGTTGACGGAGATGCGCGCGACGCTTGCGCATCTCGTCGATGCCTGCGCCGGAGACCACCGGCCCGACTGCCCTATCCTGGCCGATCTTGCAGCGAAAGAGGAAGAAATCGCTCTGCTGAATGAAGCCGGTTAAGAGGGACAGTCGCGTATGACACTGGCTGCAGGGCTGGCCATCATTCTTTTCGGATTGTGCGGCGGCCTGCATGCGCGTGCGATGGCATTCGCCATGCACCTTACCGACCGGAAGCACATCACCGGCACAGGTGCACTGTTGATCGCCCTTTACGTCCTGGCGGCCGCGCATATTGCCGAGGCAGGGCTCTACGCGGTCGGCTTCTTTATCGGCCAATCGACGGGCATTGGCGGTTTTGCGCAATCTGACGTGAACTCGTTCATGGATGTGTTCTATTTCTCAGTGGTGAATTATTCTTCCCTTGGGCTGGGCGACATCTATCCGACAGGTCATCTGCGCTTTCCGGCGGGGATTGAGGCGCTGAACGGTTTCTTGCTGATCAGCTGTTCGGCTTCGACCATCTTTCTGGTCACGACCAGACGCCATTCCTGACGCCTGCCGCATATCTGGACTTTCCAAAGCTTGGGAACCCTCCAGCGCTGGAAGGTCGTTACCTTGTTTTAACGCGAATCTGAAAGGTCACTCATGTCATATTGGAGATTTGCCGCAATGATCGCGACCTCGACGGTCGTGATGTTCATTCTGATGTATCTCAATACCTACCTCTGGGCGCATGTCTTCTGGTCGGAGACGCGAGCCTACATGGCGGTCCTGATGGGCGCGACAATGGCCTTCATCATGCTCGGATTCATGTTGTCGATGTATTCCAGCAAGGCGATCAATGCCGCGATCTTCGCGGGCGCGGTCCTTGCCTTCGCCGCCTCGCTCTGGCTGGTGCGCAGCCAGGTGACGGTGGGCGATACCAGCTTCATGCGCGCGATGATCCCGCATCATTCCATCGCCATCATGACGTCGAGCCGGGCCAATATCGAGGATGTCCGCGTGCGCAAGCTGGCCGATGAAATCGTCTATGCCCAGGACAAGGAAATCGCCGAGATGCGTTATCTCGTCGACGAGATCGAGGCGTCGGGCGTGGTGTCGGGATCGCAAGAAGCACCCGCCGGGGACGTGATGAACCTGGAGCAGGCGCTTTCCACGGCCAATATCGCGGTTCTCGATCCAGGGTTCATGACGGAAGCGGACATCGCCCGCCTGTTCCCCGATGGCCCCATCTGCACCTTCGCCTATACCTCGGACAGTCCCGCGGTTCTGGCGATCGGTTCGGTTGGCGACGGGATGGCCGGCCTGGTGAAACTCAGCGGCGATCTGGTGCGCCTCGACGTTTCCTCGGACGGCGACATCGCGACCGGCGCCGCGCCGCGCGCCGACGGCCTTGCCATGCATGTAAGCGCACCGGGTGGCGGTGCCCTGAACGCGGGCGGAACCATGCAGGAAGCCGACCTGACGCTGGAGCTGGACGCGGGCCTGACCGCCGGCTTCCGCGGCTTCTACCGTTGTGCGGCGTGAGCGTTGCTTCGGGTTGGCGCAGGCAGGCGCGATTGCAGCAGGATATGATCCTTCGCGAAAAGGGTGGTAAAGCGTCGGGAAAAACGCCGCATGGGATGTGAAGGAGGACAGCACGATGACCGAGATTGCGATGCCACTCATTCTTGTGCTGTTCGCCGTGGCCTTTGCGCTCGCGGTGCAGCGGATCGGGTCGCAGGACGGAGCGACATGGCCAGGGCGCGCGGCCTTTCTCGGGGGCGGCCAGCCGGAAGCCCATGCCTGGCAGCGGTTCCATGTGCGCTATTATCCGATGACGCTGCTCTTCATCGCGTTCGAGATGGAGATGATGTTCATGTATCCGTAGGCCGTGGCCTATGTGGAGACCGGGGCGAAGGCGCTGGCGGAGATGGGGATGTTCCTCGGCATCCTCTACGGCTGGCGCGAGGGGGTGTTCCGGTGGCAATGAGGCTGCTCACCGCGCTGGCGCGCCGGGCCGAGGTACCGGTCTTTCCGGTCGTCGGCGCACGGGGCCTTGCGCGGGTCGAGACGCTGCGCCGCCGGCCCGGCCTGCGGCTGGTGGACAGTTCGCGCCACGCCCGCGTGCTGCTGGTGGCCGGAGAGGTGGCGCCGGCGCACAAGCGCGCGCTGGAGCGGCTGCACGCCCAGCTTCCCGCCCCGCGCGGTACGGTCTGGTGGCAGGGGTCGCCTCTGGGGTCGCGTCTGTTCGAGCGCGGTGAAACGGTGGCTGGGGACGACCCGCTAGAGGCGATCCGCCGGGCGGCGCACGCGGGCGACCCCGACCAGCGCCCCGACGTGCCGCCGCACCCGTGGGAGAGGCCGCGAGCCACACCCGCGTATTGCTCGGAACCGGGATCATGCCATCAGACCCTGCACGAGGCCGACAACCGATGACAGCGCCGTCGACCCTTCGACAACGACCCGTCGTCCATCCGACAGCGTGATGTCGACCCTATGCGCCAGAAGGCGGGCAGATGTCAAACCCGCTGTCGCGTTGCCCTTTAATCGGCTCTGCCTCACTTTGTGTGGCGCAACTATCCTGAAACTGGAAAATTCAGGAGGGATAATTGTGAGTTCGAAGCACCATTGGTCGCCCGGGGGCGAAGTTTCGGTTCAAAGCGTCGAGCGAAGTGATTCCGGCGGGTGGATTGTATCGGGCAGTCTGACACCAAACGGCATTTGCCCGGACTGTGGATTGCATTCACGCCGACGTCACGGATGGCGGCGTCGGCGGCTGCAGGATTACCCCGCCCATGGAGACGGGGTTACGGTGGCTCTCTGGGTTTGCCGTTGGCAATGTTTGACGCCCGCTTGCCCACGTCGGACGTTCTCGGACCAGATCGCCTCGATTGCGCGTCCTTATGCGCGGCGCACCTCGCGTGTCGGGGGGATTGTCAGCCATCTTGGGCATGCGACCGGCGGGCGGCCGGCCGAGCGGCTCTTGCACCGTTTGGGCCTTGGGATCAGCGATGACACAGTGCTCAGGCAGTTGAAGAAGCGTGCTCAAGACACCGCCGCGCCGCCGACAGTCATCGGGATCGACGACTGGAGCTGGCGGAAGTCGCAGACCTACGGCACGATCATTGTCGATCTGGAGCGGCGCGTGGTCATCGATGTTCTCGAGGATCGAGATGTCGTCACCTGCACCAACTGGCTGAAGCGACATCCCGAGGTGGAAGTGATCAGTAGAGATCGCTGCGGTCTTTACGCCCAGGCCGCACGGCAAGGGGCACCGCAGGCGAAGCAAGTCGCTGACCGGTTCCATATCGTACAAAACCTGCGGCAGGCCATAGAGGAGCAAATGAACCTTCATGGCCGTGCGACCGGCAGGGCGCTGCTGTCCGACGCCGACAACATCACCGCCGCCGGCAACCTTCTGAAGTCACGCCTTGCGCACAGGACGTCTCGGGAAGAGATTTTCGCCACCATTCATGCACTCCGAAATCAAGGGCTTTCCTGCAGCGAGATCGGGCGACGAACAGGGTTCCCGCGTCGTAGCATCGCGAAATGGCTGCAGTTCGAAACACCACCGGACCGCAGGCGGGCCGCTTTGAAACCAACTTCGCCGTGGTACTTTGAAGAGTTCCTGAGCCAAAGCTGGAAGGAGGGCATTCGAACTGGCAGCGCCCTGTTCCATATGATCCAAGAGCGTGGTTACGAGGGGAGTCAGTCGCATTTGCAGCGGCTGCTGGCGGGTTGGCGCAGAGCCGAACAGCAAGCGAGCGACCCCAAGGTAGAGCACGAAATCCTTAAGCCAGTCCGAGACCCGGAAACTGGGCACGCGATCTCCCCGGTCATCGCGGCCGCGCTGTGCATCAAGCCGCGCGGAAAGTTCACCCCGGATCAGGCGCGGAAAGTCGACACGCTCAAGACCGGCTCTCCCGCCTTCGCAACGATGCGCAGCCTCGCCATGCGGTTCAACGGTATCATGCGTGGCCGCCAAGCAGACCCGCTCCCTGCATGGATCGACGACGCGATCGAAACCAACCTGGCGCCCATCATGCGCTTCGCCCGCACCTTGAACCGGGACTTCGATGCGGTCAAAAACGCAATCGAGATGCCTTGGAGCAACGGCCAGGCGGAAGGTCAGATCAACCGCCTGAAAACCCTCAAACGCGCCATGTACGGCCGGACATCGTCCTTTTCAATTGGGTCGCACCGAATGATTATGGCTTCAACCTGTGCCGCAGCTTCAAACAGGACAGCGCCACGAGGCAGATGCCGCTGATTATTCTGTCCGGCAGTTCCGGCGAGGAAGACAAGGTCAAGGAGCTTGAACTGGGCGCAGACGATTACCTGTCCAAACCCTACTCTTCATCAGAGCTGGCGGCGCGGCTCCATGTCCAGCTTCGTCGTATCGATTCCGGAAAGGTAAGGCCCTGCCTCACCTTTGAGCGCATCGCTCTGGATGAAGACGCGCTGCGGGTCTATATCGAAGGACGCCCCGTGCATCTCGGTCCAACCGAATATCGCATGCTTGCGGCCTTCATGAGTCGTCCTGGACGACCCTTCACCAGGGAACAGTTGTTGGAACGCGCCGGACGGCGCAAAGGCGATGTCGATATTCGCAGTGTGGATGTGCATATCGGCCGTCTGCGCAAGGTGCTCAACCAGAAGAAAACGAACTACCCGCTCCGAACAATCAGGGGAATAGGGTACGCCCTCGGCTAAACCTTGCGGCTGACACAAAATCGTTGTCTCTTCCGGTCATAAGCATAAATCGGACTTATGACTGCACTGAAGAGGCATGCACGTAATGATAGATGACATGGTCGGGATGCTCGATGCGCTCGGGCACGCCGAACGGCTCCACGTATTCCGCGTTCTGGTTCGACGATATCCGCAATCAGTGGCAGCCGGTGAACTGGCCGAAACACTTGGCTATAAACGCTCGACGCTTTCTATCTATCTATCGGTTCTGCGGCGTGCGGGTCTCGTCCATCAGGATCGCGACGGGAACTCGTTGTTGTACAGCGCCGATCTATCCGGCGCGAAGTCGCTGATAGGCTTCCTCTCGGAGGATTGTTGTCGGGGCCGAACAAACAATGACCATCGCACGATAGATTTCGACGCGAACGATCACCGCAGATATAATGTCCTGTTCGTCTGTACGCGCAATTCAGCGCGGTCAATCTTTGCCGAAGTCATCCTGCGTGACACCGCGCCTGAGCGGTTTGCAGCCTATTCCGCAGGCACATCGTCACATGGCGCGGTCCATCCCTTGACCCTGCAGGTTCTTGAAGAAAACGGACACGAGATTTCAGAACTGGGGACAAGCTCGATCGCCGAGTTTCAGAAGCCGACCGCGCCGCAAATGGACTTCGTTTTCACTGTGTGCGACCAGGCGGCCAATGAAGAATGCCCGGTCTGGCCCGGACAGCCGGTTACAGCGCATTGGGGTCACCCGGATCCTGCCGCGGGCGTTTTCAGCGATGAAGAACGCCTCGAATTGTTTCGCCAGACCTATCAGGCCATGCGCCGGCGCATTCAACCCTTCGCTCAACTCCCGGGACCGACCCTCGATCGCGCCGCCCTTCAGGAGCATGTTGACGATATCGGTAGGCTGCGCCTGGCCCGAGTCTGAATACTGTCGAAGAGCGGCGCTTTCACGCTGTCTTGGGCAGGATTCGCCTTCTGGCCAGGCGACCAACCGGCTATTACGACAGCGTCATCGTGCCGACGGCAACTTCCAGGCAGCGAAACTCACCGCGCCATGACCCAAGATGCACCTATGGCGATGGCGGTAGAGCCGGTAGCCAGAAAGCCAGGGCGACCAGGCTTGCCAGCAATACCGGCGGTGTTATCAGAAGACCGATTTTCATATACTGGCCCCAGCCAATCCTGTAGCCCTTTCCGGCCAGCACATGGAGCCAGAGCAAGGTCGCGAGACTGCCGATCGGGGTGAATTTGGGCCCCAGATCATTGCCAATGACGTTGGCGTAGATCATCAACTCCCGCGTTGCCGCAGGCACGTTGGCCCGATCGATAGACAATGCACCGACCAATGTCGAGGGCATATTGTTCATGATGGAGGCTGCGATGGCGGAAAGCACGCCGGTGCCCAGCGTGGCGACAAACTCACCATGTTGCGCCAACCACTCAATCGCCAGGGCGCCGTAATTCGTCAGCCCCGCATTGCCAAACCCGTAGACGACGAGATACATGCCGATTGAGAACAGAACGATCTGCCAGGGGGCGCCGCGAAGCGCGTCCGATACGGAGACGATTGCACCGCGGCCGGCCTGCCACCAGCGCCCGGCAATTGCCATGAGCAGAACTGCGCCAGTACCTGTCACAAACGCGATGGGAATGCCTAGCGGGGCCGTCACGAAATAGGCGGCAAGCAGCACGGCCAGCAAGGGAAACGCAGCCCGGAAGACCAGTGGATCCTTGACGGCCATGTGCGGCGGGTCCAGGCTCTCGACGGAGTAGTGTTTGGGAATTCGACGGCCGAATGCCAACCAGAGCACGGCCAGTGTTGCTGCCAGGGAAACAAAATTCACAGGGACCATGACCGCCGCGTAGCGGTCGAACCCGATATCAAAATAGTTGGCACTGACGATATTGACGAGGTTGGAGATCACCAGCGGCAGGCTTGCCGTGTCTGCGATGAACCCGGTCGCGATGATGAAGGCCAACGCCGCCGGCGGCCCAAAATTCAGGCGCAGGAGAATAGCGATGACAATGGGCGTCAGCAGAAGGGCTGCGCCGTCATTGGCAAAGAACGCAGCAATGATCGCCCCCAGTATAACGACAAGCGGGAAAAGCAAATGGCCGCGTCCGTTGCCCCAACGTGCCACATTCAGCGCTGCCCACGCGAAGAACCCAGCTTCGTCCAGGATCAGCGAAATGATAATCAGCGCCACGAAAGTGAAAGTGGCATCCCAGACGATATCCCATACCACGACGATATCGTCCGGATGCACCACGCCCGTCAGCAGTGCCACCAAAGCGCCGCCGAGCGCGCTCCAACCAATCCCCAGACCTTTCGGCTGCCAGATCACCAGAACCAGGGTGACGACAAAAATAGCCAGTGCCAACATGAAAAGACCTTATCGTCAGTGCGTGTTCTGGTTGACGCGTCGAGAGAGCTCCTCAGCACTCTCGACGCGCTCTGAATAACGGTCAGTGAGATAGGCAGACCTGCCGCGCGTCAGCCAGGTGAACTTCACGAGTTCCTCACACACATCGACGATACGCATATAGAGGGGGGAAGGCTTCATGCGCCCGGCTTCGTCAAACTCGGTGAAAGCTTTGGGTACGGATGATTGATTGGGGATGGTGATCATACGCATCCAGCGCCCGAGGATTCGCATCTGGTTGACGGCATTGAAGCTCTGGCTGCCGCCCGAAACCTCCATGACCGCCAGTGTCTTGCCCTGGGTGGGCCGGATACCGCCCAGCGATAGCGGTATCCAGTCGATCTGCGTCTTCATGATGCCGGTCATCGCGCCATGCCGCTCGGGGCTGACCCACAGCATGCCCTCGGACCATTGGGCGAGATCGCGCAACTCCTGGACTTTCGGGTGGTCGGTATCCGCATCGTCAGGCAGAGGTAGACCCGAGGGTTTGAAGGTGCGCACTTCGCAGCCGTACCAGTGCAATAGTCTCATCGCCTCTTCGGAGGCCAGGCGTGAAAAGGAGCGCTCGCGCAGCGAGCCGTAAAGCACCAGAATCCTGGGGGGATGGCGAGGCGCATCCGGACCCGCCAGCAGATCGACGTCAATTGGACGTAACTTGTCCGGATCGATATTCGGCAGGTCATCGAGGCGTTCAGTCCCGCTCATTGAGTTGCCCCGCCGAAGCGTACCACATCGCCGTCTTCCTTGGTAAACACCGCCACCGGGTTTGCCAGCAGTTCAAGAACCCGCTCTGAAGGCCGGCATAACCGCGCACCTTTTTCTGTCACCACAATTGGACGATTGATCAGGATCGGGTGCGCCATCATTGCATCGATCAGTTGATCATCACTCAGCGTCGGATCATCAAGATTGAGTTCCTCAAAAGGCGTTCCCTTGCGGCGCAGCAACTCTCTTGGCGTGATCGCCATTATCGAAATCAGCTCGATCAGCCGTTCACGATTGGGTGGGGTCTTTAGGTATTCCATCACGGTCGGGGTTTCGCCTGACGCCTCGATCATCGCTAGGGTATTTCGGGAGGTTCCGCATGCCGGATTGTGAAAGATTATCGCTTTCAAGCGTTCTCGCTCCTTCTTTTGTCGTTGAGGCCACCTTCACTCAGAGCCGCCGAAAACGGCTCGCAAACTTCTGGGTGGCCAGCGCAGCAGTCGCGGACCAGAAAACGCAGAGTTTCCTGCATGTGCTCGAGATTGGCGCGATAGATGATTGAGCGGCTCTGTCGGCGCGATATCACCCATCCTGCCCGTGAAAGCACCGCAAGATGTGCCGACATGGTGTTGTGCGGTACAGATAATTGACGCGCGATCTCCCCGGCAGGGAGCCCGTCGGGTTCATGGCGAACAAGGAGACGAAACGCCTCAAGACGGGTCTCTTGGGAAAGCGCGCTAAAACTCGCGGTGACGATGCTTATTTCCATGTGTCCAATAATATGGACAAAATAAATACTGGCAACCGAGTTTCGCCGATTATACGATCTGTCTTGCCCTGCCTGAAACCATCTTTGCCGAACTCGAAAATGGCGATATTTAGCCAAGAGTGACCGCGCTGGCAGCCTCCCTCAATCGGCCCGGTCTGTTCCTCTCCTATTCAGATTCTGTTTTTGACGAAGGACCCAATTTTCGTTTCGGGGGTGACCGTCTCCGTCGTGTTGTGTCGGGAATTTCCTCGCATCGAAGGAACAGAGCCCCTTTCGGATTCGCTGCGACAGGCCGTTTCGTGCTTTGTTGTCCATGCAGACTGTGTTCTTTGCCAGTATCGACACCCTGTTGCACAAAGCTGACGCGGGCTGCCATGGCGAAGGAATGTCCAGCCGTTGTTGTTTGCGAGCAATTGACGATGGGACTGTAAGGCCCGGGGTCTGTCAGCAACGTCTCCGTCCAAAAAAGACGGCTTCCACCTTCGGCGGACCCTCCGTCTTTTCCGGTCCTGCGCCGCCCTTCGCTTCGCTGCGGCCCTGAAGGGTGCAGTCATCCTCTTCCGGTGCTTCCTGGTGTCCCTGTCAATTCGATCAAACAACGGAGACATACCAATGGCAGACCTGATCAACTTCATCCGCTTCAACGACAACGGCACTTTGGAAGGCAACATCGCCGCACTGGACTTCGACTTCGACATCACTGGCGAAGAGCTCAACAGCACGAACCCGAAGGCGCCTGTCTACCGCTTGTATGGCGTTTCCCCGCGAGGTCGGAAGATCGAGGTTGGCGGCATCTGGCGTCAGACGAACCAGAACGGTGAAGAGTACCTGCAGCTGACTGCTGCGACCCCGAGCCGGGCGTTCCGTGCAAACCTCGGAAAGTTTCCCGGCCAGGACGATGATGACCTCATGACCGTGATCCCCTGGAGCTAAGGCTCCACCGGCGCGGCGGTATCCGCCGCGCCGGTTCTGGCAAATCCGCGCCGGCCTGAATAGTCCGCACTTGTGTCCCAGCCTCACACAAATTAAGTATCATGCATTGAGAAATGCCCGCCATTATCAAGTCAACGACCGATACCCGCGGGGGTGTCGTGGTTCATGACGGGCGTTGACGCATATAGACGAAGCACTATGTGGGCTTGAACAGCTGTCGCGAGAGAATGACCAGAGACGAAATCATCAAAGGATTGGGCGCGCAACCGCATGACCCGTTTGTGTGGTTCGACGGACCACCCGTACTGGAGCAGATTCCGCCTGGTACAGTGGGCGTGAACTCAATCAAGATTGTCAGTGTCATCGAGAACCGGCCGAGCCGGTATGTGAACCTGTTGCCCATGTTGCGCATGAGCCTGATCGGGCTGATCCATGATCCGCAGCTCGATGGCGGCATCCTGCCCCTCCAAATGCTTGCCGACCGTCTTGGCGTCAGCCGGTTTACGATCCCGCGCAACTGCGTTGTGCTCGAGGAAATGGGCCTCTTCTATAAGGTCACGAAGAACGGTCGCTACGCTGTCGAGCCCGATACGGCGTTGGTCGTGTTTCATGACCTGTTCGTTCCGTTGCCAGCGAAACGGCTCCGCAGAGACGACTGACGCACCCGATAGCCGGGTCAAACATATAAAAAACAAGAGAATTATTCTGCTGGTTCTGGTATAATGCGCGTGGTCAAGAGACCTATGCTGGATCTATCGTCCAAGAGCGAGAGTGCATAGCAGGACCGTGCCGGTTCAAGGGTTGAGAGATTCCATGAAGACCAGCCTGACTGTAAAACCTCACCGATCTGAAGAAGGAAAAGACCATGGCGAGCACCCTTGAAAAGATGCGCATCTCCGATGCCGAGATGGAAAAGCGGCGCCGGCTGGTCAACAGCGCCGATCATTCCAATGCCATGGAAGGCCTGAAGCGCGATCCTGCCACCGATCACATTTTCGAGGCTTTCATTCGTGGTGATATCGACGCCGATGATATCGACACCATGCTCGATGAATTTCGCGCCGCCAACGGATGACGAACTACACCTACGAAAACGGCACCCTCAAGAACATCTATGGCATAACCGATGCTGACAAGCTGTCAGCTGTGGAGGCCGAACGCGTTGCTGCTCGTTTGGTTACCCTGCAATTTGGCGCCGGCCCGGCCCCGACATTCGATGGCCAATACTTGAAGGGTTTACATCAGCACCTCTTCGAGAAGGTCTACGAATGGGCCGGGCGAACCCGCGATGAGCTGGTTCAGCTTTCTGATGGCACTGTCGCGACCATGCCGACCATGCAGAAGATCGACGGTGAGCAATTTGCGATTGGCCCGGCCATTTCCAGCGCACTGGACCGGTTTTCCGAGGACCTGCGCGGTCAGAACTTCCTGCGCGGCCTGGACCGAGAGACGTTTGCCGACCAGGCGGCAGGCTATTTCAATCGGCTCAACTCGATTCATCCGTTTCGCGAAGGCAATGGCCGGACGCAGAGGGCGTTCATGATCGCGCTGGCGAAGAACGCCGGTCACGAACTGAGCTTCGATGTCGTGTCGGCCGAGCGCATGGCGCAGGCCAGCATTGCCGGTCATGAACGCGGCGATGTCGATGCTTTCAAGCGAATGTTCCGCGAGATTTCTGATCCGGAACGCGTGCAGGCGTTGGAGAAGGCACAGAATTTCCTGACCTCGCAAGGCTTTGACTGGCAAAATCGCTATATGGCAACGACCGAGCCTGGCCGCCGCTATGATGGCGTTCTGGTCGGGGTCGGTGGCTCGGATTTCATGATGCATGACAAGCAGAATATTCTCGTCGGCAAGACAAAGGACCTGCCAAGGCCTCTGCCCGAGCAAGGGCAGCATGTGACGTTCGAAACGCCACAGAAGACCCCTGCGAACGCCCGAGAGAGTAGGGGGCGTGACGACGACTTTGGGCACGGCCTCAGCTAAAATCCCATCTTCGCGGTCTCGCTGCGTAGATTGCCGGCTGGACGCCGGATTCGGTCGCGGCCCTTGGGAACGCGGTTCTCTTTTTTATCTGCCGGGATAGCGTACGGCTCCTTGGTCAGCGTCAATGACGAACGGTTCCCCCATGTGTGGACGGCCCGTGGAATGCAAGACTTTATTTATGTTGGCGGCCAATAAGGTTCACTCATGTGTCCGGCCTTTTATCGCAGCTCATATGCTGCTGGCCCTGATGAAGTCCGCAGACGGATTGCCAATCAATTTTGCGCGCTCGAGGCGCTGGGGGCACCTAGGCTTTCATCCATCCCCGGCCAAACCGGTTCGCCATCACAACTCAGTCCTTCATTCCACCGCCCGGCCGGTGATGGCCGAACGGGATTCCCTCAGGCCGTTGCCGGCCGATACACTTCCTCCCGTCTGAGAATAGCCCACGCAATGCGCGCGGTTTTGTTGGCGATCGCCACGGACACTAGCCTTGCAGGTCTGCGATCCAGCAACCGTGCGATCCACGGAAATGAAGATGCGTCGAGGCGGGCTCGCCGAACAACCGCAGTCGCTCCGACCACCAGCAATCGCCTGATGGTTCGATCTCCCTGCTTGCTGATCCGGCCGAGCCGTTCTTTCCCGCCACTGCTGTTCTGTCGCGGCGTCAGACCGAGCCAGGCCGCGAATTGCCGTGCCGATCTGAATTCCGCAGCATCCCCAACCGAAGCGGCGATAGCCGCCGCCGTCAGTGAACCTACGCCAGGGATGGTCATCAAGCGACGGGCGGCCGCGTCGCTCCTGCACCACGCAATGATAATGCGATCCAACTCGGCAATCTTCTGACTGAGTTCCTGTAGCTGGTTTCGAATGTGTTCCAGCGCCTGCACTGCTGGCGCGGGTAGCTCATCCCTTGCCGCATGCAGCGCTTCGAGCGCGGTCTTCACGCCCATCGCTCCTTGCGGAGCAATAATGCCAAATTCCGCGAGGTGGCCACGGAGAGCATTGATGAGCGCAGTTCGGTGACGAACGAGTAGATCTCGCGTCTTGTGTTGCATTAGCAGTGCTTGCCGCTCGCAGCTCTTGATCGGCACGAAACGCATCGTAGGGCGTGTGACCGCTTCGCAGATCGCCTCGGCGTCTGCAGCATCGTTCTTCCCGCGTTTGACATAGGGCTTCACATATACTGGCGGCATCAGCTTGACCTCGAAGCCCAACTTGCCGAGTTCTCGCGCCCAGAAATGAGAAGTCGAGCAGGCTTCCATACCGACTAGGCAACGCGGGATCTGTTCAAAGAATTGCAGCAACTGATTTCGGCGGAGTTGGCGGCGAGCAACGACACACCCAGTGTCATCAACGGCATGTATCTGAAAAACGTTCTTGGCCAGATCAAGACCAACGACAGCGATATTCTCTAAAGACATGGTGCGGTTCCTTTGAATTGCTGGAGCGCGGTGATCGTATCATCTCGCGCTGCGGTTTCGGAGGGCCGTCCACACCATCAATTTTGCCGCAGTCCTGCGGGCAGCAACTAAATCGGCACCCCCATTCACCAGCCTTGCCGGTCGCTTCGCGATCATTGACGCCGGCCTGCGATCACCCGTGGCCGGTTTCCGTCAACAAAAGGAGACGGAAACATGACGACTATCGATCAGATCAACGAACTTCGCGCCGAGCTGATGAACTGCGACTTCTCGAAAGTCGAACGGCGGGATGCTGAAGCAGAACTTGAAAAGCTGGAGGCGCAGGCAGTGGCAGAGGAGCTGCAGTTTGAGCAGGACATGGCAGCCTGGAACGCTGACCTGGAATGAGGTCAGTTTCAGGAAGGCTTTCAGCCTTCCTGTTCTCTAGCCGACACCCGAAAAGCCGAATATTTTGAGCGCTGAAGCCGCTATTCCGTGCGCCAGTTCAAAAAAGAAAGCTCGAAGCCAGGAATACCATTGAACCGACAAATCGAGCATTGCTGCATGAACAGGTGACATGAGCAGGCTGTGACTTATAGTTTGCAATTTAGTCCAGTGTGACCTATAGTAGGCATATGGTCGAGTTAATCAAAACGGCAACATTTGATCACTGGCTTTCGAGCCTGAAGGATCGAACTGTGGCCGCAAAGGTCGCCGCCCGCCTCGTGCGACTTTCAATGGGCAATCCCGGTGATGTGGAGCCCGTGGGGTCGGGGATTTCCGAGCTCCGAATTCACTACGGCAAGGGATATCGAGTTTACTATATGAGGCGCGGCGAGTTGATTATCGTTTTGCTTTGCGGTGGCGACAAGTCGACGCAGAAAAAGGACATCAAGGCCGCAAAAATGCTGGCCGACGAATGGAAGGATTGAAACTATGGCAAAGGAAGTTTTTAGCCGTTTCGATGCGGCCGATTACCTGAAAACCAACGAAGACATTGCGGCCTTCCTGGATGCCGCGATGGAAGAAGGCGGAGACGATCCTGAATATATCGCTGTCGTTCTTGGAACCATTGCGCGGTCGCGCAATATGAGCCAGCTGGCGCGTGACACCGGGCTTTCTCGGGAAGGTCTTTCACGCGCGCTGTCCGGCAACGGAAATCCGACAATGGCAACCTTGATGAAAGTGGCCAAAGCGCTCGATCTTAAAATTCAGGTTGTTGCAGCACCGTCTGCAGGGGCAGCTTCGAGCGCTTCAGAACATCGAGCCGCTTCCTAAGTGTAGTTCGGCCGACCTGCAGCGCGGAAGGCCGTTTGATGCCTGTTGATGGCGTGACCACCGTGCGTGAACCACTGGTCAGTCGCGGTAGCCACGCTTGCGCTTGCTTTGCTCCAGAATGGCGAGTGCGTCATGGGCCTGTCCGGCCGAGGTGAACCAATCGAGCTTCAGCTGACCGCTGGTCCCGATCCGGCCCCAGCGGCGCACAAGGCACCAGTCTCCGAACAGGCCGCCCTCAATGCTGAGATGATAGAACCGCCACTTATTCGTGGCCGGCTCGATGCGGCGCAGGAGCACTTCAGTCGGGAAAAGATCAAGCTGTCCCAGCATCTTCAGATCCCCGGCAGTTGCCCGTCGAACAGGTCGTGCGTGTCGCCTTCTATCATCGCTGTGTTCCTGGGCGTGTCGACCGGATCCATTCCCTTGAGAACGTCAATGGCCTCTTTCGGATAGTTTGCGTCACTGTCCGTCTGACCGGTCTCAGTATCGTCGTCAGTCGTGAAACCTTCAAGTCGGCTGGCGGTGATAAGGTCGAGGGTCCATTGCGCTGGCGCTTGGGCATCGCGCGCATGCGGGAGGGTGGTATAGGGAACGCGCACCTTGTAGACGTCCTCGCCAACGCCGGTGACGAGGACATCGATACCGTTCTTGCGAGGCCCGAGCTGCGTCTCGAATTCGGAACGCTCAATCGTGTTCTCGCGCCGCTCGTCGCGCACCCATTCCAGCCCGTTTCCACGTGGCTCACGACGGTTATAGACCACGGTGGCCTGACCGACATCGCTTTCAAGTCGCTGCGCGGTCGGTCCCGAATTCACTTTGGCGATGATCTTTGTTCCGACGATCGACATCCACGCGTCGGCGCGTTCGCGCCCATAGGTGTCACGGATCTGTGCAATATCCTGCACGCCGAGACACACGCAAACCCCCTTCGATCGTCCGATATCCAGTAGCGCGGAAAACCGGCTGATCTTCGGCAGTTGGGCAAACTCATCCACGAAAAACCAGATGCGACGGAGCTTGGCATCGCCAAGTTCCGGATCGGACACGATGCCGGAGGCAATGGTAAGAAACGCGCTGATCCAGCCGTCAGATTGGTCAGAAAACCGGCCAGACTTCTGCAGGATGACGGTGCGCCGATCTGTTTTGTAGAGCAGCCAGTCGCGCAACGAAAAACGTTCCAGACCTTCATAATTCGCCCACGCCGTTGCCAGCAGACGCAGCGTGTTCGTATCAGCGGTGAGCGTCGAAAGCGTCGAGGCGACTTGTCGATAGTCAGCATCCAGAAAGCGAACCGCGTCGGGGTGATAGCGATGCGCGACCTCAAGAAGTTCAAGGTGGTCACGGCGCGTCTCTGCTACCAGATCGGCCCACGTCCACCTTCCGGGGTTCTCATGCATAAGGCGTATGGTGCACGCGGCCAGCACGGCACGGGCCGAGTTGGAAAAGAACCGATCTCTTGATTCAGGGATCAGTCGCGTGGCCAGCTCAACGGCATCCTCTGCAATGCGCAGATCCTTGGCGATATCCCAAACATGGGAACGCCGATCCTGTGGAGCGATGATGATTGGCTGCACCCTGGAACCATCTCCCTTGTCCGTTGGAGGCAGCTTCTCGGTAAAGTCTCCCTTGATATCGAAGACGAGAACCTTGTCATGTCGCGCGATTGCAGAGACGATCAGCCCGATCATGGTCTGTGTCTTGCCGCCGCCAATGGAGCCAAAGATGATGAAGTGTCGCACCTCGCGTTCGAGCGCCAGCCGCCATCCATTGAACCAATGAAGGCCGTCCCTCTTGTCGATCTTTTCGGCTTTTGCGGCTCGTAGCAGTTCGGGCATGCCTGCGACGGTCCGGCCGGACTTGATCCATTTATCCGGTGGCATGAGGAAGGCAATATAGCCGCCGATCGCAATGGCAAGGTTTCCTGCCACAAGCATGGCAGCCAACAACCATTGCAGTTTAGCCAGATCGGCCGGGACGTAGCCGAGTGCCTGAATGAAGTGACTTCGGCAAAGATCGGAGGACCAGAATGTGAGGCAGTCGATCGCCTGCGAAACTGATAGGCGGTAGGCCGATCCGTTCGGGGCGTTCCATGAACGAAGCGCAAAAAAACAAACCCAGACAAGTGCCGAGATGCCCACAAGGAAGAGACCGGCATAGAGCAGAATAGCAAATTCGGAACGTCTGGGTTTGGTGATCATTGGCGTAACGCCTCGCGACCTAGCTTGATCATTTGTTCGCGAAGTCGAGCGTCGCCCTTTCTCCGATTTCCTGTCAGCAGAACGCCAAGAATGTAGGCGCGGTCCTCATCTCCGAGGCTTGCTTTGATGACCAATCCACCAAGCTCGATCTTGTGACGGGTGTCTTCGCTTCGTTCGCGCTTGCGCATTTTTCTAAACTCGCTTTGCAGGTTGCTAAGCGTTCTGCGCAAGGTCAGAAGGTCGCTGCTCATTCTCCCGCACGGAACGAAAGGAATGAACCATCTCGGCAAATGCCGCCTCAAGTTCATTCTCCGAAAGATCAAGGGTTTCGACGCCAGCTTTCATGGCGATTTGTCCAATCCTGATTGCTTCCTTTTCTTCAGCTTCGCGCAACTGCTTTTGCAGAGTTCTGATCTGGTCACGGATCGCGGAAGGGGATTTTGCGCGTGCCATGTGCTTTCTCCTTTTCGGCATCAAACGATGAGAAGATTGCAGAGATGTTCTGTGTTTGTAAACACCGATGATGCGTGAAAAAGAGCCCATACTGTATAAGATGAATCGGCGGAGCCGATGCCGCACTCCGTCATGCGAACAAAACGATCGTTTTGTTAAATGCGCACTTATACATTGTTTTCAACAATGTAAGATGGTAGGTCCGTTTCATGGCGATCTATCATTTGCGCGCTCATCAGATATCCCGTGGCAAAGGGCAGAGTGCGGTCGCTGCCGCTGCATACCGCCACGCGACACATATGAACGTCGCGCGCTCCGGAGAGATTGCCGACTACAGTCGAAAGAAGGGTTGTATCCACAGTGAAGTCGTGTTGCCCGAAGCTGCCCCGCGGTGGATAAATGCCTGGCATGATCGATATTCGCCACATGAGTTTGCCGAGCGTTTCTGGAACCGTGTGGAAGCCAGTGAAAAGCGCGATGACGCCCAGCTCGCGCATGAGTTTGTCGTCGCACTGCCCGTTGAGTTGTCCGTAGAGCAGAACAAGGCTCTGGTTCGTGACTTTGTGCGCAATCAGTTTGCGGCGCGTGGGCAGGTCGCAGATTGGAACTATCACGATGCTACAGGGAATCCGCATGTTCACATCATGGTGGCGTTGCGACCGCTGACCGAGACAGGCTTTGGCTCAAAGCGGGTTCCGGTTCTTGATGGTGACGGTGAACCGGTCCGAAGGCCGCCAAAGGTGGAGGGCCAAAAGGGGGAAATCGTCTATCAGCACTTCGCGGGTTGGAAGGACCGCCTGCCCGAGATCCGCGCTGCCTGGTCGCAGGTGGTCAATCGTCATTTGGTCCAGCATGGATATGACACGACAGTTGATCATCGCAGCTTCGAAGATCGGAAAATTCCGCTGGAGCCGACGACGCATCGCGGCCCCGCCGTCGACGACATGGAGGCGCGCGGCATTCAGACCGAGATGGTCCAGCAGCACCAGCAGGTCATGCGTGAGAATTTCCGCAGGCTGGCGGAAGATCCTGCGCTTGTTCTGAAAATGATCACTGCGGAAAAGTCCGTTTTCGATGAACGTGATGTTGCAAAGTTCATCCACCGGTATGCGTCAACGTCTGAAGAATTTTCCGGGCTTTTCCTCCGGGTCGGTGCGCTCGAAAACCTTGTGACGCTTTCCCAGGAAATCCGCGACCCGTTCACGAACAAACTTCTTGAACGGGAGAAGATGACCACGCGAGAAGTCCTGCAGATGGAAGCGCAGATGATCGATGGCGTCCGTCAGCGCGCGACGGATCAGTCTTTCGGTGCCCCGCCGCGTCAGGTTGAAAAGGCGATCGCGGACTTCTCGAAGTCGCACGGGTTTTCCCTTTCCGGCGAACAGGCGATGGTCGTTCACGCCGTCACGTCCGATCGCGGCGTATCGACGGTGGTCGGCTATGCGGGAGCGGGTAAATCCACGGTCATGGACGTCGTGCGGGAGGTTTACGAAGGGCAGGGGCGTCGTGTGGTTGGCGGAGCGCTTGCCGGAAAGGCAGCCGAGGGCCTGTTTGAATCGGCTGGTATCGAGAGCCGGACGCTGGCGTCCTGGCGCTTGTCGTGGGAACACGACAAGCGCCGACTTCAGAAAGGCGACGTGTTCGTTCTGGATGAGGCAGGAATGGTCTCTTCGAGCGACATGGTGATGTTGGTTGATGCGGTTAACGCGGCGCAGGCCAAGCTTATTCTTGTCGGGGACGCGCGGCAGCTTCAGCCTATTCAGGCTGGCGCTGCGTTTCGCGCCATTGCGGATAATACCGGGTTTGTCGAGTTGACGGAGGTGCGCCGGCAAAGGGAAACATGGATGCGGGACGCTTCTCTCGCATTCGGGCGCGGTGAGAGCCGCGCGGCGCTTCAAACTTATGCAGACAACGGGCACATTCGTCTTAAGGGCCATCGTGACGATGCCATGTCTGAGTTGGTTGGTGCGTGGGGAGCTGATTGGCGCGCCGGCGCCGATACGCTGATGCTGGCGCACACCAAGGCCGCGGTGTTCAGTCTGAATGAGCGGGCACGCCTGACCATCAAAGCCCACGGGGGGCTTCAAAATGAAGTGACGTTTGACGCGGTTCGTGGCCCGCGCGCTTTCGCCGTTGGCGATCGGCTGTTGTTCCTGGAAAACAATCGTGACCTTGGCGTCAAGAACGGAATGCTGGCAACCGTGGAAAAGGCGAATGACGGCATTCTTGACGTTAGGCTCGACAACGGCAGGATCGTTGCGGTCAACCATGAGCATTACAACAACGTTGATTATGGCTACGCGACGACGATCCATAAGTCGCAAGGGGCGACCGTCGATCGGGTGCATGTGCTTGCCACACAGATGATGGATGCCCAGCTTTCCTATGTCGCGCTTTCGCGTCATCGCGAGGCGGTCACACTTTATGCCGGCCGGAATGACTTTCCTGAAATCAAGGATTTGCTGAACACGCTGTCGCGCGACCGGCTCAAGGATTCAACGCTGGCCTATGCGCATACGCCCGACTATCAGCTCGAACGTGACGCGTTTGTGCGTCGGCGCGACCTTCCGGACATTGGCGAACTGCGCGATCTTTGGCGTCGATCGCTCGATGCCATGCGTTCGCGGTTCGCGGCTATTGCGGAACGGTTCAGAGCAATTTCCGAACGGCTTTCGCTTGCGCGTCCGCAAGCGGTTGACGTCTCGCCGAATGTCCCGCCTGCCGACGGCGCGCGGCCTGTTGAAGCTGAAAAAGAGATCAGGCTTCCTGAACTGACGCCAGCGGTCAGCCAGGCGCTTTCGCGGCTTTCGGAAGTGGACCGCAACACGAACGGCTACAGCGGCAAACGGGGGCGCTGGTTCCGCGCTGCCGAAACCGAGCTGACGCAGATGTCATCAGCGACCGATCTGGTGATGTTCAATGACCAGATCGCAGCGCTCGTTTCCCCGGTGGAAGTTCGATCTCTTGGTCGCGATCCGGATGACGACAAGCTTCAGTCGCTTGTCGCGCATCTTCCGCCATCGGCGCAGACCTTCATCAAGAGAAACTGGCAGCTCGTGCATGTCGGTCAGCTGGCCGCCGACGACAAGAGCCGCGTTGATGTTGCGTCGGTCATGGTCACGGAGCGGCGCGATGCTGGCCTTGAGGCCGATTATGAAAAGGAGCGGGCACGTTATCGCCTTCCCGATGTTCCGCTTGTTCCGTCCGTGACGCAATGGCCCGTTTCGGTCGAAGCCGTTGCCCGTGATCCGGCCAATTACGCGGCGGTTACCAAGTCGCTGCACCGGTCTGCGCTTCAGAACATGGGCAAGGTCTGGCGCGATCCGGCCGCGATCCTCGACAAGCTGGTGGCGGCGGTGACGGATGGCTCCGATGTCATTCAGGTATTGAAAACGATGGACCAGAGCCCGGCATCGCTAGGCGATTTGAACGGCAAAACAAACTTCCTGGGGCGCCCTGATGAGGAGCGGAAAGCGGCACTTGCGGCAGTGATGCCGGCGATCAGTAGTGCTGATAATTTTGCCGGATCATTAAAGGTGAGCATTGAGGGTGCCGAAAAGTCGGAGAGAAAGCTGCGTAGCCAGATGGCCGCGCCAATCGACGGACTGTCGCCGGCCGCCAAAGATGTGCTGGCCTCTCTGTCGAAAGCGTCCAGTCTTCCGGAACGCTCTGACGAACGTCGCGCTCTTGAAAGGGCGGCGATCGAAGACAGGGAAGCCATCGGCCAGCTGCGGGGTGTCGCTCATGATATCAGGGCGCGTTTTGGCGATAGCAGCGGCGCGCCGGCGCAGGAACTGATTGCACGGGCAATGCCGGAGCTTTCTCCAGAAGCAAGATCGAGGGTTCATCGTGATGCCCGCCAGATCTGCGCTGCCTATGACAGGTGTGTCGAGATCGATCGGACACAGCGGCGCGAAACTCGTCTCGAGCACGAGAAGTCGCAGTATCATTCTATCGGGAGATAAGCGCTCCAAAATCGGCAAGAATGGTGACTGAACGCCCTTTTGTTCTCTTGGATGTTGCATCAAGGCGGCCATTGTGGTGAATTGCAGATGTAATACGCTGCAATTTCCGCACCGCAAGAGGTTTCCCTATGCGCATCGCGATCAGCCTGGCACTGGCTGTGCTCGCTGGCTGTACCAGCACAAGAGACGTTCCGTCGGATTCCCCTACGATCAATTACATCGACAATCAAGTCCATCTCGTTCGAAGCGAGTTGAACGATGCAGCGCTCTATCAAAATGTCCTGGAAGCGCGTGCTACGAATACGGTTGAGGTGCGCAATCCGGGGATTGCCCAAGACCCGATTATGAAGATCGTTGATGCCGAATGGCAGGGAACGTTGGATGAGCTGACAACGCGGGTTGCCAGCGAAGTGGACTACAGCGTGTCGGCGTCCGGGGAAAAGTCCGGCGCTCCGATTTTGATCTCGACCAATTTCTACAATCTGACGGCCTTGGGATTGCTTCGGGAAGCCTATGGGCAGGCGAAGGGACGTGCGCGCCTCGTGATCGATCAAGGCGCCAGACACATGACAATCTATTACGCTCGCCCTGAGCAAAGCCCGATCCCGCATCAGGAGGACCTCAAGCCGTGAGCCAGACCCTTTCTCACCGTCGCCTTCGTGCCATGACGCTGACAGGCATTCTTATGGCCGCGTTTTTGTCTTCATGCGCAACAATGAAGGACGAAACCCCGGAACCGCCGCCCATCCCGCAGCTCGGCGGCCCTGACGACCTTACCAGTCCGCGATATGCGCCCTTGTCCTACAAGCAGTTTGCTTCCCGGGCCAAACGCGGAAAGCTTGGTGGGACCGAGGTTGAGGAGCAGCGCTATTCGGTCCTTCGGGACGCAGCCCTTGCCTATGGGGCACAAGCAGGATTTGAGCGGCGCAGCTGGGAGATCATGAATGATCTGGAGCGTGAATCGATCAAACTCTCTGAAACCTTCAATTTCAACCGGGTCGCATTCAAGGCGCCGCGGGAAACAGGCTACGTGTTGCCGCCGGTGATCACCCGCGCCACGGCGGCGATCAACGTCACTGACAATGGCCGCAAGAGCGTTGCCGCCGACGAATACTACCGCATCGAGGAGCCAGGCCGACTGGTCGCCATTCTGCCGACCTGGCGCGACTATCTTGTGCTCCCGCTCGATACGCCGCGTGAGCCTGACGATCGCCTATTGCCCCAGGATGACGATGAAACCAAAGTCTGGTCGCAGTATCTCGATGAAGGCTGGTCACAGGGCGAGCAGCAGGCCGACGCTGCTTTGCAGGAAAACATGAACCTGTTGCGGCGCGACTATCTCGGCATGGTCGAGTATCGCAAGGCGGTGGAAGCCGGCCTTATTACCAACCTCGTGCTGAAGTCGAGCGAGACGCGCGCGGCCGGTGATGTCGACGAGCTCTATATCGGGGAGCGCCGTGTCGAGATCGACGATGCCGCCCGGTTCGTCAAGAACCCTGCCCGATGGAAGCCAATCCAGAGACGTTTTCAGGTGGCCAAGTAATGCCGGCGGTTGATCTCTCGAATTTGATGGAAGACGCCTATGATCCGAAGGAGCCCTATGCTCGCGTCCTGAACCATGAGCCGTTGCGTTTTGACGGCGACATGGACCCGTTTCAACAGTTGCTGGTCGGGGCCTCCATCAAAGGGGCGTCGGACATCCGGATACAGACCGACAGTCGTATCCGGATCAAGATGCACGGCACCCAGCATTTTGCGACGGCAAGGCCCCTGAACGCCTCCGAGGTCCTGAGTATCCTGAGCCATATGTGGCGGTCGGAAGATGCCTTCAGCATTCTGCGTCAAGGGCGGCCGCTGGACTTCTCGTTCGAGGTGCCGATCGATCGCCACCGACGTCAGCGTTTCCGCGTGAACGCCAAGGGCGTGATGAAAGGTGCCGGCGACGGCATTTCCATGACGATGCGGCCGCTGCCGACAAAGACGCCGACGATCGATGATGTCGGTCTCGACACTGAAGTGCGCCCGTACATGTCGCCTCAGAATGGCATTGTCGTGGTCGCCGGGGCGACCGGCCAGGGAAAGTCCACGACGCTTGCCGGGATCACGCGCTTTCATCTTGAGAACACGGCCGATCCGAAAGCGATCGTCGATCTGCAGGCGCCTATCGAGTTCACCTATTCCGACGTGCTGACAGATCATAGCGACTGCGCGTCTTCCATTGAGCAGTCGGAGATCGGCGAAGGGCGCAACCTGCCGTCGTTCGGCGACGGAGTGTGGGCGGCACTGCGCTGTGCGCCTGATATTATTTCGCTGGGAGAGGCCCGCGACAAAGCCTCCCTCGAGGGTTGCCTGGAAGCCAGTCTGACCGGCCACTTGGTTTACACCACCACGCATGCCGGATCGGTCGCGGAAGGCTTGCGGCGCATGGTCGTGAACTTCCCGGCCGAAGAACGCGATGCACGCGCGTTCGACCTGATCACGTCGCTCCAGCTCTTCGTCGTTCAGCACCTGGTCCGCACAAGCGACCATCGCGGCCGCGTGCCGCTGCGCGAGTATCTGTTGTTTGATGACTATGTGCGCGATCAGTTTGTTTCCGCGCCTATCGGGGATTGGCCGAAGGTCGTGAGCCGCCTGATGCTTGAGTCGGCCGACCGTGTTCTTGCCCGCTCCATGCATGATGCGGCCCAACAGAAGGTTGATGAGGGCAAAGTTTCGTATGACGACGTCAGGCGATTGCTGCCGCGCCACTGACGGCCGCTGATCATGAAGGAGAAAAAATGCTGGTCCCTAAATACCTTCGACCCGTCAGGGACAAAAAAAGCTACGAGGCAAGCTTCGGGGAGCGGATCGTTCGCATAGTGGTCAACTGGCCGATCGTCTTTCTTCTTTGCGTGCCGGCTATCGCTGTGATCGCGAGCATGTTTCTGTCCTTCGGCCTGTTGTTCCTGAAGCTTTTGAATGTTGTCGAGAATGCCATCGTTGCCCACGACTGGTTAATGCTGGCTTTGATCGCTCTCGCCTCGGCGGCGATCCTGTCGCTTTGGAAGCTGGCTTACGTCGTGCATCGATACTTTATCATTTAGGGTAAGCATCCGCCTTCGCCTGCGGGTGGATGTCTTTCCGACCAAAGGCCTGCCGCTCCGCCAGAGCATGACCGACCCGCAGATACTTGCGCGACATCGACATGAAAACCAAATACACCATGATTTAGAGTCAGTAGAGTGCAAGCGACTTAGTCATACCACTCGTTTCCAGGTCCCAGCGCGCTGACCAGGTCCCGGATGATCGCTCAAGGAGCAAATAGTTGCGTTCGGCTGTGTAGCGCTCGCTTTGACCAGGCACCGTATTGATTCGGATAGGATGCTCAGGAAGCGGTTGCTCGCCGAGCGATGCGAGAGCGCCAAGGAAGCGAGCCCAAGCCTTGGGCGGCGCACGATGTGCAATGCCTGACGCGACAAGCTGATTGAGATGAAGGCCGTGTCCTAAGTCCATAACGGCACGGGCGGCAAGGTGAATTTCTCCTGAGATCGCGGTCAGTTGATGGCCGTCACGTTGACCTATCTGGATCACGAGCTTTAGCATCCGCTGCCATTCCTCGCGATGCGCACGGCTTTGCCACTGGTCTCGCAAGTCGTCCTCGTATTTCTGCATCCGCGGAATGACGGCCATCAGAGCCTCAAGCAGTGACAGCCTCGGCCCGAGCAATGGGACGCTCGACATCAGCAACGTGTGCCCTTCCATCTTGCGCAAAGCTTCTGCCGTCATCATTGCCCAACCACCAGTCCCCATGATCTGGTCTCGCGTCCGCTCCGAACGCAGATCCGGAGCGAGAATGCGCAGTCCGGGCGCGGAAATGCCCCAACCGAGATGTCGCCCCGAGCGGTCCGCGAACCGGAACGGCAGGTCACCCTCCCTGGCCGCTTGCTGGAAGATCAGAAAGCTCTCCCGCGCGACTGAAAAAACCGTCTGGCCCACCTGAGATTCTGTCAGGGAGTGATGCAACGATCCCCACCCGTCGCAGATGTCGTGATCGTCCCACTGCATGAGCGAGGGTGCTCGAGCGGCCAGCCACGCAAGCTCAGGTGTTGAATAAATCGCGGCATATCGAGCGAAGAAACCCTCGCGGAGATGGTGTCGCAAATCGGCCAACTCCGGAGGTGACGGATCGTCCGGTTTGCGGTCGGGCCAATCATGGCTCAACCTGTGACCGAGCGTGATCTCGTCGGCATAGACCTGATCACCGCCGTGAAGCATGAGCGCGAAGGGCTTGGCCTGATAGCTTTCGCGCAGGCGCGCCCACATGGCGTTGCGCTCTGAGCCCTCACGTTCCATGTCGGCTATTTCTTCGCCATTGCACGAGACATAAGCCAGACGAATATCACCCGTGAGATCGCCGGCGACCTCATAGCTCACGCCATCCCAGGCGTAGGCGGAGGTCCGATCGGCCGGTAGTGAGAACCGCGCCCTCCAAGCGATCGCATGATCATACTCCGCCAAAGCCATTGCATGGACCTCGGCATCTCCGAGAATGATCGGTGGCGGCACATAACCCCGTGCGGCAATGAAAAGGGCCGAAAGGCTTAATCGCCCCTCCCGCACACCATCAAGGAAAAGGATAGGCCCGATGGGTGATGTGACAAGAATAGACATGCTCAAGAGCTTCTGCGGGTTGCCTCGGACATAACACGGGCAATCGGAACCTTTACCGTCTCAAGTCCGATCATTTCAGTCCCAAAAACAATTCCAATCTTCATGCTTAAGCCGATAGGCCGTTGGAGAACAGGAATATCATGTAGGCCGCATAGAGAGCCAGCATGAGCACACCCCATATCCGCCCGATGGATTTGGCCGCAAACAGCAGCGTCAGCAGCAACAACGCGGCTCCAAGCATCACCGGCGCGTCGATCTGGCGAAACCGCGCTGCAACCTCGATTGGATGTATCAGTACTGTTACGCCAAGGATTGCGAGGATGTTGAAAATGTTCGAACCTATCACATTGCCCAGAACCACATCGGAATGACGTCGGACAGCGGCGACGACGGCCGTGGCGAGTTCCGGCAGGGAGGTTCCGATGGCGACGAGTGACAGCCCGATGACCGCATCCGGCACACCGAAATCACGAGCAATGTTGACAGCTCCTTCGACCAACAAGTCAGCTCCGAATACCAGCGCAGCTATTCCACCGATTGCCAAGACCGGTGCCAGCCAAGGTCGTGTCAGGGGGATATCTTTCAATTCGTCGGTCTGATGCTGGAAGGCCTTTGCCTTGCGATCCCGCCGTTCCAACCAGTAGCTTGCGCCAAGGTAGCCAGCGAGTACAACCAGCATTGCGCCGCCTTCCAGACGGGTGATGACCGCGCCCTGGACCAGCGCAAATGCGGCAAGCGTTACGAGGGACGCAATCACCGCCTCGCGAACGGCTGTTCGCTCCCAGTTCGCTATGGGAGCGATCACGGCCGCTATGCCTACGATCAGCAGCACGTTGGCGATGTTCGAACCCACCACATTTCCGAGCGCTATTTCCGGCGCGCCATCAAGGGCAGCGTTTACCGATACAAGCAGTTCAGGCGTGGATGTCCCGAACCCGACAATGACCAGTCCAATCAAAAGTTTGGATATACCCAGTCGTTCGGCGATGGCTACCGAGCCTCGCACCAAGCCCTCACCACCGATGAAAAGAAGAAAGAGACCTGCCACAACGAGCACAAGATCAGGGAGCATTCGAGTCCTCGTCTTTCAAAACTTATTCTGGTTCTGTAAACATCTTAGACGTCAACAGGCACGTGCGAAACGGCCAGACAAACCCAAGCGATTGTCTTCACAACGTCAAAAATCGAACAAATCACTGAGGAACGATTCCTTTTTCTTTTTTTTGTAAGACCTCGATCCGTCACTGGCTCGGTCGTCATCGTGGTCGCGCCCAAATGAAGGCGCCTCGCGACTGTCGCGCCCCCGCTGGGGTTTCATCGCAGCTTGGCCCGATCGTTCGATAATCTTGTCCAGTTCGCCACGGTCCAGCCAAACTCCGCGGCATTTGGGGCAGTAATCAATCTCTATACCGCTACGTTCGGCAATGACGAGGGTTTGACCGTCCAGCGGACACTGCATGCGTTTTCTCCTGCTCTCGAGTTCAGGTTCAAGCATCCAATTGGGCATTGGAGGCGGGATTACAACCCTTGCCAGAGGGATCCGGTCTTGGCACCTCCTATTCCATAGCTTGGCACAAAATCGTGAAGTGAAACGGTCCGATCGATCAGGTGTCAGGATTTCCAGTTGGACGCTCCTCACGTAGGCAGGATATCAATGTAACGAGATATCTCTCCGACCACCACCCTGAGAGATTCAGACGCCGTGAGCAGAAAGCCGCCAGCCGCCACGACCAAGAAAGCCGCCATGGCGGCGGCTCGACCATGACCATGTGCATCACGGGGTGATCTTGACAACGAAATACAAATAAAGACCGAAGCCTGTAGCGCGATCGTTGCAACCAACCTTGGCGCCAGCGAGGACCAGTCCGTTTCGACCCCCCAAAACGTCCAGCCGAGGGTAAACAGATAAGAAAGAAGATAGGCCCACATGCCGGCGCTGGACGTATTGGCCATCCCCGTGCCGGAGATCACAAGACCAAGCCCGCCAAGCAGATCGAACCAGGTCTCACCCAGCGCGATGAGCCAGAGGCCGCCGATGCCCAACACGATCCCGAGCAAAGTCATCAAGATCTTAAGACTGACGCAGTACCAGTACGCCGGATCTTTGAGGCGGTGGTGGGTGCTCTCGTTCACTATCATCTTTTCCTCGCACTTCATCGAGACTGCGTTTGTCGCCGACCTGCGAGTGGCCGGCGAGCGGCTCCTGAGCTTCGAACTGACGAATGCGGTGATTGTTCCAAGGGATGAACGGTCTCCGCTTTGGCACGCGGCGGCCGCTCGGAGCCTCCCCGAACCCTCCACTCGCACCGCTGCATTGAGTGGCCTTCATCTCGATGACGCGCCTCTTTCATTCCGAGGCTGTTCCGTTCCACGAGGCAACACCCGCCGTCGGTTACGTCGCCATTCAAAAAAACAGCGTTGCCCTGAACTGAAGACGAGCTTTTGTCGTTCCGTCACCGCAGCAACAGGCTGTCGTCCGCCCTCTGAAACCTCTATGCGAAAGCAAAAGGCCGATCTCTCCTATTGTTACGAGGAAGTCTGTGCCCATTATTATATGACGCTGACGCGCAAACCCGCCACCGCATTACAGGAGAACGGCTCGATCGAGGATTTACACGGCCATCTGCAGAATCCGATCTAGTCGCCTAGCAGACACTGATTCGAATGAGCAAGCGATTGCTGCGCGCGATATCGAGGCTCTCGTGCCGCCGTGGAACTTCATGTCAAACATGGTCCTCTAGGCGCTTTCCTCTCACCTCACATTCAGCTTCTGACCTTCTTCCGTGACATGGTGTCCACCTATCTTTGGTGGACACCTCATGCATGACTGCCCTCAACGGCAAAAGGTACAGCAGAGATCGCGCTTGGAGATGATTAGCTCTGCTGAACCGGCAAGGCCACAAAACGGCTGCCTCGCTCCCCTTCAATCTGGAAGAGGGCGTGCTCTCTGTTAGACTTTTGAACGTCGTTCAAGATGGCCTTGGCATCATCAATGTCGCTTACCTTCCGGTTATTGATTGAGGCGATGCGTTCGCCTTCGAAGATGCCCTGCAACGCAGCATCGGATTCTGGATCGACTTTGGCGATCACCAGGCCATTGCCTTCCTGGGCAGGGGCAACCGTCAGTCCAACACTTGGCAGCGCCTGAAATGTGCTCGGCGCTATCGTGTCCTGGCTTTCGGCTGTATTGACATCAGCTTTCGCCAGATTCCCAAGCGTTAGATCGATCGATTTCGTTTCTCCGTCTCTCCATACCGAGAGCTGGACCTTGCTTGAAGGGCCGGCGGACGCGATCTTGACTGAGAGATCGCTGGCGTCCTCGATCGGCTCATCATTCAAGGCTACAATGACATCTCCTGTCTCGATACCAGCTCTGGCCGCTGGAGAGCCTTGCATGGGTTCGACAACAAGCGCGCCTCGGTCCGCCTGAAGGCCAAGCGATTCTGCAATCTCGGCGTCCACCGGCTGGATCTGCACGCCAAGCCAGCCGCGCTCGACCTTGCCGTCATCGATGAGGTCCTGCACAACGTCCTGCGCCACGTACGCTGGAATTGCGAAAGCGATTCCGACATTGCCACCAGAGGGTGAGAAGATCGCAGTGTTGATGCCCACGACTTCTCCATTCAAATTGAATGCCGGACCGCCGGAGTTACCACGATTCACTGCGGCGTCGATCTGGATGTAATCGTCATAAGGGCCGGTTCCGATATCGCGACCAAGTGCTGATACGATACCGGCGGTCACGGAACCGCCAAGTCCAAAGGGATTGCCAACCGCGACCACCCAGTCGCCCACGCGCACGTCCTCGTCTTCGGCAAAATCGACATACGTAAAATTCCGCTTGTCGTCGACCTTGAGTACCGCCAAATCCGTTCGGCTGTCTTTGCCGACAAGCTTCGCATCGAGTTCGGTCCCGTCATCAAGAAGAATACTAAACTCAGATCCGTTATCTACGACATGGTTGTTTGTGACGACATAACCGTCGTCAGAGATGAAGAAGCCCGAGCCTTGTGAGATTGGGTGAACTTCTCGCGGAGCTTCGCCTTTCCCTTGATAGGGGGTGGCAAAGCCTGGTCCACCAAATTGGTCGAAGAAACGCCGTAGAGGATGATTCTCGGGCAGTCTGTCGAGACCATTCCCAAAACCGTAGCCAGGTAGATTGTCTGAAACCTGTTTGACTTCGCCTCTGACCCGAACCGACACCACTGCTGGCGACACCGCGCTGACGACATCGGCGAAGCCAGGGTTCTCTGCCGGGGCTTCAATTTGAACCGGATCAGCAAAAGCGTTGATCGCGGAGCCAGTGATACCTCCATAGACGACCGCAGCTACAAGTCCTGCTGCCGCTGAGCCTTTGAGAATGGTTTTGAGTCGTGTCGAGTTATTGGCTTCGTTCATCAATCAAGTTCTCCTATCCGCTTATGGCCGGTGGCTCTTTTGCCACAGGATAAAAGCTGCCGCATTACGAGGAGATTGAAAGTTGATGAAAGATTGTTAAGGCGATCAGAAGGTTGCCGATGACTTGAGCCAATGCAAATTTCGTGCAGCTTGATTCAATTGATAGCCTCGCCAGGGTATACGCCCCACAAAGCAAGCTGATTGACATAACCTTCCACGGAAGGATCGCCTGCCGAAACGTTGCACCAGGCCGTGTTACATGAATTGACGTTGACCAAAACTTTGCTCTCCAGCTTCGCCCTTACGTCTCCGTCAAAGGACGGACGCTCGCGCAGAGCCGTATACCCCTTCTTCCACGGCGCAACCACTGCTGTCCGCTTTCCGGATAACAGTACCTCATGCATCCAGCCGACGTCGGCAGAATAATCTCTGACCTGTCTCCAGTTCCCGTATTCAGCCAGCACCTCCAATGGAAAGCCGGGCTCAGTGTAGACCAACTTAATCCGATATTGCAGGCCGGGCCCGACCCGCATGTTTGCTTTCTCTGACTTGAGAGAAACAAAGCGAGGAAGCGGGAACCCCGTTTCCTGGCCTTTTTCCTCAAGCGCTTGAGCGCCATTAGGCAGTACTGATGCAGCAATATAGAGGGAAGCGAAGAGCGATAGGAAATTCAACTTCATTATAGTTGTTTCTCAAAAAATGGCGGCTTTTGATCACCGACCAAAGCCACCATCTAAATAAGAACTAGTTGAGAATGTCGGAGTTTGATAATATTGTCCCACATCCCACTGGTTAGCTTTTTAACTTTCTGCTGCGGCAAGTAATTGCTCGGCGCATGCTTCAGCGACTTCGTCGTTGGGTTCTTCGCTACCGGGAAGCGTTGCCCAGCCCTTTTCTTCTATCCAATCACCTTGGCTCCAGGCGCTCTCTTGCTCAAGGGCGGCTATATATTTCTCTTGCTGCGTCTCAGCGACCTTATTGAACCGCGCAACGCAAATCGGCGTTAGAGCGGCAATGACCGCACGGTCAGCCTCATTCGCGGCTTGTTCTTCCGCAGCGCCGCTGGTCACCAGCCAACCGGCACTCATCGTGAAAATCGTTATGGCAGCGGCACCACATACCGCGCCCCAAGCTGCGGGCTTTATCCAGGATGGTATAGTCATGTTTCATGATCTCCTTCCTCGGGAAGCCTAACATGCGGTGGCTGAGAGTCAAAACTCGGTGATTCAGACCCTCGGATGGGAAGATATTTGGTAGCAATGAAGCACCGTATCACGTTGGGGTAGCCGACTTGTCTCTGCTCAACCTAGTCAATGGATACCTGTCGAGCTTCAGTCGCAGTGTGAGGCCTGCCGGTTCTAGAGACCGTTTGCCTTATTCTGGGCAACCACTCCGGATTGAGCTTCGCCTTGCATTGGGTTCAGACGGACGCAGGTGCGCTGGGCGAGTGCCGCTGCTGCTTAGCCAATACGGTGTCGAAGAACAATTGCCGACAATAATAATAGGGAGGTCGCATTGGAGGGATCGATTTTGCAATTGAAGTGAACCGCCAACTATTGATGCCCTTCATGGTCCCAAGCGCCGTTCTGTTTGTGGTAGGTTGCTTATCGCTGCCCAATGATGTTACCGAGGGCGCGATGGCAAATGCTCCGTTTGAGATAGCGGATTTCCTCGCTGAGACCATCCACTGAGACTCTCTCGGGTGGCGCCGGAAGATCGCCGAACGAGATCGAAATGAAGCACAGGATTTTTCCTCCTGCAGCAACTATCCAAATGGTTCGATTTTGACGACCAAGCTCGACGGTGACGGATTCCAAAAGACTGTGCCGGAAGACCGATACCGTCGCGCCAAGGGAGATAACAACGTATGAAATTTCTCGCATTTCGGCTCTTTCTGGTGGTCGTGGCCGCAGGACTGTCAGCCTGCGCATCGACTAGGGATGTGCCTCGACCCGAAAAGCCGAAGCCAGTGGTGTACGATGCCCGCTATGACGCCGTCACCGATGAACCGTTCATTGTGCCGGCTGTCAATATGAGACAATTCGACCCTGAATTCCGGCGCAGGATCGTTGATGATCCGACCGGCGAGCAGCCGGGAACGCTGGTCGTCGATCCGGAAAAACGGTTCCTCTATCTCGTTATGGATGACGGCAAGGCCATGCGCTACGGAGTGGGCGTTGGTCGTGCAGGCATGGATTGGTCCGGTACGGCCACCGTTGCTTACAAACGCGAATGGCCGACATGGACACCCACGCAGGACATGATCAGACGAGATCCCGAAACCTATCAGAAATGGGCAGATGGAATGGATGGAGGGCCGATGAATCCGCTCGGTGCCCGGGCGCTCTATCTGTTCGAGGATGGCAAGGATACGCTGTACCGAATCCACGGCACCAACGAACCATGGTCAATCGGCAAGGCCATGTCTTCGGGCTGCATTCGAATGATGAACCAAGACGTCATGGATCTTTATCGCCGTGTGCCTGACGGATCAAAGGTCGTCGTGCTGCCTACCGGAGAGGAAAAATCCGTCGCGCGGAACACTACAACCCAGACCCGCTGGAGAGGGCTCGATAGCGGAGCCTAAGGGCAAGGAAGCGGAACCCTCTTGGCGCCGCAGTCAAGCGCACACAATCAGGAGATGACGTCGGCGGTATGCGTATTTCGAAGGAACGGGAGAGTCTTTTCGTTAATTCCGGAACAGTCTAGCCTGGTCGATTATCGCTTGTCGGGCAGGACTCGTCGGCGATTGAGTTCGCCTTCTTCAGCGCCGGTCAAATTGGATGATGTTTTCTGCCGCCGCATGCTGTCTCCTTGGAGCGTAAGCGCCGTGCGTTTTGGACCCGATCGAGGCGTTGTTCTGGGATCATGTCGTGCCACTGGAAGCCGGGCAGAAGCCGGAACTTTCGAGAATTTGTGTTGAGGCTTCGGCGAAATCCTCAAGTCGATGGGATGCTGCAGCTTCATCAAGGTTTCTGGATATGCGTATCATCGGTTATCCGCTGCTCTAGTTTGGTATCGAAGCTGAAACCGCCGTGATTGTCTTCGATAAACCCTGCAACCGCTTGGCGTATCAGCGCATGTGGTGTGCTGTTCAGACGATTGGCCAGTGCGTTTAGTTTGCCGCGCGTATCGACATCCAACCGAACAGAAACGGGAGAGTTGGTGTCAGGCATTTCGGCTCCTTCCTTAATCGTTATTTTTCGCTGCGTTGCCAGCGATGCGTCTATTTAGAGAATGGCCTCCCGAAGTTGTCAGGCTACCCATCGAGCCAGCTGTTCCACCAGCGGCAACATTGGCCCGCATGGCTGCATGCGTGTCGAGATCGCTGACAGCATCCGGTTCGATCAATCGGAACACCTTGCCAGGGAATTCGGCGATCAAGGCAAAAGAACGTTCCAGCATGACGACATATGCGAAGAGCATGAACACCATGATGGCCAAAATGCCGATGAACCAGGTGATTTGGGTGTAGCTGTCACCAGACAGAGCCTGCGCTGCAGTGATGGCATAATAGAAGCCCCCGTTGAGAAGCGTTCCACCAATCCGGAAGATGATCATGCCCACGAGAAGCCCGAAGAGCATGAGCACTGGTGTTGCCGTCAGCGCCAGCAACATGACGTATCCGCGTCTGGCCTGCCGACCGCCCAAACCTTCGCCTTCCATCGACAAGTGAGCGATCGCCCACAGTGGTGCGGCAAAAATCATCTCGACAACCAACAGGAAGAAGGCCGTCACGCCGATGACCCAAATCACGGTGGGGATCATCGGTAGCACAAACGCCATGAAGTAGCCGGCGACTGAGATCCCGCTCAAGACCCAGCCGAGAAAGCCGGCGAACGCGATCACGGACTGTCCAAGAAAAGGCACCGCTGCCAGCACCGCGAGCGAAATCATGATGACGCCGCTATAGAACGCCAGCTGATTACCGACGGCGATCAGGCCCACCATAGGGTCGCCGTCATTGGCAGCCGGGTTTAGAAAGTCGAAGGCTTCGTACAGATTGCCGGCAGACACCATATAGGATGTCATATCGGCCGTTGAATCTGCAAACGCTGCACGCTCGTTGGTAAAGGCCCGTACATCGCTTCGGGCGACGCTCTCGTTCCACCATTCGACGACACCATTGTAGGTGCCGGCGAAACTCTCAAGAAATTTTGTGGCGTCTCCCTGGGCTGAACCGAACAGATACCAATTGGCGTCGTCATACTGCGAGGCAATAGACTCTCCGACCCGACCTTTCGGATTAGCCGTCGCTCCGATCGCGCCGCCGGGTGTTGTCTGCGGAATTCCTCCCGCGACGGCCGATGCGTCGGCGGTAAAGCGGCTGATCAGCTGATAGTAGTAGCCGGCTTGCAGCCATCCGCCATCCTTCAGACTGGCAGAGAGGTCGATGTTCTGCTCCTTGTCGCCTATGCCGTTGATGTTGATCGTTTCTGTTTCGGATGCCGCGGATTGCACGTCCTTTTGCAACTTAACGGTTGCGATATAGTCCTTGAGGATGTTGGCATGAAGTTCGCGCCATTCCGCAAGGTCATCTGCAAGGCCCCTATAATCGGGTAAAGGCTGCCTTTGCGAAACCGCCAGGGCGACTGAATCCGCCGTCGGCGCATAGTTGTTGGTGACCTGAGTAACCGCGTCACGCATGGCCTTTGCATAATCGGCATATGTTTTGTTCGATGACGCAGCAATCCTCTGGAAACCTTTGGTTTCGGAGGGAAGCGTGATCGTGCCGCACGCACCCCGATAGTTGGGCATGTCATAGGAGAGCGCCAAGCTGCCGCTGGCCGTTGTACGCCAGTTTTTGGTAATGCCGGCAATGTCGCCACCACCCTTTGCAGCTTCAGCGTTGTAGACAGCCCGGCACATCTCCATGCGCCAAACAGCCTGAATGAACTGACCGTCCTTTTGGGACATATCCGTGCCAACGATCGGCATGTGGTCGTTGAAGACGAGATCCACACTTTTCTGCCAGAAATACGATGCCGTGCCCGTACCAAACTGCACCAGATAGGCCGCTGCGTGCTGCACGCCATTGTACCCCGTCGCAGGTATGGGAATGAGCAGCGCTGCTGCGACCAGTGTGCGGATCGGCGCCCACAGGGATGAATGACGTCGGCCGAGGACTTCGCCGTGGTGCGCCGATTCCATCGTCCCGATAATAATGTTGTAGGTCAGCAGGATCGCGCCGAGGGCGAAGAACAGAATATTGAAGTCCGAGATCAGCACCGAGATCAGGGTTTTGTCGTTCGGGCCGGGAAAAAGCGGACCAAAAATCATGTTCAGATAGGTGTTCGTCCGTTCGTCGCCGCCGCCGGACAGAATGTCCACGACATCGATTTCCTGTGCGAACGCGCCGGAGCTGGTAAAGATGAAGGCCAGGGGCAGACCTTTGAAAAATCGCCGCAAGGTTCAATCCTTCCTGATTATCTGCATGTCGTAAGGAAGACGGTGCTGGAGGTAGTCCGCAAAGGGGCCGAAACGGCCCTGTCGGATTTGCCAGTAGGCAAAGTCAGCTTTCATGGCCTTGGCCGCTAACAAAAGTGCCAAAACGATGAGTGCTATGAGTGTGAAAATGCTGAAAATGCCGAAGGCAAACATGGCCGGGATCACAGCGAGACAAAGAAACGCGATGATCGTGTAAACCGTTCGCTCCCGTAGCCAGGCGCGGGCATCGTCGTCGATTTCCTTTTGGCTCATTCCAGATGTCTGGGCCTTGAAGCGGGAGATGCCGCCGTCTTCGTCCGTCTTGAAGAACCTGTCACGCGAATAGCGCTTCGGTCGCATCGTGCTGGAGATAATATCCCATGCCGCCATGCCGACCGAAAACCCGGACGTGACGATGAAGGCAAGCTGGTGCATGCCGCCGCGTCGGGCAAGCCAGCCAGTCTTGTGCGGATCATCCTGTCGGTTCCGCCGTCTTTTCATCAGTCGTTCACCGGGATTACGGTTGTCCTGCTGTCGCGATCGTCAAGCTGAAGAGCGAGCAGTGCAGACAGAGCGGCCGCCTGTCGCCGTTCGAGACCGAAACGCTCCCATGAGACGTAGAGCTGCAGGGCATTGGTCAGAAGGTTTTCGCGCTCAACGGCCTCTGGTGACATCTTGGCAACCGCCTGATGCCATTCCGGATTCGGGAAGCGACTTTCAACGAAGATATCCAAAGCCTGAAGCTTCGAAACCTTGTCTCCGATTTCATAGGGGTAGTTGGTCGGTGCAGCCTTTTTGGCCCAATCGGCGAGCTCGCTGCTGCCGGTCGGCGCGCTCAGGTCGCCAAGGTAGGAGAGAATGGCGTGGGAGGCCGACCGGCGTGTCGCGTCGACCTGGCGCGCCGCCATTTGGGCCTTTCCTGCCGGCGTTTTCGCTTCACCTTCCGTGATTGGCTTTGCCGGGATCGGGTCGACCATGTTGTTGACCATGCGCGCATATGCCTGGGCTACCTTGCCTTCGGATGTATCCAACGTCTGCGCGTCGGTGAGGAAGCGAATGTCAGATGTGGGATCTTTGAAACCGCCAACATCTTCCAGCTCGTCCCGGTCCTTGATAATCGCATTGGCGATCGCAAGCCCACCCTGGGACACTGCCTGTCCCTCAGCACCGTTTCCACGCGAGCGATTGCGCGACAGGTTCGAGACGTCAGTCCCGCCGACGCCATAGGAAGCGGTTCCGCCGCCGAATTGCATCAGACCGGAAAGGTCGAAGCACGCTGATGCGGCCGGATCGTAGCGGCCGCCTTCCGCCTTGCCGCGGGCCTCCTGACGCGCCCGCAACGTGTCATTCAACTGTGCTGCGTCCTCGATGCGCTTTTGCGCCTCCACGGAGCGATCGGAATAGGCGCTCAGCTGTGCGACGCCTTTCAGGATCGTATCCGCAATCTGCTGCCCGACATCTGTCGTGTGGTCGTTGACGTCCTGGATGGTCTTGTTGCTGTATTGAGCAACAATGTTGCGCACGCCACCGCAAGAGCATGCCGCCTCAGCCGACTGCGCCAGACCGACACTCGCAACCGAAACCAACAGGCCGTAAATCAAATGTTTCATCACTGTCCTCCGGTGCCATAGAGCTTCTGATAGGTGTCGCGCAGCAGCGAATTCGCGCCAGCATCTCTCACGCCCGCGTCGCCGCCATAGTCGCCGCCCTGTGACAGGCCCATGTTGACGGACCCGAAGTCGAGCACGTCACTGGAACCGCCGGTAAAGCTGTCTACCGAGATGCCATCGAAGGACGGCAGCTGAAGCGCCGATGTCAGGGGCTCCGTGGCCTTGTCCCAGGCTTCTTGTGCAAAGGAGCAGATTTGTTGTTCTGCGTTGGACAATGCAGAATCGAACAGGCCCTGCACGTCAGGAACCTGAATGGCGATATCCAGGTCCAGATTCATGAGGTTGTCCAGGCAACCAAGGCCATCAACGGGCTTCGGCTGTTGAAGCGCCGCTTCCTTTCGCGCCACCTCAGTGTCGATCCCTGCGCGGATTGCGTCGGTCAAACTGATTTTAACGGTGTCAGTACATGCGCCGCTTTGACCGCCGAGCATGGAATCGAATAGCTGTTCGATCTGGTCGGTTCCCTCTGCGGCATGGGTCAATCCCGCGTGCAGCATCAGGGCAGGTGCAAAAAACAATACAAGCTTCTTCATAGCGTTTTCTTTTCTCCCTGATATGGCGGCACTTCCTGAATGAGAACGGGCCGCTTAGATCCAAAGCCGGGAAAGTCGCTGGTGGCGCCATACATTCCCCCGACGGAATAGGTGTTCGTATATCCGAAGCCGTCGTATGAGTTGCCGTTGATGGATGCCATGCGCTTCAGGATGAGATCTTGCAGCTCCGCGTAGGATGACAGGCCATTGGCCGCGAGATAGCTCTCGGGTAGCGCGTTGGGATCGAAACCGCTTGCGACCCAATCATTCAGGGCGCCGGAGCCAAGAAAATGCGCCGCGTCCAGAAGGCTTTCCTGTGTGATCTGCACGCCATTGACTGTCTGACCCACAAGCCCTCGTGTTTGGGAACTCATTGAATTCCAGTTGCTGATGGTCAGCTCGTTCACGGCGCGCTCTTGCAGTGCCTTGCCGGCTTCGGAATACCGCAGATCGTCGAGTGAAGAGACGCCGGCGGCGCGTGCCTTGTCTGTGAAGGTGTAGTTTGACCAGTCACCACCAGATCCCTGGGTATATCCGAGCGTGGCCCATGTACCAGCCGTGATCTGGTACTTGCCGAGCGCGGTGCCCTTCTTGTTGATGACCGAGTAGCTGTCGCCTCCCTCATGTCCCTTGAGAGCATCCAGATATCCCGCATGTGCCGCTACCGACGCCAGGCCGAGCGAAAAAGCGGATAAGCACAAGATAACCTGTTTCATAGCGGCTTCTCCCGACCAGCCTCCAGGACAGGCATAAGACCGATTGTCTTGACCCGTTCACCACTGCCGACGCTGTAAACGCCGATGCCGTCGTCGATCGACAATTCGATCAGGCGGTAACCTTCCTCGTCGCGATCTGGCTCGAGAGCGAAATCCTCGGCATAGGTCCGGAAGTTGGCGATCGCCTTGTTATCGCCGTCGAGGACAATCAGTGGGCAAGGACCGTTGCCGCAATAGTAAAGGGAACGCGCTGTAATGACGGTTTCGTCGCCGCTCTTCAGGTCCACGTCAAATGCGAGAAACTCAGGCGGATCGACGCCCTCGGGAGGTGCCGATCGAGCATTCAGGACGCCATAGGCGGCGCGCTTCTCATCTTCCGTGGCAACGCGGGACTCGTAAACATCACCTAGTACCTGGGGCGAGTAGGACGTGCTGAACCATTTCCAAACACGACCGTCGTCGCCATGGATGGAGCGAATGCCATCCATGCCGACGTCTCCAATACCAACCGCATCGCCAAGGCCCCGCCAGACTTCAAGCCACATTGCGTCCGGCTCGCTGTAATAAAGAGCAACAACGCCGCAGTTTGGATCGCATTTGCGGTTGTCGCCGAGGCGCACCACCATCTGGTCATAGCTTTCGGTCGGCTCTTCCAGCCAGACGCGCTCGGCCTCGACCATGCGATAGAAGCGCCCATACATCTTGCGAGCGACCTGTGTCGCATCCGCATCCACATCGTTGAAGGTGATGTATGTGGTCGCTACATCCGTATCTTGCGCGACAGCTGCCGATGACGACAACAGAAGCGCCAGCGCCAAGTTTCGAAAACTCATGCTACTGCCTCCTTCACAATTTGATCTGCGAGATCGCGGATGACATCGCCTCTTTTGCCCTCGTCAACGGCAACGCCCCGATCTTCCAGCTCACCGAGCCGGCGTTCGATCGTTGCCTTTGCAGATCCGTCGGGAAAGCGGGCGGCCAGAATGGCGCGCGCGCGCTTCGAGCCGAGACGGTCATAGAGCATGGACCGCAAGGCCGTGTCCTCGGATGTGGTGGACAGCGCCCATAGCTCGATCGGGCCGAGCTCATTGATCAGATATTGGGTGTAAACACCGCTCTTCAGCGTCAGATAAGCCATGACCGGAGCGCCCTCGCCAGGGACGGGGCCATGGAGCGTTCGGAGGATCGATCGAGCAGAGGCTGAAAGATTGTAGGTTTCGGAGACCTCTGAAATCGCGCTTTCCGTAGGCACGTTGCAGAACCAAATATTGGTGACGAGCTTCTGGATGGCCTCATCGAAGTCATCCATCAGCTGCGATGCCAAGGCGATCTGGACACCCGCTTTCCGGCACACTCGAACGTCATTGATGACCTGCTGGCGAATACCAAGCCCACCAGTCATGTGGTACTCGTCAAAGCACAGTCGTTTGTGCATCTGACGGTTATTTTTCCAACGGCGCAGATGGTAGTCGATGTAGACTTGCGGTGCCTTCAGGCCCCGCAACTCGTCTTCGTCCAACCAGAAGTCAGAGGTGACGGCATGGTGGGCCAGCATATACATGATAGCGGTATGTCGTTTCGCTTGCGGCCCGACCGTCGCGGTCACGTCCGACAGATCAAAGGCTATGATGCGCGCGCCGGAGACATCGAAACGCGTCGGGCGAGCGAGGATGGGGAAATCCTTGGTCGCGGAGCTGACCATGCGCTGAAATGCTTTAAGTACCGGCTCCTGGGTCCGCGTCACCATTTCTCTGAATGGTTCTCGCACAGTCTCGGAATTCGATACCAAGATGAGATCGGACAGCGTCGGAACAGCAAAGCGCTGCGCCAGTGCAGCCTCATGCCGTCGACCGTTTTCCATCAGAATGTCGGTCACCTCCCACCAGGTCGAGGACTGGTCGGCGACATAGCCGACCTCACCGAGAGCGGCGTCGACTTCATAACTCTCCGATGGGACGTATTTCTTCGGCTCTCGGTCGTCCGAAAACCGCTCATAGGCTTCGTTAATGCAGCTTGCTGCCAGCGCGGAAATGCCGTCATAGGCCGATTCAGCCCCGTCCGGCGTGCATAGCAAGGTCACAAGATTGACGAGGTATCCGCGCTCGTGAGCCAGAGGAAACCGCAATGCGAGCTGGGTGTCGAACGGATTGACCGAATACTGTTCTTCCATCCGAAGCCGGTGATAGACGACCTCGTGACGCCGGTTCGCCGGCAGGCTGTCACGCAGGAGCGAAATCAATCCGGCCGAAGACGGGCCGACATCGATGATCGAAATGCGTGGCAACAATCCGCTACCATCATCTGACTGGCCACTTTGCGGTGACAACGCCACGCCAAGGTTCATCGAGTTCAGCAGGACCGACTTGCCGGAGCCCGGCGTTCCGACGATGACGTCGACCCACGACGTCTGCTTGGATGATCCCGGCTGATAGGGCCACAGCTTTCCGTCCGAAGTTCTGAACAGCACAGCACCATGGTCCCAGCATTTCGCCGGGCGCGAAATCGGGCTCATCGCCAGCGCGTGTGACAGGCTCGCCGCCATGGGCGGCGCGGTCGACGCGCAGTTCATCGCGAGCGCCGACGACATGACGTTCTCGACGGGATCGCCAATCAGCGCATCGGTTTGCGCTGATCCCCAGCGCTCGACCGCGCGCCGTAGATTGGCAACCTGTCTCATGAGCACGTCCTTGTGGGTTTTCGGAGCCCAGGCCGCAAAGGAGACACGGAAGCGAACGGCCGTATCGTCGATGCCGTCGGCTTCGCGCAACGTCGGCACGGTTTTCCTGAAAAATGAGTATGCCGCGACTTCAAGTGTTGGTGGCCAAAAGGTTGCTGCAATCGCTTCCGACAAAATCGACGATCAGACGGCTGATATTCTTCGCAGAAACGTGTTGTGGATGCGCCAGAACGGGATCAAGGGCGTTCCCTTTTTCATTTACAAGACACCCGAGGGCGGACAGTTCGCTTTTGGCAACCTCACTCAACAAGCGCTCGATACAGCGCTCACGATGGAGTGAGGCATGAGCGAGCAATCCTACGGCGCACTCGAAACCGTCATGAAGCGCACACAGACGTATCGGACGGCTTTCCGGGTGATGTCGGTAATCAGCTGTGCGCTTCTGGTCACAACCGTCGTTTCGGTGGGCGCAGCGGCCTATCTTGCCACCCATAGGCCCGAGCCCCGCTACTTTGCGACAACAACCAACGGCCAAATCTTGCCATTGGTGGCTTTGGATAAACCGCACCTCAATGCAAACGAAGTCGCCAACTTCGCCACCCAGGCCGTGACCGCCGCGCTGACCTACTCGTTCACCAACTATCGCGCCGACCTCACAGCCGTGCAGAAGTATTTCACGCAGCCCGCCGGATGGAACTCGTTCATCGACGCTCTCGACAAGAGCGGTCAGCTCGAAATGGTGAAGGAGCGCAGGCTGAATACCACGGCGGTTGCTCAAGACGCAGTGATCCTTTCACAGGGGCCAAATGCTCGTGGCGTCTATCAGTGGGTCGTGCAGATTCCGCTCCGCATCACCTATGAATCCGCAAGTGAAGTATCGGGGCAGGATCTTCTTGTGACAGTTACCATCAATCGGATGGAAACCTATCAGACCCCTGAAGCCGTCGCGATCAACCGCTTTATCGCAGCGCGTGGAGGCGCCTAATGACAATGCGTACTTCAGGCGCCCTTCTATGCGTTCTTCTGGCGACCACGACACCCGCTCGCGCGCAGGACGCGCCGAGCGGACTTGCCCAGGCGGCTGCACAAGGCACGCAGCGCGCCGAACAGATTAATCAGCAGCGCGCCGACCAGCAACAATACGAGCAGCCCGACAGCGAGTTTCCTGTCATTGGGTCCGACCACCTACTCAAGTCGCTGGATGAGTTGGATCGCCCGCTTTCGCCGGAAGAAATCACGGCTTACGGCGCTGCGGTTCAATCTCAAATGCCGATGGCCCCCGAGTTGATCCGCGACTACAAGCGGCGAGTGAATGAAAGCCAGAAAGCCGCAGCTCAACCCGCGGCTGGATTTCGGCCGAAGGCGATCTCTGATCAGGTTCAGGTTTCGCTTGAGGCATCCGCACAAACCACCGCTATCAAAACCTCGCCTGGAACGATCTCCAACCTTGCCTTCTTTGACCGCACCGGAAAGGCTTGGCCTATTGCCAGCTATGGCGTCGGTCGCCCCAATGCGTTTCAGGTCTATGCGATGCAGGAGGGGAGCAATCAGCTCATGATCACGCCGCTTCTCCCGCATGCCTTCACAAACCTGACCGTTTCTCTGGTCGGTGAGGACCGGCCATTAATTATCGACGTCGAAACAAACGAAAAGGTCACGCAATATCGGCGCGACTATCAGGTCGACGGTCTTGGCCCGAATGCGCATGTTTCCACGGCCGTCAGCGCTCCGCCGAGCCGCGCCTCCAACCAGGTCATGATGGCGTTCGTCCAAGGCGCCGGCATTCCACAAAATGCCACGAGGCTTTCCACGGACGAACCGTCCGTATCGGCATGGCGATACGGAAAGGATCTCTACATCCGCACGACCAGCACGCTGCTTTCACCATCCTGGACTGAAAGCCTGACCGGTCCTGGCTCGGTGCACGCCTACAAGCTCAAACCGACGCCCGTTGCACTGATCTCGTCCGATGGCTCTGTCAAGAAAGTGAGAATTTTCCAATGACCGATGCAGAAAACCGATCTGACGAGATCCACAACAACCCCGATACCAGCGAAACGCCCCAGGCCGCACCGGAAGTCGAGACTGAATCGCCCATGAACGATGAACGGCGTTCCACGATCGATCGGAGCGCGCAGCGCAACAATCGCATTGTCTACGGCGGTATTCTCGTGATCGCGGTCGGTCTTGGTTTCGTTCTGTGGCAGAGCTATTCGTCTTCGCCCGTTCCATCGTCGAGCGTTGCACGCCCACCGAATGTCGAGAGTACACCCGGCGGCGAACAGCAAGGAAGGTCGGAGCGCTACCAGAATACGCTCGATCAGTCGAACGAGCTCGGTGCCAAGACCGCTTTCGAAAACGACGAAAGCTTCATCGCGACACCTGACGAAGCCATGCGGTCGATCGACACGATTGGGCAGAGGAAAGATCCGCCGCCGGTCAAACGGCCCGTCGCGCCCGCCAATGTCATTGAGCGTCGCGTCCAGCCTGTTGAGTACCGAACCGCCGATCGGCGGCAGCCCCCCAAACCGCAGACTGACTATCGACGCATCGATCAGCTTGCGAGCGCCATGAGCGCGCAACAGCAAGGATTGCTTCAGTCCTGGCAGCCTGTGGCCTCACAGGCAACGGTTGTCATTGAACAGGACCTGTATACGCCGCCTGAACCGCTCGCAGCCAGCAATGGACAGGGCGGTGGCAATGGTTCTGCCCAGGCGTCCGGATCTTCGTCGGTTCAAACCTATGCGGTCGCCGGCGACACTGTCATGGCGCGTATCCAGAACGCTTCCGATTCCGATACGCCCGGACCGGTGATCGCCGAGATCATCAGTGGCCCCCTTGATGGCGCCCGCGCCATTGGCGCTTTTGAGGTGAACAAGACGCAGAGCGCGCTCGTCATCCAGTTCGATCGGATCGTGATGCCCGATGGCGCAAACTACGACACCAGCGCCTACGCGATCGATGCACAGCAGTCGACCATCGCCGTGAAAACTGACATCGACCGTCGTTATTTTCAGCGCTACGGCGGTAAACTGGCGGCCGCGTTCATATCCGGTCTGAGCGGCTCTCTGTCTCAACCGCAACAGCAATATGTCGGCATTTCCGACAATATTGGCTCCATCATCACCAACAAGCCGACGGTGAACGAAAGCATCTATGCCGGCTTCGCCGCAGCTGGCGACGCCATTTCCAGCGACCTCAACAACAACGCGCCGAACGGACCCCTGGTCAAGGTTCGGGCCGGTCAAATGATCGGCATCCTGTTCCTTGAAAATGTCGGAGTGGCGAACTGATGGCGGAAAGCAGCTTCAACATCTACGGCACGCCGGTTTACTGGCGGGAAACAGTGCGAACGCCGCGCCTGCTTATCTTCGATGCCCGCCTGATATTCTTCTTCCTGCTTTTGACATTGCACCTGCGGCTATGGACCTTCATCGCACTGGTCCTCGCGTGTTGCGGGTTCTGGCTCATCGAGCGCTATGGGTATGCTTTCCCGAATGCACTGAGGGCCATTCGCAGCCTTGTTGCTGGCCGCCAACACCCCGCCCTGCCCGGCTACAGATACCGCTCAATGATCGACTATGGCTTTGAGACGCGTGAGGTTCAGGGATGAGCATAGCTCGAGAAACCACCGCCAAAGCTCCCGTTTGCGCATGTGTGTTCTCGGAAGGCATTGCCGGCGGCAGCGCAATTTGCGCTGTGGGTGGCGACTATAGCCTGATCAACGCGAGACAGAACCAGTTGGCGGATGCCGCTGAATCTATTTTGGCTTCGGTGAAGTCAAACTCAGCGCGACAAAAAGGAGAGAAAAGTTGAGGTAGCCTCAGAACGACAAAGCCCCGCGCGGCTGCAACCGGCGGGGGCTTAGTGCTAAAAATAGCCAAGACGTTGATAGGCCCTTTTTAGCATTCACCCGACATCGTGGGCAAGAGGAAAAACGCAGTTTCTGCGCACGATACCCCTTTGCCTGCTTCCTGCTCGAAAGCAAGGAAAACGGAATGTTAAAATCATCGACCGGGTGGCGAAAACAGACACCCGAGCGCGCCTATTTTTCCGATCTCGCGGCCAAGGCCCCGATCGGAGACCATAGCCGCGCCGAAATCAGGCGGCTCCTGAACCGCATACGTCCCGTTCTGAAAACGAATACCACGCAGATGCTGCTCCTCAATATCCTGTTCGACGCCACCTATTACCAGGACTGGAAAAACGGATCTCAGCCGATCGTTTGGCTGTCCAACGAGGCCATGGCCCGCCAGCTCAATATCAGCGTCAACGCGACACGCGCCGCGCTACGGTCACTGACCGACATGGGCATCATCTCGCATTACGACAGCGCCAATTGCCGGCGATCCGGCCAGCGCGATCGTTCCGGCCGCATCGTTCATGCTCACGGCATCAGCCTCGCTTTGCTCGAAGCGCGGTTTGATGAGCTGACAGCGAAAGCCGACAGGTACGACCTGGACAATCAGCGCCGCCGCGTCCTCCGCAACGACATTACGTCACTGCGCCGCGATATCATGGCAACGCTCGAAATCGCCAAGGAGACGGTCAAGCCGTCGCGCTGGCATTCGATTGCCCAGCGCTTCGACCAGCTCAGGGCCTTTCTCGGAAAGATCGGCCGCGCCAGCGTCGAGCATCTGGAGCGGATGCACCGCGATTTCGAACGCCTTTGGAAGACGCTCAATGCCCTCGTCATGAGTGACTTGGACAAGAAAACTGACACCAAGGTGTCCCTGAGCGGACACCTATTAGAACCTACAACCCAACCTGAAAACGTATCTTGTAATGACGAATGGAGTTGCGCTGACGCGCAACGCTCTGGTTTTCACGCTGACAGCGCCTACGGCGCTGAAAGAATGGCTCTTGAAAATGAGCCTCGGCAAGCTGAGGGGCATGAGCAACCCGAAAAATCAGTGAAATCCGGCCGACGGATAGATCTGCGAACCGTGCTGACGGCATGCCCGATTATCACCGAGCTTTCCACCGAGCCGCTGCGAAGCTGGCGCGATCTCGACGCATACGCCGCTGAACTTCGCCCGATGCTCGGCGTGTCGGCCCATGCCTGGGCGGAAATGCGAACGGTCGCAGGGCAAGGGCTCGCTGCGCTCGCCCTTGCCATCACCGCCCAAAAACAAGCGGACGGCGAAGTCAGTTCGCCGGGCGGCTATCTTCGGGGAATGGCCAGGAAGGCGAAGGCCGGCGATTTGCATCTCGAAAAATCCCTGAACGGGCTGCTAGCTCGAAAATTGGCCGCGCAGCAGACGTGCGCGGCGCCGATCCAGTAGGAACTTAGGAGGCTGAAACGCTGACATGAAACGCATGCGATCCAAATTTTTGCTCGGTCTTGCCGGCGCCATCGCCATCATTGCCGCCATTCCGGAGGCCGGCAGCATTGCCCAATCGATCGGCGTCCCGAAATCGGTCCTTCGGGAGATCGGCCGGCAGGCTGAAAAATACGGCCGGCAAACAACGATCGTGACCAGCGCCGGCGAAATCAGCGTCTACGACGGGGACACCATCAAAATTGATGGTCAGCGTATGCGGTTGCTTGATATCGACACGCCCGAAATCTCAAAGCCGCGGTGCAGCTACGAGGAAAAGGTGGGGTATCAGGCCCGAGACAGATTGCGGGCGCTGATCGGTCAGGCCGGGACCGTCGAAATCATCGACAGCGGGACAACCGACAAATACGGTCGGAATTTGATCCATGTCGAGGTTGACGGAAGGGACGCTGGGCAAATTCTCGTCAGAGAGGGGCTTGCACTTCGATATCGGGGCGGGTCGGCCGCCTGGAACGAGCGGAAGCGCCATTGGTGCGGGTGATCTGTTTGTATATATGAAATCGATAGTGTCGAATGTGTACTTGGAGTAGAGGAATGTCCTGGAAGATCACCCTTATCATGCTTGGCGTTAGCATGTTTGCTCTTGGTAGTTCGGCCACTGGCGCCAGCGCCGCGCCGATCACAATCAAAGGCGTAAATCTGAAAATGTCGCTAGTTGACCAAGTCGCGGAATTTAACCGCAGAGGTTTGGTTTGCTATCAGGAGACCAACTCGCTCAATGCCCCGCTGCGAGTTCTTGACGGAGCATCATCTCCCGCAGATGAAAGAGTGATATGCATCGATGCGGGTGATTTCAAAACCCATCGTGCAGAAATTGAACAACTGTTACGGTCAGTTCCTGACTACTGCGAAAACGCGATAAGGACCGAAACCGAAGCATCGAATTGCCTAGATGCTCGGGGCGATCTGTTTCAGGCAACTAGCCCGTTGATGAAGGCGATTATTTCGCCTGATGGTCGTGTTTCTTTTGAGTGCGATTTTGTGAAAACGTGCATGTTCGACCTTGAACAAATTGTTCATGTTTTTCAGAGGCAAGTGCTCAATAAACCTTTTGAAACATTGCATTCCTATCCATTCAAGGCATGTGCCGCCGGCGATGACGGCGATGAAGTCTGTATCGGAGGCGATGGTGGTATACTTTTGCGTTGGTCAGCAGGAAGGGTAATGAATTTCAACTGACCAAGCATTGTCATCATGCGAAATCTTGGCCGTTCGGCCGATGGCCGACCGCGCTCTATGCCTGCGGCACGAAGCCGCCCAAAGGCCGTCTTCGCCCATGCGGGTCACGATCGCTCGTCCGGAAAGACTTTCAGTCTTTCGCTTCGTGCCGATTGCGGGAAGAGGTTCGACTAGATGCCGAGACCGCCAAGCGCAAAAAGCGCCGCGATATCCGACTCTCAAATAAATTCTGCGGGTGTTTCAATTGAATGGAAACCGGTTCGAAATCGGCACCTTCAGAAGGTCGTGATCGCTATGCCCTCCATCATTCAGACGGTAATGCTTGCGAACCAGATGCTCCAATGCATCCCGGCTGAGCCGGTCACCCCGGATCGAGGGGAACAGCGGTCCATCGCTCTCGCGCCGTTCGCCGATCCAGGTCTGGATAAGCTTGGCCGTGTCGCGGCGAAGAGGCGTACTGCGTTCTTTTCGGCCTTTGCCGATGCAACGGATATGGGCGCCGGTGCCAAGGATCACATCCTTGCAGCGCAGGTTGACCAATTCGGAAGCGCGTAAACCGGTTTGAAGTGCAAGCACCAGCAGGACATGATCCCGCCGCCCCGCCCACGTCGCCCGATCCGGCGCAGCCAGCAAAGCCGCGATCTCATCCGCGTCGAGGAACGTGACACTCCTCTTTACATACCGCTTGTTCGGCATCGAGAGTATCCGCTGGCAATGAAGAAGCCAGCTTGGCTCGGTTAATGCGACGTAGCGGAAGAATGAGCGGATGGCGGCAAGCCTTGTATTGCGGGTGCGCGCCGTATTACCGCGAACCGTCTCGACATGGACCAGGAAGTCGGCGACGAGATCGGCATCGAGGTCCCCAATTGTCAGCCTGGTGGGCGGCTTTTCACACCGTGCGCTTGCGTACCGGATCAACAGCCGGAACGTGTCGCGGTAGCCGGCAATGGTATTTTGGCTTGCCTCCATCTGGGTGCAGAGACGGTCAGTGAAGAAGCGCTGGATCAGCGCAGGGAAGTTACTCGTTTTCATCGGGTTTCCTCCTCCGCTACTGCGCCGGTTATTCGGGCCGAGGCCAGTTCCAGCAGTTCTGGTACCGCTTCCAGATACCAGTATGTGTGGGCGGGGTTCGCATGACCTAGCCATGTCGTCAGCTTGATCATCTCGCGGCCGACGTCTTTGCCTGATCTATACCAGCTCAGCATGGTCCGCACCGCGAAGGTATGACGAAGATCGTGGATGCGCGGGCGACGACCGTGCCGAAGATAAAGCTGCGATTCTCGCAGTCCGATCTGCTGGCAGACATGCGCGAAGTTGTAGCGTGCACTGCAGTCGCCAAATCGACGCCCTTCACAGTTCACGAAGAATGCCTCCGGCCTGCCCCCGAGCAGCCGGTCCCGCTCGCGACCATAGCTTTCCAGCCGTAGTACGACGCTTGGGTCCAGCGGCAGCAACCGTTCCTTGCCAAGCTTGCCTTGCCGGATGCGAAGCACGCCGGATTCTACATCAAGGTCGGCAGGGTCAAGAGCAAGAGCTTCGCTGATCCTAAGCCCGGTCACGGCGATCAGGCCGAACAGCGTCGAGCAGGTCAGCCCGCGAAGGCCGTAGACCGAAGGCAGCATTCGCGCATGCTCGATGATCGCAACGATTTCGGCATCGCTGTAGATATAGGGGTGAGAACGCTGAACGCGGCCTGGCACCAATCCCCGTGGTGGAGTTTCGTGCCTTGGGTCAATGCCGTGCAACCATTCGGCAAACTGGCGGGCGACCCTGAAGCGTGTCGCCCTTGTTCCGGCGCTGGCGGAAGGCAGGCTTTCGAGCCAGCGCATGACGAGGCTTGTGCTGACGTGTTGCGCCCCATCACGGTCGGCAAACGTGACGAAGCGGCGCAATATCCGTTCATCGGTGCTGAGATCGGCGCCGAGCTGCCGTCTGATGGTGAGGTATCGGTCCATTTCGGTGAGGAAGCTCATCGTGCCGCCTCCGCGACCGGCCAGGGCTGGGCAATGGAACGCAGACCCTCCGTGTCGAGCTTTGCGTAGATCATCTTCGTCGCCCGCGACCTATGTCGCAGCAGATCGCCGATCTCCTCCAGCGACGCCCCGGCACGGACCATGTTCGTTGCCAGGCTGTGGCGTAGAACATGTGATCCGACGTAGGGTGTTGGCGGCTTCACGCCCGTCGCCGCGAATGCCTCCTTCAATATGGCGTTGATGACCTGGCTGTCCTTGAACGGGCGATTGGGTGCTCGATGCGTCACGAACAGCGTGCGTGTGGTTGCGGAGGAGCGATCCTCACGTAGGTATTCGCTGATCGCTTCGCCGACGTCCGGCGGGATAGGCAGCCGATCATGTTGCTGGCCTTTCCCACGAACCATCAGTTCGCCGGCGCGCCAGTCGATGTCATCCAACTGGATTGCGATGATCTCCGGCGCATGCAGGCCGAGGCGCGCCATCAGCAACAGCATGGCGTAGTCACGGGTGCCGCGCCGTGGATTGCCGCGCACCGAGGTCACAACGGCCTCCACCTCCTCAGGCGACAGGTATCGAGGGAGCCTTGCGCCCCAGGATCTATGCACGCGAGGGACGCAGAGCGACAGGTTGGTCGTCGTGAGGCCCTGAGCGAACAGATACTGGAAGAAGCTGCGCAGATGCGTGGCCGGTGTCTTGTCGCGGAACGGCCGCTTGCGCGTCAAAAGATACTCCATGAACGCCACGATATCCTTGACGTTCAGCGCTGGTAGATCGAGCAGGTTCTCGCCGAAGCGATAATCAAGGAAGCGGTCCGCGAACCGGAGCACATGATAGATCGTGCGCGGGCTGAGACCCCGCTGCCGGACGAGATAGATTTCGAAGTTGCCCAGCAGTTCTGCGCGGTCGGCCTGCGCGGGCGTCAGAGGCGGTCGTGTCGCAACACCTATTTCAATCAGGTGCGTGACGAACAGCCTTGCGAGATTGGGGATCTTCACCTGGCTCTTCGGCGTGGCCGGCAATCTCTGCCCCAACTCGACGGCAAGGTCTGGCGTCAACGCCGACGGAGTGATGCCCTCGGCGTCGAGCAAGCGACCGAACCGCCGAAGCAGGCAACGATAGTTGTTCAGCGTGGTTGGCTTGTAGTTTTGGAATGAAAGACTTTTCTCGAACGATTCGAGATAGCAATCGAGGCAGGTAGTTTCCTTGGATATTTCCATTTCGTGTGCTCCATGTTCTTGGAACACTATCTTGGTGGAAAATCCGGGCTGTTTGACCAGCCCTGCGGCGGATTTCGACGAGACCCCGTGCGTCCTCGGCAATGAAGTTGTCCGCTTCGAACCCAAATCCGCATTCAGGCGGACCTCACTCCGAGTTCAGTCGCTATTTGTTTTCGTGAATAAGGCATCGTGATGATGCCAAGGCATCCCACGACCAATGCCACGCCGACCCATCCGAGGACTGGCAAGCGCTCGCCCACGATGATCACGGCCAGAACTGCGGCAATGACAGGCTCCAGCAGCGTAATTGTGGTTGCCATGCTAGATCGCACACGAGCAAGGCCATAGCCGAAACACAGATATCCTAGGAACATTGGCACGGTAGCCATATACATTCCGACTGCCGCATTTTCCCACGACGCGAGGAATGGCCCACCTGTCGCGACAAGCACTGGCATCAGCAGAAGGCCACCAAGTCCGAAGGTTGCACCCATCGCTACGGATGATCTCATGCCCCGGAGCATCATCCTGCGCGCGGTCCAGGAGTATAGGGCGTAGGTTAGCCCTCCGATAAGGCCTAGGGTCACACCAAGGGGGACGTTGTCCCCGCCGACCACCTCGCTATGCGACGCGCTTTCCGCCACACAGATGAAAGTCATGCCAATCAGTCCGACCAAGGCTCCGATGGCCCAGCGTGCTGTCAGATCTGTCCGATCCAAAACATATTCAATGAGAGCTGATAGCAGCGGCGCGGACCCGATGGTGATGACTGTTCCAATCGTCACTCCCGCCAACCTCATCGAGGCATAGAAGGCCAAAGGATAGGCTGCGACCGCAACCGCCCCGATCATGAGCAACCTGCGTTGATCCCATAATGCTGCGTGGGAACGGCTGATGCCGCGCAGGGCGATCAAGGCTTGCGCCATCCCACCAATCCCCATTGCTGCCGCGCCGATGGCTGCAGGGCTGACATCTGGCGCAAAGGTTGCAGCAGTCCCGGTTGTGCCCCAGACAACGGCTGCGAACAGGATCGCGACAACTCCCCCGACATATCCTTGCGTCATATCAAAGCGCCTTCAGCATGTCGGACACCATGGCCCGTGCCGATATGACCCTTGCACTGTTGCCCTCAAGCCCCGCCCGCGTCATAGCACCTTCCAGCAAGAAGGCGATGTGTGCTGCAAGGCTTGACACACGGTGAAAGTCATCCGGTACAATCTCGGAAAGATGTTGAGCGACGATGTTTTCTACCTGTTCCTTGTGCCGCCGAACGGCCTCGCGACCGGCATCGCCCGCCTCAAGTTCGGCCGCCGCATTTAACAGCCCACACCCGCGAAATCCACGCTCATAGGCGTGTTCAGCGTGATCCTGATAGGCGTCAAAGACGGCTAGGATGCGTTCTTTCGGATGGGATGCCGTAGCTTCTCGCGCAGCGTAAAGTGCCAGCCATTCCGCATGCCTCGCTTCGATATACTGGTTCACCAGATCAGCCTTCGAGGCGAAATTATTGTAAAGGCTCTTTTTCGCCACCCCCGCGCGTTCCACGATGGCGTCTATGCCGGTCCCGCCGATGCCATGATTGTAGAATAGGATCATCGCGGCCTGTATGAGGCGGTCGTGAGCACTGATTTTCGGTGTGGCGTCTGGCATGGTCATTAGTTGCTCCTAGAATATAGGTAGACCAGTATACCTACAAAACAGAGGTGGGCACAAGGGCAAAGTCCATGGTGGACGAATGTTGGGAATGTCCGCAGTGACTGACAGTCAGACTTCGAGAACGGTGCACTTAATCAGAACTTCTGAGTTCCTCGAAACGCTCTGATTATGCCGAACTGCTGCAAGGCAGAACGCAGGTGCGAAAGCCACCAAACCGGCCATGCGGCATAACCCGTCTTACGGCATAATGACCCTTATGCCGATATCGGCATAAGTCTCACGCTACCAGCCATGCAGGCCGGCTTGATCGGAATCAGAGGTTTTGCCGCAAAGCCGACCTCGCCTTCGAGGAGCTTTGTGCCGAAATCGGTTCCGCCATGCTTTGCGTTTCACTGGATCTGGTCCCCGACTTTTCACAATCGGCGGCCTATGTGGAGAGTTGGCTTCGATCACTGAAGAACGACAAGAAGTACATCTTCCGCGCCGCGAGCGAGGCCCAGAAAGCAGCGGACTATCTTCTGCAGGCGTCTTGCGAACAAACCACCCAACATGCGGCATGAGGTGCCCGAAAATCTTAGCAAATCAAACGGGCTTCGCCGCCGCGCGAAGCCCGTTTTTTTGTTGCGGCACCTGCCTCGAACAGGGGTTTCGCCAAAGTGGGGGCCTTGGCTGCGAAATGTCCGCAACAAGACTTATGCAACATATGAAAGAACAAAAAACAACCGAAACGTTGATTTTGCCAGCTGTGTCGGTTTCACTGATCGATAGAGCAAGAGTTCAGCGAAGCCCGGTTGCCGGGCTTCCAAAAGGAGAGAAAGTCTTTCCTCCCGGCCGATACCGGAGAACAGCAATGACCTCGAACGCCATCAAGATCATCCCCGTCAGGCAGCTCGCGCTCAGCCCGCTCAACGTTCGCAAGACCGAGGCCGGCGCAGCCGCCGACGCGGAACTGAAAGCCTCGATTAAGGCCGACGGCGGCATCAAGCAAAACCTGCTCGTCTATCCCGCAGGCAAGAACAAGTTCCTGGTTCATGGCGGCGGTCGTCGGCTGAAGCAGCTGCAGGTGCTGATCGACGAAGGCGCATTGCCGGCCGAAACGGCTGTACCCTGCAAGGTCGAGACCGAAAAGCAGGCTATCATCAGCTCGACCACGGAAAACGTCGTGCGTGCCAATATGCACCCCGCTGACCAGTATGAAGCCTTCGCGGCGATGATCGAAAAGGGCTTTAGGACCACCGAAATCGCCAATCAGTTCGGCGTGACCGAAAACCTCGTGCAGCGCCGCCTCAAACTGGCCGAGGTCGATCCGGTTCTTCTCACTGCTTTCCGCAACGACGAGCTCTCCCTGGACGCGCTGACGGCGTTCACGATCTGCAAGGACCGGAGCCGGCAGGTCGAGATCTTCGAGCAGCTCAAGTCTACCTATCACGGCATCAACGCCTATCAGGTTCGCCACCTGGCTACGGAGGACGAAGTGTCGGCGAGCGATAATGTCGCCCAATTTGTCGGCGTCGATGCTTACACGGCTGCCGGGGGAACGGTGCGCAGGGATCTGTTTTCCGAAGCTGACAACGTTGTTCTTGAAGATGTTGCATTGTTGCATCGTCTGGCGACCGAGGCATTGAACGCCGAGGCGGAGAAGCTGACGGGAAAGTGGAAATGGGTCGATGTGCATCTGTCGGTCACCTATGACCAGTATATGCGCTATGGTCGCGAATACCCGCTCCCCGTCGAGCCGGCCCCCGAGGATCAGGCCAAGCTCGATGCCTTGAACGGCGAGATCGAGGAGATGGAGGAGATCGGCGAGGAGGCTTGGACCGACGAGGTGCAGGCGCGCTGGGATCAACTCCATAACGATCTGGAGGCGCTATCCGCAGACGTGAAGCGGTCGGAATACACCGATGAACAGCGCGCCCGGGCAGGCTGCGTTGTGTCCATCGATCACCGCGGGGCGTTGAGGGTTGAGACCGGTCTGGTGCATCCGGACGACAAGCGGCAGCAGATTCGCTCCGGCGGCTCTGAAACGATGTCGGCCGAGGAAAAACGCAAGGAGGCCGGCGTGTCGAATTCGCTTTCGGCGGATCTGCGTGCGATCCGGCATCAGAACCTACAGGCCCACCTTGCCAGCGACTATCAAACTGCCTTCGACGCGATGCTCTATTCGATGATCGTCCGCCTGCCCATCGCCTATGCCGCCGCGCCGATCGATATCTCGATGCGTCAGGCGGAGGTCTTCAAGAGCCGTGAATATCTGGAGGATACGATCGCGGCTGCCATGCTTGAGGAAATCAAGAACACGCTCGACCTGTCGTGGATCTCGCTCGAAAGTCCGCAGGACTTCATCACGATGTCGGCTCTGCCGATGGAAAAGAAGCAGGCGCTGTTCGCCTGGGCGACGGCGCAGGCTGTTCAGCAGCAATTGGCCAACGATGACCATAGCTCGCCGGTTCTTGAGGAGATCGGCCGCCGTTGCAGCACTGATGTTGCAAATTGCTGGCGTCCGGACGCGAAAAACTACTGGTCGCGCGTCCCGAAAAAGCATGCCCTTTCCGTCGCCGCGGAAGTTATCGGTCAGAAGTGGGCCGATGAGCGCCGCGACTTCAAGAAAGACGCGCTCGCCGCCTCGATGGAAGCGGCTTTCCGGGAGGGCGCTGACGAACGGGTCGGCATCGATCCGGAAACGGCCAGGCGCACCGCGCGCTGGCTGCCCGACGGCATGGCCTTCGAAAGTTCTGATGAGCAGCCGCAGGGCGAGGTCGAAAACCCGAAGCCCGATGTGCTGCCGGCGTTCCTGAAAGCCGCCGCTGAATAGATCCCATCACCACCAGGTCTCCGGTGGACGGTCGCTCTCAAGTTAGAGGGCGGCCGTCTTTTCCGTGAACGGAAAACAAGAGCGAGAAAGTTGTTTTCTCCGCCGTTCGATACGGAGACAAAACCCATGCGAGCTTACAGACCGAAACGAGAAGACTTCATCCCCGAAGGTGCTGACGTGCGTTCCGATCCGGAATCCGATGCCGTCGCCTATCTGTTCGAAAACCGCGGCAGGCCCTGCGCCAAGCTGTTCGTCGACAAGCGCGCGCGCCCCGAGTGGCATTACTGGTTCAAAAGCCCGGAAGCGCGCGAGAAGCGGATCGAAGAAGGCTTCCAGGACCGCCGCAGGACGCTTGCGTGCAAAAAGCGCTATCGGCCGTCAAACGCCGGCATCGAGATTGGCCATATCTTCGTGGCGTCCTGGGGCTATGATCAGACAAACGTCGATTTCTGGCAGGTCACAAAGCTCATCGGCAAGTCCATGGCCGAGGTCCGACCGATCGGATCGATCGACGCGTCGAGCGAGAATGAGGCGCCGATGACCGAGCATGTCGTTCCGTATGCCGACCACTTTATCGGTCCTGCCCGTCGCGTCAGAATCTCCAACAGCGGTTTCAACCCGGAATCCTTCATTCATGCCCGTCTGTGGGATGGAAAGCCGTGCTACGCTTCGCACTACGCTTGAAATCTCACATCCGGCCTAGTATATGCTTCTGTATATACAAAATTCTGACAGGAGGTTATCATGCCCCAGCCCCAAGCGTCCGAAGCACGCGAAGCCAAGTTGTTTCGCAACAACAAGAGTCAGGCGGTTCGTATCCCGGCCGATTTCGAACTTCCGGGCGACCGTGTGCTGATACATCGGGAGGGAAGCCGACTTGTGATCGAACCTGCCCCCAACAAAAATCTTCTGAACATTCTGGCGCGACTGAAGCCGCTCGGCCCTGATGACCAGTTCCCCGACGTCGATGAGACCCTGCTGCCAGCAAGGGAAATCGACCTTTGAGCCGCCTTTACATGCTCGACACGAATATCGTGTCGGATCTCGCGCGTAATCCGGCCGGCGCCGTCGTCGGCCATATCGCTGATGTCGGGCAGGATATGATCTGCGTCAGCATTATCACCGCGGCTGAGCTATGCTATGGCTGCGAACGCAAGGGGTCTGCCAAGCTGACAGCCCAGGTCGAGGCCATTCTTGGCGGCATGCAAATACTCGCATTGGATGCGCCAGCACATGCCCGGTACGGCCGCATCAGAGCAGGCCTCGAAGCAGCCGGTACGCCCATCGGTCCAAATGATCTTCTGATTGCAGCCCATGCCTTGGCTGTCGATGCTGTTCTGGTGACAGCCAATACGCGCGAGTTTTTGCGAGTGCCCGGCCTCGAGGTTGAGAACTGGATAGCATGAGCTCAATCCCGGAAAATGCCAGATCGTTGCTGCTAAGCTCTTGAGGAGGCCTCGCAACCTTTCCTGAGCATACAGCCAAGGCCAGCCTGGCAGGCCAGCTCATCGGGTAGGCCCGGCGCGTCAGAATCTCCAACAGTGGCTTCAGCCCGGAATCCTTCATTCATGCCCGTCTGTGGTATGGAAAGCCGTGCTACGCATCGCACTATGCGTAGGTGTAATCTATCGGTTGACATATGTAATCAGATTGATTACGGTTCTGTCATGATAAAAGGCTTCGCCAACAAGCAACTCAAGGCGCTGTGGGAGACGGGAAAGTCGAAAATAGACGCCCGTCTTCACAAGCGAATCCTGCTGCGCCTCGATGCTTTGGACGCGGCTTCAAGGCCGGAGGATCTAAACATTCCCGGCTTCAATTTTCATAGCCTCACCGGTTTTAGCCCAACCCGCTATACGGTGCATGTCAATGGCCCCTGGTGCGTGACATTCGAGTTCGAGAATGGTGACGCCTATGTGGTCGACTTTGAACAATATCACTGAGAGGTGACGATTATGGCCCGCAATCCTGACCGCTGCCCGTCGCATCCGGGCGAATTGTTGCGTGAAACCGTTATCCCGGCCACGGGCAAGTCCATCAGCGAGATCGCCCGTCTTCTTGGCATATCGCGTCAGCAGCTCCATGCCATCCTGGCAGAGCGAAAACCGGTCAGCCCTGAAGTTGCTGTTCGACTTGGCAAACTGTTCGGTAATGGCGCCGGCCTCTGGCTGCGCATGCAGAGTGCCTATGATACCTGGCACGCCGAACGCACCGTCGACGTATCCAGCATTCCGACGCTCGATACGGCAGCATAGAAGTTGCCTTGCAAAAAGCGCCGCCTCGATGTTCGAGGACGGCGCTTTCGCCGTGCATCTGAACAAGGAGCACGGCATGTTTGAACTGCACCGCGAAACCCTCAATGACAAGACAATCCGGATCATCCCCGATCCCGATCCGATGAACCCGCGTGTCGAGTGCGACACGCTGGGCACGATGATCTGCTGGCATCCCCGCTATAACCTTGGAGACAAGCACAGCTATCGCAACAATCAGGAGCTGTTCATCGCTCTTGCCGGCTATGAAGATGAAGCACCTTTCGATCTGGAAGCGATCGAAAAACGCGCTCTGCGAAACGCGATCATCCTGCCGCTGTACCTCTATGACCATAGCGGCCTAACGATGAACACCAATGGATTTTCCTGCCCGTGGGACAGCGGTCAGGTCGGATACGTTTTCGTCACACTCGAAGACGCCAGGACTGAATTCAGCGCCAAGCGGCTATCCTCCAAAATGCGCGAGCGCGCGATCGACATTTTGCGGGCGGAAGTGGATGTTTACGACGCCTATCTTCGTGGAGACTATTGCGGTTTTGAGATCATGGGCGACGACGATGAAGTCATCGATTCATGCTGGGGCTTTTCAACAATGGCTGACTGCCTGACGGAAGCGCGTAGCGTTCTCGCCGCATAGGCATCTATCAATCGAAAATCAAAAGCCGTCCGAACAACCGGGCGGCTTTTTCTATGTTGCGGTTCGCCTTCGAAGCCAAAAGCAAGAGGGGGACCGGGAAGGTTTGAACCTTCCCAGGACAGAGAAAGGGGAGGTCTCAACCGTCAACCAAGCCGGAGATCCCCATGACCATCGTCGAAGCCTTTACGACCGGAACCCCCGTCACCGATGATCCCGCCGCCATTTTGAACGCAGGAAGGGTCTTGTTGCCAATCCTCGAAAGCGGGACCAGCATCTCGTCATCTGCGTTGCGTGATGCCATGGAACGAGCCTCAGGTGGTTCCGATACAGACGGAACCTGGCTGTGGAAGCACGCCTACGAAGCTGCCGAATGCGCCCAGGTTCTGTTCCTGCAAAAGTACGGCGCCACCATGCGCAAGCAGGCGAAGACGCCGCAGCAACTGGTGACGATGATCGAGACCATCGCCAGCCTGTCGCCGAGCCAGACGAAGCGCTCCGATGAATCTCAGGCCCTTCAACAATTTTCCACTCCCCTGCCCATAGCATTCGCCGCCGCGCACGCGGCGGCGATCACCGCCGACGACCATGTTCTCGAACCATCGGCCGGCACGGGACTTTTGGCTGCTTTCGCCGCCATAGCCGGCGCAGACCTGCATCTCAACGAGATTTCGCAAACGCGCGCAGCCTTGCTGACTGAGCTGTTCGCCGGATCAGACGTTACCCGCCATGATGCCGGCACAATCCATGACCGGCTCAACCCGTCGGTCGATCCGTCGGTCATTCTCATGAACCCGCCATTTTCGGCCGCCCCGGGCGTCACTCGCCGTTACAGGGCCGCGACCGCGCATCATTTGCGCTCTGCCCTCGCCCGACTTCGCCCTGGCGGCCGCCTTGTGTTGATTTCCGGCGCTTCCTTTACGGCGCAGTCGCATTCGTGGCGCTCGTTCTTCAACGACCTGCAGCAAACGGCTTCAGTTGTCTTCACCGCTTCGATTTCGGGCAAAGCCTATGCCCGGCATGGCACGACCGTCGAGACGCGCCTGACCGTGTTCGACAAGGTGCCGCAGACGGTCGAGCCGCTAGCGTTTGCGCGCTGCGAAACCGCGGGCGAGCTGCTGGACCTTGTGGTTGAGCACTGCCCTGCCCGACTGGCAACGACGACTTCCTCGACAACGCCGCACCCGGCTCCGGCCGCCCCGGCATTGGCACAGATCCGCGCCAAGGCACGCGCGACCGTTAAAACCTCGACAGCGCATCCCCTGGACAACGCCGAGATCTGCGACGTCGCCTATCAGGCCCGCGACGACATCAGCGCTGGCGGTCAGGGCTCCGATGAAATCTATGAGCCCTACGAGGTTCAGACGATCGCGATCGATCACGCCAAGCCGCATCCTGGCGAACTGGTTCAGTCGGCCGCCATGGCGTCCGTACAGGCCCCGCTTCCTTCTTATCGGCCCCGCCTTCCAGCGCAGCTGATAGCCGATGGCGTCTTGTCAGCCCCTCAGCTCGAAACCGTGATCTATGCCGGCGAGGCCCATGAGACGTTTCTGAAAGGCACTTACGATGTGGTCGACGACTTTGCGTCGATCCAGCCGGCAAAGGTTGAAGCCAGCGCGTTTTCGGTCGAAGCGCTGCCGGAGGACGCCTCGAAGACCGTCCTGAAAAGCGCACGGTTCCGGCGCGGTTTCTTTCTCGGTGATGGGACCGGTTGCGGCAAGGGTCGACAGGTCGCGGCCGTCATTCTCGACAACTGGTTGAAGGGGCGCCGTAAGGCGCTGTGGATCTCGCGCAGCGACAAGCTCATCGAGGATGCCCGGCGTGACTGGCAGGCGCTCGGCGGCGTGGCCGCCGATATCATTCCGATTTCAAGTTTTCCGCAAGGACGGTCGATCCCTGATCAGCCGGGTATTCTGTTCGTGACCTATGCCACGCTTCGCAGCCAGGCCAGGCAGGACAAGAAAAGCCGCCTTGCGCAGATCCTCGACTGGATCGGTCATGACTTCGACGGTGTGATCGCGTTCGATGAAGCCCATGCAATGGCCAATGCCGTCAGCGCCAAAGGCGAGCGCGGCGAACGCAAGCCATCGGAGCAGGGTCGCGTTGGGCTTCTCCTGCAGAATGCCGTTCCGAGCGCGCGCGTGCTCTATGTGTCGGCGACCGGAGCCACAACGGTCAGCAATTTGGCCTATGCCTCACGGCTCGGCCTTTGGCAGACCGGCGACTTTCCGTTCAGCACGCGGGCCGATTTCATCGCCTCCATGGAAGACGGCGGGATCGCCGCCATGGAGGTGATTTCACGCGACCTGAAGGCGCTTGGCCTCTATACGGCTCGCCTGCTTTCGTTCAAGGATGTCGAGTATGAGATGCTCGTACATGAGCTGACCGAGGCACAGACCGAGATCTATGACGCCTATGCCAACGCGTATCAGATCATTCACCAGAACCTTGAGAAGGCGCTGGAAGCCGTCGGTATCACGGCGGACGGAGCAACGCTTAATCCGCGCGCCAAAAGCGCCGCGCGATCGGCGTTCGAGGGCAACAAACAGCGGTTCTTCAACCATCTGATCACCGCGATGAAATGCCCTTCGGTGTTGCGGGCGATCCAGGCGGACATCGATGATGGTCATGCGCCCGTCGTCCAGATCGTCTCGACCGGCGAGGCGCTGATGGAGCGCCGTATCGCGGAAATCCCGCCATCGGAGTGGAACGACCTCAATGTAGACGTGACGCCCCGCGAATATGTGCTGGACTATCTCAACAGCTCCTTTCCGACCCAGCTATTCGAAGCCTTCGAGGACGAGAACGGGGAACTGCGCTCCCGCCCGGTTCACGATGCAAACGGCAATCCGGTTGTCAGCCGGGAAGCGCTCGAAGCGCGTGATGAGCTCATCGAGCATCTTGGCGCCTTGCCTCCCGTTCAGTCGGCGCTTGACCAGATCATTTGCCATTTCGGGACCGAACAGGTGGCCGAAATCACCGGCCGCTCGCGCCGGATCGTCAAGACGCGCGACGGGCGCATGAAACTGGAGCGCCGTCCGGCATCGTCGAACTACTCCGAAACCGATGCGTTCATGGGCGACAGCAAGAAAATACTGGCATTCTCGGACGCCGGCGGGACCGGCCGTTCATATCATGCCGATCTTGCAGCGACGAATAGGCGCAAGCGTGTCCATTATCTGCTTGAAGCCGGATGGCGCGCGGATGCGGCCATTCAGGGGCTTGGACGCACGCACAGGACCAATCAGGCGCAACCGCCCTTGTTCCGCCCCTGTGCGACCAATGTGAAAGGCGAGAAGCGGTTCCTGTCCACGATCGCACGTCGCCTCGACAGTCTTGGCGCCATCACCAAAGGTCAGCGCCAGACTGGCGGTCAAAATATGTTCCGACCGGAAGACAATCTGGAGAGCGACTACGCCCGCGCTGCATTGCGCCGGTTCTTCAGCCAGCTCTATGCTGGCAAGATTCCGTCGTGCTCGCTGACGAAGTTCGAGGAGGTGACCGGTCTGGCGCTGACCGATCATGACGGGTCGCTACGCGAAACCCTGCCCCCGATCAGCCAGTTTCTCAACCGCTGCCTGGCGCTCACGATTGCCATGCAGAACACGGTGTTTGAAGCATTCACCCAAATCCTCGACGGGATCGTCGAAGAGGCGATTGAGGCTGGCACCTATGAGGTCGGCCTTGAGACGCTCACGGGTGAACGCTTCACCGTCAAAAAGCGCGTGCCGATCTACGAACACGGTCACAGCAAGACCGAGATCCTGACGATCGAGAGGCTGACCCGCAACAAACCGATGTCGCTCGACGATGCGCGCCGGTTTCTGGAGCGTCAGCCTGACGCCCAAGCCTATCTCGACAAGAAGACCGGCGACGCTGCCATTGTTATCCCATCGGCGACCTGGTTCACCGAAGCGGGCGATCCGATCCGGCGCGTGCAGTTGATCCAGCCGATGTTTAAAAAGGCGATGCACCGATCGACGCTGGCGGATTCCAGCTGGAAGCCGATCGATCGCGTTGCGTTCGAAAGGGCATGGGCAACCAAGGTTGAGACCATCCCCCAATTCGACACATCGACGATCACGATTGTCGCCGGCCTTCTGCTGCCGATCTGGCAGCACCTTCCACAGTCCAACACGCAGGTCTACCGCCTCACTGCCGAGGACGGAGAGCGTATCCTGGGCCGCATGCTGACCCATATCGATGCGGTCAATTTCGCGGCTCAGCTTGGCGTTTTGGATGCCATCAAGCTTGATCCCGAGGAGGTGCTGAAAGCCCTCCTCATTGGCAATGCCCAATTCACATTGTCCAATAAAATCAAGCTTCGGCGGTCGAAAGTGATGGATCGCCACCGCATCGAGATGCTAGACTTCAAACCGAGGGATTTGAAAGCTTTCAAGGCGCTTGGCTGCTACACGGAGACCATCGCATGGAAGACACGCCTTTTCGTTCCGGACGACGAAAGCGTTCTCGCAAAAGTGCTGGAAGGCACGAAAATCGTCGCAGTCAGGGAGAGGTGGACATGATTTCTGCCTCCCAACTTTCCGATCAGCTCGCTGCGCGAACCGAACAGTTCTGCCGGACCTATCTGCCCGCCGGTCGGCGGGCGGGCAACTATTGGCAGGTGGGGAACAAGTACGGTGACCCCGGTAGATCCATGGCCGTGCGTCTTCAAGACGCCGGCACGCGCAGGGCTGGCAAGTGGGCCGATCGTGCGACCCATGAATATGGTGATCTTCTCGATCTGCTGGAGAGTATCGTCGGGACAGGCAGTTTTTCCGAAACCTGCAAGGAAGCACGCCGTTTCCTGAATCTGCCGGAAGTGTCGGCTGATCTTGGGCGAGCCGGGAACGATCAAGAGAAGCCACCCTCCAATTTCGATCAGGTCGAATCCGGCCGAAAGCTCTTCTCCTACGGCAAACTGTTCAAGGATACGCCCGTAGAGCGCTATCTGCGCGGGCGAGATATCAGCCGCTTCGGGCCAGCCCTCAAGTATCATCCCCGCGTTTTCTTCCGCGATGAGGACGGTCAGTCCCGGCAGTTGCCTGCCATGCTGGCGGCCGTGACGGATAATGACGGCGTGGTCATGGCATGTGCGCGGACCTGGCTCGATCTGAAAAACAACTCTGTCGCGCGCATCGCCGAACCCAAGCGGGTTTCGGGCCAGCTCTACGGCAACGCCGTGCGGTTTCACTCAAGCAAGGCGGGCGGTGACATCATCGCCGGAGAAGGCATTGAAACAGTGCTGTCCATCGGCTCGGTGTATCCGGGCGCGGAGCTGGCAGCCTGTCTGACGGCAACGCATCTGTCTCTGTTCGATCCGCCATCGAGCTGCACGCGGCTGTTCATCGGCCGCGACAACGATGATGCCGGCGAACTGGCAAACCGCCAGTTGCGCAGCCGGGCCGAAGAACGAGGCATCGAGGTGGTCGATCTTGTGCCGACGCTCGACGACTTCAACGACGATCTGCGGAAGTTCGGCAGGCAGATCCTGCGGGAAAACCTCAACCGGCAGATCATGGCGGCGATCACCAGGCCGGTACCATGGGCCAGTCTGCGCATGCCATAACGGTTGGCCGGCGTGCGGTCTCGCCTGACAAGTCGTTTTCCGTAGCGGCTTGTATGGCTTTGGCGATGAACCGAAAGCCGACCGCAAAGGCGGCTGGCAGGACAAAGGACAACCCCGCCTCTCAACAAAAGCGGTTTCCACCTTCGGTGGACCCTCCCCTTTTCTTTTCGGTTCGGGTCCAGCGCTTGCGCTCGGCCCTACGGGTGTCAGCCCTGCCCTTTCGGTTCTTTTATCGCCCCATACAAACCGCAAGGAAAACGAGAGGACGAACCGATGAACGCCTACACAACCGAAGTTCAGCAGCCGCAGAGCCCGACCGCGCACCTCCTCCAAGAAATCGCCCTCTTTGGCTACCGCCCGAACGGCGATGAGCACGACTACCGCCCTCTTCCCAACGCAGAGACTGTTGAGATCGGTGTCGCCGGCATATTCGAAAGCCTCGAAACCATGTTCACCAACACCCGGCTGGAAGACGAACTGTCCGAGGTGCTGTGGGCCGTCGCCAATGTGTTTCACCGCCGTCTGACCCGAGCGCAGAAGAAGCTCGATGACAATGAAGCCGAACAGCGAAGCTTGATCGCTGTGCAGGATGGCAGTGAGATCAGCAGCGTCGAACTGGAAAGGAAAGCTGCCGAAGGGGATACGCTGACTGAAATGCGCAATGCCTTCGAGGCGATGCGAGATCTTGCCGCGGATCACTATAGGGTAAGCGTCGGCTGTGAATGGCTACCGCGCACTGGTTCAAAGACCTCGTTCAATGGGCTTACCGCAGCGGTTATCGACAGTCGCGACTATCTCGCCAGGAAGCGCCACGAAGAGAAGGAAATCTATTGCCCGACCGGCACCAAGATCGCGTTCACGGGCGGCGCCGACTATCAGGACCACGAGACCATCTTCCATGCTCTCGACCAGACGCACAAAAAGTACCCGGATATGGTTCTGATCCACGGCGGTTCGCCCAAGGGGGCCGAGCTCATCGCCGCCAAATGGGCAGAACTTCGCAAGGTGGCGCAGGTGGTTTGCAAGCCCGACTGGACCGCGCACCGCAACAAGTCCGCGCCCTTCAAGCGCAACGACAAGATTGTCGAAATGATGCCCAAGGGGATGATCGTCACGCCCGGTAATGGCATCAACCAGAACCTGGCCGACAAGGCACGCAAGGCAGGTATTCCGCTCATGAAGGTCGGCTTCTAGGCCGATCTTCATCCCCTGAAGCAAAGGGCCAACGCCGAAGCGCCGGCCCTGGATTTGGCTGTCTAATCGCGCCAGAAGATCACTGACATGAGCTTGTCATCGATCTCGCCCGGATACTTGCCAAGATTTGCCCGCACAGTGCGTCCCGGCATATGCACCGACATCTGAAAGTACTCCTGACCCTGTTCGTTCTTACGCCGCCAAACTGCCCCGATCTCCACCTCCCGGTCTTTCGGGGTTTTGCCGTAAACGCGATATGCAGGTGAGCCTTCATTGTTGTTGTCAAGTTTGACGCCGCGAATGTCTTCGTCAAACTCAAGCGATGCGATATTGCCTTCGAATGTTTCCCGCGTTGCGTCAAACTGCACGTAGTTCAAGCGCTCCATATTCTTCATTTCTTGCTCCGTCGATTGCGTTGTTTTCAACGGTCCGCCATGGGCAAGGCATCCATTCCTTTTCCCTGGAAAACCAAGTTTTCCGGGGGCAAAGGAGGGAGGGCGCTGCCCGCCCGACGGCTTTTTCATTCACTGTCATGACACATCTGTTGAGGTGGTGCGGCCGCAGGCGAAGCCGAGGCACGGTTCAACAGATGTCATCTGCCTTGCAGATGCTTGGTCATTGACAGCGAAGGGAAAAGATGGCGGCGGACTTCGAGACAAAGCCGCAGCCAATTGGCCGCGACCTTATTGCTGGAAGCACTTTGCGCGCGCTTGTTTAAACCGCGGTCGCCGTATCAGACGTCGTCGCGATGTTTTGAGAAGAAAGAGGCAGGAATGCGACTGTTCGTGGATCATCGGTCAAGTCTGCTTCGAACGGGCCGCCTGGGAGTGACACGCGTAAATGCAGATATTCATTCCCATTCGCGTCGAAGCGTTTTCCGATGCCGCCGATCGCGACTTTTCGGCCGCGCGGTGAATACCCGAACATCTGGAAGTTATAAGGTCCCGACGGTTCGCCAATGATATGATACAGCGTACCGTTATGATGAATTTCACCCTCAAGGCCAGCTTCATTGGTAAAGCGAAGAAAATTGCGTGCTTGAGGCATGATGTCGTCCCGAATTTGATGCATTGCAGAGGTGTACTACACCCTTTAATCAATCGGCTAAATTGCGGAGTGTCAACGAATCCTGAGCATTTGATGACAGTTTTCACTAAGACTTTCGTATCAATTCTAACGGACGACGACGTGGGTGCCTACGCCTACACGATCATATAAATCAATGGCATCGCTGTTGAGCAGGCGGATGCAGCCACTCGAAACTGACTTTCCAATCGAAGACGGATCATTCGTGCCGTGAATACGATAGAGCGTGTCGGTGCCATCCTGGTAAAGGTATAGGGCGCGAGCGCCGAGCGGATTCGTCTCGCTGCCGGGCAGTCCCGTGGCTATAGGTGCGTTCACCTTTGGACGGTCGCGTATCATTGAGCTCGTTGGCGTCCAGGTCGGCCATTCGGCTTTCCTCCCAATGACAGCCTTTCCCGAAAAGTCATGGCCTTCTCTGCCGACTGCCACGTTGTAGGCCAGCGCCGTGTCGGCCTCCTGGACAAGATAGAGCTTGTGGTCATCCGGCTCTACGATGATTGTTCCGGGCGGTTCTGTTGTCTTGAAGCTAATCAGCGATGGCCCGCCGCCGCTTTTCTGCTGGTCGGCATCTATTGTCACTTCCGTCGAAGGATCCGCGACGCAACCGAGAAGAAGGAAGACTATGACTAGGGACGCCAGTGCTCCCGTAATCTGAATTGGTTTCGGCATTTCCAGCTGCATCGCCTGCATTGAGCGAAAAGGACGGCCATGGTGTTATCATGCGCGATCCCAATGACTAGTGTCACTAGCGTCATGAAGTCTGACAGCTTGGCCTTCGCCAGTCTAGGCGACGAGGTGGCGAAGCGCACCACTTTTCCAGGATTTTGAGGTCGGTCCAAGCGATATGTGAAAAGCCCCAAAAGCTCTCCCCACGCGAGAGAACGCGCCCGGCTGCGCGGGTGACGTGATGCCAGGCGGTCTGCTTCACGGCAGAGAATTATGGCGCATGTGCTACGAAGTCGCCCGAGCGTTAGTGTGGTGAAGGCCCTATGCTCACTCCGAATGGGCTCGATGCCCACCCGGCTAGCCCTCAGATCATAGATGCACTAATTTGCGTGTGGCTTTGGTCCAGAGCACATGGCGGTGCTCAGTTCGTCCACTCGAAATTTCTTAGCATCACTGCGAAGCCGATTAAAGGTAATCGTCATTTGCTACGGCGCCACCAGTCATCTCATCTGCCAGATATCTTGTGCTGGTTTGTACGATCTCCAACAATCCCGTGTGTCATTCCCAATAACCTCCCTTCTTCGAAATGTGCTCCAGACAGACTCGTGCGATTGCCAGCCGTAAAGAATGGGATTATTGTTAGAAAAAATAGTGAGTTACTGGAATTTTGTCGTTACGCTTCCGGTTGATCCGTGGTTAATTGATTTACGTGGCTCGACACTCGTTAGGCTGGCTGACCTAAACGGCATTCACTTCGTATTTTGCCCGGCGATGCGTTAATCTCTCGTTAACTAAAAATACCTTGCACGTTCGACGAATCGGTCCATACTAATAACGCTTTTTCATCAGTAACCGTATAAAAAGCGCTCTTAGAGAATTAACCGAGTCGATGGCAGTGATTCCTTGACGACACAGTCTGTTGCAAACACCGGCAAATCCGATTTTGCCGACGAGATCCTTGATCAGGGAAAGCTTATCTCGGATAAGCTCGACCTGCTGCGCATTGAGCAGTTCCCCCCGAATGCACAGAAGGGACTGCGGCTGTTTGGCATTGCCGAGGTTGCGGAGTTTCTCGGCGTCACCCAGAACCATATCAAGAAACTGCACTTAGAGGGCAAGGGCCCCTCCCCCGTCGTTTCAGCCTCCGGCCGCCGCTCGTATTCGGCCGAGCAAATCCTAGAGTTGCGCCGTTTTCTGGACAAGAATGGCCGCTCCGACAAGTTTTATGTGCCTCATCGTCGACCAGGTGACGATCTGCAAATTCTCTCCGTGGTCAATTTCAAGGGCGGCTCAGGCAAGACCACGACCACGGCTCACCTCGCCCAGTATCTGGCGCTGACCGGCCACCGCGTGCTGGCGATCGACCTCGACCCGCAGGCTTCGCTCACTGCGCTGCACGGTATCCAGCCGGAGCTCGACAACTCACCGTCTCTGTTCGAGGCGTTGCGTTATGATGACCAGATCAAGCCAATCAGCGAGATCATACGCCCGACCAACTTTCCCGGACTCGATATCGTACCGGCAAATCTCGAGCTGCAGGAATATGAATATGAGACACCGCTTGCCGCCACCGACCGGTCGTCTCAGGAAGGCCGACTTTTCTTCACCCGCCTCACCAGGGCGCTGAAGGAGGTTGAAGCCGATTATGATGTCGTGGTGATCGATTGCCCGCCACAACTGGGTTACCTCACCTTGACGGCGCTGACTGCGTCGACCTCAGTGCTGATTACCGTGCATCCGCAAATGCTCGATATTCTGTCAATGAGCCAGTTCCTGCTGATGCTGGGCGGCATTCTTGATTCAATTCGCGGCGTAGGTGCCAGCGTGAAGCTTAACTGGTTCCGCTACTTGGTGACCCGTTATGAGCCCACAGACGGACCGCAGGCACAGATGGTCGGCTTTATGCAAGCGATGTTCGGGAGCAGGATGCTCAAGAACCACATGGTCAAGTCCACAGCCATTTCCGATGCAGGTATTACCAAGCAGACGCTCTACGAGGTCGAGCGTGTACAGTTCACGCGAACGACCTATGACCGTGCGATCGGCTGCCTAAACGACGTCAATGGAGAGATTGCCGAACTCATCCACCAGGCATGGGGACGCAAGTGATGTTGCCAGCCGTACGAACAGAAGTTTTTTGTCGCATCTTCAAATACTTGTCACGCGATCGGGGGGACTGATATGGCACGCAAGCACCTTTTGAACCATGTCATAAGCCCGAAAGAGGCCAGCGATAAGCCTGAGGCTGGGCAAGACGGGCGCTCCGCATATGCCTTGCGCGGCGCATCGCGCTCGATGTTGCTATCGCTTGAGGAAATGGCGGAGAATTCGCTGCGTGTCCAGGACGGCGAGACAGTTGTCATGCTGGACCCGGACGATATCGATCCATCGCCCTATGTCGACCGCATCGAGGAAGATGGCGAAGCCTTGAATGTGCTGGTTGAAGCCATTCGCGAGGCTGGGCAGATTTCGCCGATCCTTGTGCGACCCAATCCGGACGTCGCCGGCCGCTTCATGCTCGTATATGGTCATCGCCGCACCCGGGCGGCAAAGATGCTTGGCATCAAGGTCCGTGCGATTATTCGCGACCTCGAGGAGCTTGCGCATGTGGTGGCCCAGGGACAGGAGAACACGGCGCGCGCGGACCTCTCCTTTATCGAAAAGGCGCTGTTTGCCAGCCGGCTGCAGCAATCCGGCATCGACAGGCAGGCCATCCGTCAGGCGCTCAGCATTGATAACGCCATGCTTTCGCGCATGCTTTCGATCGCGGAGGGCATCCCGACGGACATTCTCGAGCAGATCGGGGCGGCCAAAGGGATCGGCCGCGATCGTTGGGATGAGCTAAAACGTTTGCTGCTGCCGCCAGCAAAGCTGGAACAGGCGCGTCAGTTTGTGGGGGAGGGGCGTTTTCAGGAGCTCGGCTCACCGGAACGATGCCTGGCGCTGCTTGAGGAGCTGAAGCGCAAGGGAAGGCGGGCGAGGCTGAAGAATGTCAGCGAGAAGAAATGGTCGCTGGCTGACAATAAGATGAGCGTGACAACAAAGCACGCCACAAACGGTTTTTCTCTTTCACTCAAGGCTGCGGATGCGGATGCCTTTGGCACCTATCTTTCCGCCCAGTTAGAAGCGCTTTACGACGAATTTCAACGTCAGCAGAAGAAAGGATAACGCGCAAAAGAAAAAAGGCCCCCAAACGACGAGCGTCCGGAAGCCGATTTGTAACTAGCACCTACTGATTCGCATTTCCGACCGTTTCCGTCAAGAGGCTTTCCTGCATTCGATGTGGGGAGGGGCGGATTCTTTTGCCTTTTTAAGAGGTGAACCATGGACAATGCGATGACAACGACGCCCTTTGGGCGGCGGCCGATGTCGCTCGCGATGCTTTCAAGTCAGAAAGTGGCGCGGGAAGCCCCGAAGGGGGCTCGGCTCAATAAGTGGAAACTGTTCCATACTGTGCGCGAGGCGCGGGAAGCGCTGGGGGCGAGTGATCGCGGCCTTGCGATCCTGAACGCGCTTTTGACCTTCTATCCCGAGAACGAGCTTGCGGAGGAAACCGGCTTCGTGGTTTGGCCCTCCAATGAGCAGTTGATCGCGCGCGCCAACGGCATCTCGCCGGCGACGCTGCGCCGCCATCTGGCCGTCCTGGTCGAGTGCGGGTTGATCATCCGCCGCGACAGTCCGAACGGCAAGCGCTTCGCCAGGAAGGGCAGGGGAGGGCAGGTCGAGCAGGCCTATGGCTTCGACCTGTCGCCGCTTGTCGCCAGGGCGACCGAGTTCGAGGCGATGGCCGCACGGATCGCCGAGGAGCGTCTGGCGCTGAAATGCGCCCGGGAACGGCTGACATTGCTGCGCCGTGACATCGTCAAGATGATCGAGGCCGGGCTCGATGAGGGTGTTCCGGGCGAATGGGCGAAGATGACGCGCATTTATCGAGAGATCATTGACCGGCTTCCGCGCCGCCCCGACCTGGCGATCGCCGAGGATATTTGCGATGCTCTGGCCCTGCTGCACGAGGAAGTGCGTGAGACATTGGAATTTCACGTAAATCCGCAAAAAAAGAACGCCAATGAGTCTCATTCTGAGCGTCACAAACAGAATTCAAACCCAGAATCCCAATTTGAATCTAAATATGGCTTAGGAAATAGACCAGAAGCGAGTGGCAGCGCCGACGAAACCGACAACCTGCACAGCCTGCCGAAGCGGGAAATGCCATTGGCACTGGTGCTGGACGCCTGCGAAGGCTGGCGGGATCTGGCAAAGGGCGGCTCGATCCGTAACTGGCGGGAGTTTTTGGGTGTCGCCGAGATCGCCCGGCCGATGCTGGGCGTCAGTCCCAGCGCCTGGCGGGAGGCGGCCGAAATCATGGGCGACAAACAGGCCGCGATCACCCTTGCCGCCATCTACCAGCGCGGCGAAGCCGTCGTCAGCCCCGGCGGCTATCTGCGCAACCTGACGGACCGCGCCCGCGACGGCCAGTTCTCCGTCTGGCCGATGGTCATGGCGCTGCTCAGGGCACGGATCGAGGCTGGAAACAACGAGCCGCCGCCAAAACCCGATGCCGACGGGAGAGGGGAGGACCGCCGCGATGATGGTCTTTCCGTCTCGCCCGCCCTGGCACGCTCGCTGAAAAAGCCGGGGAGATGACTTGGAGCGCAGGCGTCATCACGGAACCTGCCGCATTGGTGAGAAAAGCCGATGTCCGGACATAGGAGATACGGATAATTCATTATTTGCCGGCACCTCCAGAGGAAGCGTTACCGTTGCGTTGAGGAGAGAAATTGACTATATATCCCAAAGTATCTATATCATTTAGGATATTAAATGACGAAATGGAAGGTCGCGTTTCATCACCGCTTCAAAGGCGAGATCACAGATCTTCCAGCAGATGTTCGGGTCGAATTGCTCGCGCATCTGGTGCTGCTTCGCGAAAAGGGATTTCGACTGGGACGGCCTGAGGTCGACACACTCGAAGGCTCCAAACACGCGAACATGAAGGAACTGCGCGTCAAGGTGTTGAAGGTGCAATGGCGGTTCGCGTTTGCCTTCGATCCGGAGCGAAAGGCTATAGTCCTTTGCGGCGGTGCAAAGAGCGGTGTGAGCCAGAGACTCTTTTACAAGCGCCTGATTGATCTGGCGGACAAACGGTACGATGAGCATTTGAGCGAGTTGGAGAAGAAACATGGATGATCTCGATAAGCTGATGCAGACGCTTCCTGAAGAAGAACGAGGCGCTATTGAAAAGCGTGCCGGCGAGCTTGTTGCGGCCTACAATCTGCGGGAACTGCGCGTACTTGCCGGACGGACGCAGGAGGATGTGTCCGTTGGAACAGGTATCAAGCAGAACAATGTTTCGAGACTGGAGAAGCGGGCCGACATGAAACTGTCGACGCTTCGCGATTATGTTGAATCCCTTGGCGGCACGTTGAAGATCGTCGCGGATGTCGCGGGCAAGAAAGTTGATCTGTCGAGCATTGCGGAGCGCTCCCGACACGGCCCAAAGCTCTGAAAGAGCCACGGCAGGGGAGGGGCTTCTAAAGCCCCGCGGCCTTTGTGAGATTGACCCTGAACCGGTCACGCCTGCGCTGGTATCGCCTTGTCATTTCGGCGGACGTGTGACCGAGTTGCTTTTGCACATAGCGCTCGTCAACTTCGGCCGAGGAGGCGAGGCCGGCGCGCAGCGAATGGCCGGAGAACAGTTTGACCCGTTCGGCCTCGGGCAGCTCCCCGCGAATGCCGGCGGCAAGCACCGTCTTCTTGATGAGGCGGGCAATTTCCTGGTCCTTCAGCCGTTCGGGGCCGACGACCTTGCCTTTGCCGGTGACACGGCGGAACAGCGGGCCATGGCCGATCCTGCCGAGTTTCAGCCAGGTTTCGACGGCGGCGACCGGGCAGGTGAGATCGGAGGAGCCGCGGCCGATTTCGACCTCCCGCCAGCCAGTTTTTCCGCGCAGCGTCACCAGCAGGCCCTTGTCGAAGATTTCGATCCAACCGTTTCCGTCCTCGCTCTGGTCGCGACCGCAATCGAGCGCGACGATTTCCGAGCGACGCAATCCTCCGGCAAAGCCGATCAGCAGCATGGCGCGATCGCGCAGACCCCGGAGCGTTCCGCGGTCGAGCGTTTCCAGCATGGCAATCAGCTCCTCCGGCAGGATCGCCTCCTTCTGGCGGGGCGGGGTTGCATGGCGATTGCGGATCCCGGCAAGCACCGTGGCAATATGGCGGTCGCGGCGATCAAGGTGAAGACCGCGCTGCATATAGTTCCACGTGATCGCCGAAAGCCGCCGTTCGATGGTGGAAACCGCGCTCGGCTTTGTCCGTGGCGCGGCTTCGCCTGCGGCAAGCGCCGTAATGTAGAGCCCGACGATTTGCGGATCGGGGGGCAGGGGCGCAAGCCCCTTGCGCCGGCACCAGCTTGAAAAATGCTCCCAGTCGGCGGCATAGGCGCGCCGCGTATTGGCCGCGCTCGAGGCGTCGACGTAACCGCGGGCGCGTTCGACCAGCGGCGCGAGATGCCCCGTCACCGCGCCCGACGCCCCGGACGGCTGCAATTCATAAGCGGCGCTCGTGCCGCGAGACGGGCTGTCGTGCGGATCGTCGTCGTTTTCGGGCATTGAGGGCCTCAAAATGGGGTTTTTCATTTATAATGAGCATTATGAACGATAATGCAAGATTATCAATCATAATACACAAAAGACAGGCTGTGCGGTTATGTCGATTATTATGGCATTAACTGCTCGTTTCGGTTAGCGTTGGCGTCATGGATTCGTACGCCGAAACACCCGCCAGAACCGCCGCGCCTTTGCCAGCTTGGACCCGCCCGCGCGGGAGCGATATCACCGAAAGCGATGCCGCCTTCTCGGCCGGTATCGCCCTGAAATCCCTTGATGATCTCGTCCGCTCTGAACCGCCTTGGGCCGGCTGCTGGCGCGAACGGCAGGCCCTGAAATGCGCCGCCGCCGCCGTCCGTCTCAGCGGTCGCAACGAGGACGAGGCGGCGCTGCGCGACGCCGTCCTGCTCACCGCCGCCGGCGACGATCCAGGCCCCGCTGGCAGGATGGTTTTGGCTCACAAAAGGCTTGCCGCCCGAAAACCCGGTTTTTCTGAGAAACAGGTGGGGGATCTCGCCGATCTGATGGGGCTCGCCTTCAACGACCACCTTGCCGCCGTACCGGAGCTGGCCGATACCGCGCTCCAGTCCGGCCGCGCGGTTCCCTTCGTAATCGCCGACCTCATCACCGCGATCCTCGCCATCCGTCCGGATGCCGAGCCATTGGCCTGGGCGATGGCCGACATGATGATCGCAACCCTGCTGAAGTGGGACCGTCCCGTGCCGCTGTTGATGGCCGAGCGCTACGGCCCGGCGTTTCGAACTATCGGCGGCAGGGGGCGTGTGCGGCCGGGCGAGCCGGCTTTCGCACGCGCGGTCTGCTTGGCACTCTCTGACGGGGCAGGGGACGCATTGCGGACAGCAGACACGATTGCACGTCGGGCGGATGTTCTTGTGACCGTCGCGCCGAAGGTGCGGACCAAGGGCGCGGGCCCGGTCATTCAGAAACTGCTGGACGAGGACGCTATCCCGGCCAGCGCGCCCGGCAGCAATCTTTCCCGCTGGGCCGCCTCGCGCCTGTTCGAACGGCTCGAAAGTTTCGGCGCCGTGCGCGAATTGTCGGGCCGTTCTTCCTTCCGGATTTACGGGTTGTGACCATGACCGGAGCAGCAGATAACAGGCCGTCCCGCCGCAAGAAAGCGAATGCCGCAGACGAAAAGGCGGGAGGCGAACGCCTCTTCGACCGGGAGCTCGAGGCCTTGCCGCCCGATCTGCGCTGGCGCGAATGGATGCTGCGGGTGGAGGCTGTGATCTTCGCCGCCGCCGAACCGGTCACCCGCGAAACGCTCGCCCGCGTCGTCGGCAAGGCCTGCAGCATCGATCTTCTGATCGACGATCTCCGCGAAGAACTCACCGGCCGGCCCTACGAGATCGTCCCGGTCGCCGGCGGCTGGCAGCACCGCAGCCGCCCGGCCTATGCCGACGCCATCCGCGCTTCGGCCGCCCCGACGCGCGGCGGAGGCGCTGCACTCTCCGAATTCGAATCCATGGTGCTGATGGCCATCGGCTATTTCCAGCCCATCACCCGCGCCGAACTCGGCAAGATTTTCGGCAAGGAGGTCAGCCGCGACACGATCGCCTCGCTCCGCAACGCCGCCCTCATCGCCTCCGGCCCCCGCAGCCCGACACCCGGCGCGCCCTATACCTATGTGACGACGAAGCACTTCCTCTCCGCATTCGGGATGGAGACGTTGCGTGACCTCCCAGACATCGAGGCGCTTGAGGATGCGGGGTTGCTCAGCAGAGCCGCTGTGCAGGAGGAGGCGATGGGGGCCGTCGTCGAGGGCGAGGAGGAATGAGGGCGCGGGACGCGCGGGAGGATCGCACCACGGCAATGTGCCAATCGATCAAGGCAGGACGAACACCTGAACACGGCCAACGTATAGACGTCGACTTCCCGGAGAGCAGGTCATAAGAAATAGCCAGGCGGACTTTTCGGTGTCCGATGAAAAGCAAAACAGTCGGGACATTTCGATGCCGGAGAATTCCGAAACTGGCACCGTAAACTTAACACCCGATAGGCTCTGGTTTGCCCGGTTGCTCGACTTGTCGACTAAATCCGAGCGATTTCCGCCCATATGCTCATGGCTGAGGCGCGCAGTTCGCGATGGTGGCTGGTGGAAATGTCGTGGCGAGGGATGTGGAAGAGGTTGGCGATCGGATCGTGAATGGAAACGAAGCGTTGGAGATGTCGCTTTGACTTGAAGCGCTTCATGATCCGCTCTCGCCGTCGGACTGGCTGGTGGGAATTCTCCGCCCGATTGTTCAGGCCCTTATGCGAGCGGTGCTCGACGCCGTGCATGATTTTCTGCTTTGCGGCTGCATAGGAGCGAAGCTTGTCGGTGATCATCACGCGCGGCGATCGTCCCTGGCCTTTCAAAAGCTTGCGCATCAGGCGCTTGGCCGCCTTGGTGTCGCGGCGGCTTTGCACCAGGACCTCCAGGACGAAACCGTCCTGATCCACGGCGCGCCATAGCCAATGCTTCTTGCCCCGGATCGAGATAACGGCCTCATCTAGGTGCCACTTATCACCAAGCCGCCCGGATGACCGGCGACGGATCTCGTTGGCGAAGGTCCGGCCAAACTTCTCCGCCCACAGTCTGTCGGTCTGATGCGAGACAATGATGCCACGCGCCGCCAACAAATCCTCTACCATCCGCAGGCTCAGGGGAAAGCGGAAATAGAGCCACACCGCATGGGCGATGATTTCGGGTGGAAAACGATGGCGGCGGTAAAGAGGATCTCGGTCAGTCATGGCCGAGCATCCCACATTCAGGTCCAAGCTTCGTTAAGTTGGCGATGCCCTATATCGATATGGCTTTCGCCGCGGCTGCATCGGGCCGCCCAGGCCCGGCCGTCCTGATCGTCCCGATCGGCATATTCGTGGAAACAGCAACGAGCCGCAACGATGCCCGGACGGCGTCTCTCGGCACATTTCCACTCGATCGCAGCCGCCCGGACCCGGAACGAGTTGCCCAGACCGCCAAATTGCTGGCGTCGGCGGAGCGTCCGCTGATAATCGCGGGTGGCGGCGTGCATGTATCTGGCGCGGCCGAAGAACTCGCCGCCCTCCAGGAGTCATTCGGCCTGCCGGTGGCGACGACCGTTATGGGCAAGGGTGCGGTGGACGAAAACTACCCGCTTTCGGCCGGCATCTTCGGCTATTTCATGACCAATCGCAGTCGTGCCAAGCATCTGCGACCGATGGTGGCTTCAATCAGTGCCTTTTCTACTTTTTCCGGATTCTTGTGGCTCGCGCTTTTCAAGCGTCGCTCGATAGCATTCGTTCGCGCCGGTGATGATTCGCAGAACGGCCGGCGCCGTCACACGCTGCTCAGAAGCAGGCTGGTCTCGCTGTTGGATACGCCTTCGATCATCCGGACCTCGCGCAGGACCCTGTCGAATTCCGACAGCGTCGATGTGCGGATATTGGCGACGAGGTCCCAGTTGCCATTGGTCGTGTGCAGCGAATAGACCTCCGGCAGGCCGCGCAACTTGCGAATGACCTGGGTGGTCGATTTGCCGACGACCTCGATCATCATCACCGCATGAACCCGATCATCCTCGTAATCCTCGCGCACCCGCACGGTAAAGCCCATCAGGGTTCCGGTATCGATCAGCCGGTCGAGGCGTTTCTGCACCGTGCCGCGGGCAATCCCCAGCGTGTCGGAGAGCTTGGAAAGCGAGGCCCGGCCATCGCTGCGCAGATGCGAAATAATGTCCCTGTCAAGGCGATCGGGAACGTATTTGGCTATGGTATTGTCGCGTTCATTGTTCAAATTGATCAATCCATTTGTTCAAATAGACTAAATATGCAACAAATTTAGTACAGTTTTGCGCTTTTCGCTAGCATTCAAATCGGCATAGCTTTCCTGAGAGGATCAAAACGAAAAGAGGTTGAAATGCCGTCACCTTCCACCAAAGCCTATGTGCCCTTCGTCAGCGTCGAGAACATGATGCGGCTGGTGCACAATGTCGGCATCGAGACGATGATGATCGAACTCGTCGAAGCGCTTGAAGAGGATTTCCGGCGCTGGGACCAGTTCGACAAGACGCCGCGCGTGGCCGCCCACTCCGCCGATGGCGTGATCGAGCTGATGCCGACCTCCGATGGCGGTCATTACGGCTTCAAATATGTCAACGGCCATCCCAGGAACAAGCTGACGGGGCACCAGACGGTCACGGCGTTCGGGCTGCTGGCCGATGTCGCCACCGGCTATCCGGTCCTTCTGAGCGAGATGACACTGCTGACGGCTATCCGGACAGCGGCAACGTCGGCGATGGTTGCCCGCCATCTGGCGCCGAAGAATGCCGGAACGATGGCGATGATCGGCAATGGCGCGCAGGCGGAGTTCCAGGCGCTGGCGATGAAGGCCGTCGTCGGCATCAGGGCGGTGCGGCTCTATGACATCGACCCGGCCGCAACAGAGAAGGCCTGCCGCAATCTGGAAGGCAGCGGGCTGTCGGTGAAGGCCTGCCGCTCGTCGGAGGAGGCGCTGGAGGGCGCCGAGATCGTCACCACCTGCACGGCCGACAAGCAGTATGCCACGATCCTGACGGACAACATGGTCGGGGCGGGCATCCACATCAACGCCATCGGCGGCGATTGCCCCGGCAAGACCGAACTGCATCCCGATATCCTGAAGCGTGCGACCACCTTCGTGGAGTATCCGCCGCAAACGCGTATCGAGGGCGAAATCCAGCAGATGGGCGAAGACTACGCGGTGACCGAATTCTGGCGGGTGCTCGAGGGAAGCCAGGCCGGGCGCACCGACGAACGCCAGATCACGCTGTTCGACAGCGTCGGTTTCGCGATCGAGGATTTCACCGCGCTGCGCTATGTCGCCGAGCGGATCAAAGGCACCGAACTCTACGACAACCTCGACATGATCGCCGATCCGGACGACACGCGCGATCTCTTCGGTATGCTGCAGCGGGCGGTGTGAACCATGGCGCGCCCTTTCTTCTTTTCGCCGCAGGCGGCGAGCGCGGTGGTCATGGTCCGGCCGCATCATTTCACCGTCAACACCGAAACGGCCAATGACAACCGGTTTCAGAAGGTTCCCGAAACCGGGCAGGACCTCAGGCGCCGGGCCTATGATGAAATCACCCGCGCCGGCGAAATGCTCTCTTCGGCCGGCATTGCCGTGCACATGTTCGAGGACGAGGGGGATACGACGCCGGATTCTGTCTTTCCAAACAACTGGTTTTCCACCCATGCCGGCGGGCATATCGCGATTTTTCCGATGAAGGCGCGAAACCGGCGGCTCGAACGCCGTCCGGACATCATCGAAATGCTGAAACGCGACTATCGCGTTCAGGACGTCATCGACTATTCGGGGCTGGAAGCCGACGGTCTTTTCCTCGAGGGAACGGGCGCCATGGTGCTCGATCATATCGACAGGGTGGCCTATGTGGTACGTTCCGAGCGCGCCGATCCGGTCGCGCTCGAGCGTTTCGCGACCCACTTCAATTTCGAACCGATGGTCTTCGACGCGCGCGACCCTGAGGGCATGGCGATCTATCACACCAATGTCCTGATGTGCATCGGAACCGGTTTCGTGCTGATCGGCCCGGACATGATGACCGAACCCGACCGGCGGGCCGAGATCCTCGACAGGTTGCGACGGACCGGACGGGACATCATTGCTCTCGACAACGACCAGATCGCCCGCTTTGCCGGCAATGCGCTTGAGCTTCAGGCGCCCGATCAGCGATTGCTCGCCCTTTCCACGACTGCGCTCGACGCCTTGCGTCCCGACCAGATTGCAGCGATAGAAAAGACGGCAAGCATTGTGGCGTTGGACATTCCGACGATCGAGAACGCCGGCGGCTCGGTGCGCTGCACCCTGGCGGGCATTCACCTCGCCAGACGATAGAAGCGGCCGGCCTGGGCGGTCGTCATTGCGTCAGGCGACAGATCGTCCACCAGGACCGGGCGCCGAAACATTGAGGTCGACGTGAAGGATCTGCGACATCTGCCTTTGCAGACGCTGAGGACGTTCGAGGCAACCGCCCGCCATGGCAGCATGGCGCGGGCGGCGGCCGAGCTCAACTTGACCGACAGCGCCGTCAGTCATCAGCTGCGCAGGCTGGAGGGCGATCTCGGCTATGACCTGTTCGAGAAGGCGGGGCGGGGGATCAGGCTCACCGATGCCGGGCAACTGTTTTACAAGACCGTTGCGAAGGCGTTGCAGGATATCCTGTCGACCGCGGTCATGTTGTCCGAACAGCCGCTCGCCGGCGGGCGGCTGGACATTGCCTGTCCGCCGATGTTCGCCAGCGCCTGGCTTGCGAAGAATATCGCGGATTTCAGCGAGAGGCACCCGACGGTTGAATGCCATATCCGGCTCATTGAAAATCATCTCGTCCCCGAAACAGCTGATGTCGATCTCGGTATCATGTTCGGGCAGGGCGGATGGCCAAACCGGTGGTCGGCGCGTCTCGCCGATGTCGACATCACGCCGGTCTGTTCGCCGGTGCTGTTTCAGCGTCTGGGATATGCAACGCCGGATGCGGGCGCGTTGAAAAACTGTCTTCTGCTGCATCGGGACGACGGGGCAGAGTGGCGGCGCTGGCTTTCCGAATGCGGCCACGGCGATGTATTCGACCGCGCCCGCCACCTTTATTGCAGCGATCTCGGCATCGCCATCGATCTTGCGCTCAACGGTGTCGGGTTTGCGCTTGCCAGCGAAACGCTGACCCGCAATGATATTCGCCAGGGCCGTCTCATAAGACCATTCGGTTTCTCGATCGATGCCTTTGGCGGCTGGTATGTCGTTGTCCACCTGCACAGCTTGGAGCGGGCCGGCCCGCGCCTGTTCCTGCATTGGCTTCTGGCGGCCTTCGGGCAGGACGACATGGTCGACACGCTACCCTCTCCCGATTGATGAAAACAGATCATGATTCGCTTGAGGAATGATCATTTGCGCAAAAATCCGACACGCATCTATTGTGCCTGAAAATTAGACATCGGCGTTTGCCGATGCCCGGCCCGCTCCGCGGGAGACCTTCCGCCCGAGACATGCTCCGGAGTATGAAATGGACAAACTCGCCGTCAGCGACATTCACAAATCATACGGCCAGCACGAAGTGCTGAAAGGCGTTTCGCTGCGTGCGGCCGCCGGCGATGTCGTCAGCATTCTCGGTTCCAGCGGTTCGGGCAAAAGCACGTTCCTGCGCTGCATCAACTTCCTGGAACGTCCGCATGAGGGCGAGATTGCCGTGGATGGCAAGAGGCTGGAAACGGTGCGGGACCGCGACGGCATGCTGAGGGTGCTGAACCGCAGCGAGCTGCGGCTGATGCGCACCCGCCTTGCCATGGTTTTCCAGAATTTCTGCCTCTGGTCCCATATGAACGTGCTGTCCAACATCATCGAAGCGCCGATCAGCGTGCTGGGCCTGTCGCGCCGTGAGGCGACCGAACTGGCGAAGGCGAACCTCACCAAGGTCGGCCTCGGTCTGGACGTTCTCGACAAATACCCCACCCATCTTTCCGGCGGCCAGCAGCAGCGTGTGGCGATCGCCCGCGCGCTTGCCGTCAATCCCGAGGTCCTGCTGTTCGACGAGCCGACCTCGGCGCTGGACCCGGAACTGGTGAGCGAGGTGCTCAAGGTCATGCAGGCGCTCGCCGAAGAGGGCCGCACCATGGTGGTCGTCACCCATGAGATGGGCTTTGCCCGCCACGTCTCGACCAAGGTCATGTTCCTGCATCAGGGCCGCGTCGAGGAAGAAGGCGCGCCGTCGCGCGTGTTCGACCAAACCGAGAGCGAACGCATGCAGCAATTCCTGGCCGGACAATTGCGGCATTGACCGGGCGCATCGTCCCGCCGAACGCCGATAAGAAATGGCAGACCGGATCGTTCCGCAACTGCCGCTCCACCCCCGAAAACCACAGAGGACAGACCTATGAAAAGACTGCTTTCCGCCGCCGCCATCGCGCTTGCCCTTGCGACCGGCACGGCTTACGCCCAGACCGGCGAAAAGGTCATCGTCGCAACGGACGCGACCTTCCCGCCGTTCGAATCGATCGACAAGGACGGCAAGCTCGTCGGATACGACATCGACCTGATGACGGCCGTGTGCGAGGCCGCCGAACTTAACTGCGTCATCTCCAATGCCGCCTGGGAGGGGATGATCCCCGGCCTTATCAGCGGCAAATACGATGCGCTGATTTCGCAGCTGACGGTGACCGACAAGCGCCGCAAGGTCATCGCTTTCAGCGACATCTACAGCCATCCGATCTTCCGTTTCGTCGCGGCTAGGGACTCGGACCTTACGATCACGCCGGAAGGTCTTGCCGACAAGACCATCGCCGTTCAGCGCGGCACGCCGATGGATGCCTATGTCACCCGCGTCTACGCCGACTCCGATATCAAGCGCTACGACACCGGCAGCGCGCCTTATCTCGATCTGGAAAGCAAGCGCGCCGATGTCGTGCTCAGCTACCAGGCACAGATCACGGCGGGTTTCCTGGGCGGCGACAAGGCTGAAAGTTATGAGCTTGTCGGCCCGCAGTTGACCGGAGAAGACGCGCCGGAATTCGGCGAGGGCGTGGCGATCGCGATCAGCAAGAAAAACACCGCGCTTTTGGAAGAGATCAACAAGGGCCTCGAGATCGTCCGTGAAAACGGCACGCTGGATGCGCTCAACGCCCAGTATTTCGGTGACTGACGGATATGCTCGTCGATTACACCTGGACGATCCTGGCAGGAGGAGGGATGACCCTTCTCCTGGCCTTTGCGGCGCTGTTGCTGTCGACGCTGATCGGCATGGCGGCAGCGCTCGCCAAGCGCTCGCACAGCCGGCCGTTGCGGGGCGCGGCCGAGGCCTACACCTTCATCGTTCGCGGTATTCCGGACCTCGTCATGATCCTGCTGGTGTTCTACAGCCTGCCGGCGCTGCTCAACCAGCTGTTCCAGCTCTGGGGTCTGGACTGGTGGGTCGAGTTTCCGCCGCTTGCGACCGGGATTGCGACGCTGGGGCTGATTTTCGGCGCCTATATGACCGAAACCTTCCGCTTTGCACTGGAAAACATTCCGCATGGCCAGATCGAGGCGGCACAGGCCTTCGGCCTCGCACGGGCGCGGATCTTCTTTCGGATCGTGCTGCCGCAGCTCATCCGGCTGGCGCTGCCAGGGTTTACCAACAACTGGCTGGTGCTGGCCAAGGCAACGGCGCTGGTTTCGCTGATCGGACTTCAGGACGTCATGTTCCGGGCCAAGGGCGCAGCTGAAGCGACGGGACAGCCCTTTACCTTCTATCTCGTTGCGGGCGCATTCTATCTGGCCCTCACGCTGCTTTCCACATTCTGCCTCGCGCGCGTCGCGGCGCATTTCAATGCGGGCATGAGAAAGGCCGGAGCATGAACTGGGATATCATCGCCGAAAACCGCCTCCTGTTTCTCGAAGGCGCGAAGCTGACACTGGTGCTGACCTTTTTCGCCCTTCTACTGGCCTTTGCTATCGCCGTGCCGCTGTCTTTCCTGCGCAACAGCAATAACCGTGCGATCCGCGGCGCGGTTCACGCCTATACGCTGGTCTTTCGCGGAACCCCGCTTCTGGTGCAGCTCTTCCTGATCTATTTCGGCCTGGCGCAGTTCGAACTGATCCAGACGAGTTTTCTGTGGCCCTGGCTTTCAAGCCCGATGGTCTGTGTGCTGATGGCGCTTGCGCTGAATTCCGGGGCTTACACCACCGAGATATTTGCCGGTGCGCTTCGGCACATTCCGCACGGCGAGATCGAGGCGTCGCGCGCCTTCGGAATTCCCCCGCTTGCCGCGGCCCGACGCATCCTGCTGCCGGCCATGCTGACTCGTGCGCTGCCGCTTTACGGCAACGAGATGATCATGATGCTGCATGCGACCTCGCTTGCGAGCACGGTGACGCTTCTGGAGACGACCGGCGTCGCTCGGCAGATCTCGCTCAACGACTATATCCAGTTCGAACCCTACGTGACAGCGGCCGGTATCTATCTGGTAATGACATTCGTGCTGGTCTCCGCCTTCCAGCTCGTTCAGCGCCGCTATGCCGGATACCTGCAGCCAAGACTTCACTGACCGCGCGGACGATCCGCATTCAAACAATGACAAACGATCTGCCCGCGTCCCAGACCTGGCAGACAAGGAGAAGACATGACTGAATCCGTCGATCTCGGCGTTCTTTTCGGCGCAGCCGCCGACACCAAAACCTTCCTCGGGCTGGACGCCTGCGGTGAGCTGACGACGCTCGACGCCCCGATTGCCATCATCGGCGCGCCCTGCGCCACGCCCTATGCCAGCGCCGGCGCCTATTGCCGCAATGCTCCCGATGCGCTCAGGCGGGCAACCGCGCCCCTGACAGCCAATGTCGACCATTTCGATTTCGATCTCGGCGGTCCGGTGTTTCCCGAGTCCGGTCTGCGCGCCGTCGATTGCGGCAACCTGCCCTTCGACGAAAACGATGCGGCGGGCAACCGGGGCACGATCCGCAAGGCCGTCAGCACGGTCATCTCGCGCGGGGCCGTTCCCGTCCTGCTCGGTGGCGACGATTCCATTCCGATCCCGATGATCGACGCGCTGTCCGAGACCGGTCGTAAATATACCATCGTTCAGATCGACGCGCATATCGACTGGCGCGATTCCCACATGGGCGAGAACATGGGGCTGTCGTCGACAATGCGCCGGGCATCCGAAATGGGCCATATCGAGCGGATCATTCAGGTCGGCGCGCGCGGCATCGGCTCGGCAAGGGCGTCGGACGTCGAGGATGCCAGGCGTTGGGGCGCCAGCCTCTTTACCGCCCATCAGCTCGGTCGCGACGGCCTCGAGCCGGTGCTCGACATGATCCCGGATGGCACCGATGTCATCGTTTGTTTCGATGCCGACGCGTTCGATTCCACGCTTGTGCCGGGCGTGATCGCGCGCGGTCCGGGCGGGCTCTCCTATTTCCAGACCCTCGACCTTCTGTTCGGGATTGCCAAACGCGGCCGCATCGCCGCGATGGATTTTGTCGAATTCATGCCGGAGCGCGATATCGATGGGCTGGGCGCGCTGTCGTTTGCCCGCGTCATCACTTCCGCGCTCGGCATTCTCGCCCGTCAGCGCGCGGCGGCAAAACCTGTCTAGCCTGATGAAGGAGCCGCTTCCACTTTAACCCTGGGGAAGCGGCAATATCACGGGTTCTGAGACGCCTCGGCGCAGGCGCGGGCGATATAGGCGGCGATCATGGTATCGAGATGGGCGCCGCCGCCATTCTTGAAGACGGTCATCTCCTCAGGCGTATCGCGTCCGCAGCGGCCCATCGCCAGATCGTAGTGGTCGCCGATCGCGTCATCCGCTAAGAGCGAACGAAATGTGAACTTTATGCAGCAACCGCGCGACCGTTCGGAAGTCGCAAGGGGCTGAACTCTCCTGGCATGTGCTGTTCAGAGTCCCAGGAGTATATACCGGTGAGATTTATGTGCCCCCAACTGAGTGGCGAGACGTGCCTCAACAGTTCATCGGGAATGTAGCGCCCCCTTTGACGCAGATGAGCAACCGCGCGACTGAGATAAACTGTGTTCCAGTGAACAATGGCGCTGACAACAAGATTGAGACCGGATGCTCGGAAAGCTTGGCTGTCGTAGGAACGATCGCGGATTTCACCGCGTTCATGGAAAAAGACTGCGCGCTTCAGTTTGCGGGCAGCCTCCCCTTTATTCAGGCCAGCTTGGCAGCGTCTACGCAACGAAGGGCTGGAATACCACTCAATCTTGAACAGCGTTCGCTCAATGCGGCCGATTTCTCGTAATGCTCTGGCTAGGTTGTTTGATTCCGAGGAAGCCGAAAACCTCATGAGGATCATCGAGGGTGCGACAAGGCGTGCAGTGACCGAGGCGGCCAGGCGCAGCAAATCATCCCAATGGTCGAGAATAAGCGCCGTATTGATGGGCGCTCCGATGTGGTTTTCTATCCCGGGATATACATCGCCTTTTTCGAAGGCGTGGAATTTCCGGTCTTTTATGTTGCGGAGCCGTGGTGCAAAGCGTTTGCCAATCAGGGCGAATAGCGCGAAGATATGATCGCTGGCGCCACCGGTATCGGTAAAATGCTCATCGATTTCCAAAATCGTTTCGTGGTCAAAGAGTCCGTCGAGAACATAAGCCGCTTCGCTTTCCGTCGGGCTGATAGGTAATATTCCGAAATACCCGTACTGGTCGGATAGATGACTGTAGAATTTTGTCCCTGGCTCATCGCCGTAGTGCAAATTGATGTCGCCGTGCTTGGCGGCCCGGTCGCTGGCGCGGAAGAATTTGCCATCTAAAGAGGCCGATTTCCCGTTGCCCCAAAGCAGGGGGCTCTGTTGCAAAAATTTTGCCGATGCCCGAAAGAGTGCGGACAATTTTCAGCGGGACTTTTGATGAGCGATTTCAAGTGGCGTCATTTTCAGGGTGACGTGATTTTATGGGCGGTGCGGTGGTATTGCCGCTATGGGATCAGCTACCGCGATCTTGAACAGATGATGGGTGAGCGCGGTGTGCCCGTCGATCATTCCACGATTTATCGCTGGGTCCAGAAATACGCGCAGGAGATCGAAAAACGGCTGCGCTGGCATTGGCACCGACCACAGTCAACGAGCTGGCGCGTTGACGAAACCTATGTGAAGGTTCGCGGCAAATGGACCTATCTGTATCGGGCCGTCGACAAATTCGGCAACACGATCGATTTCTACCTGTCTCCGACACGCAATGCCAAAGCGGCCAAGCGCTTCCTCGGCAAAGCTTTGAACGGCCTGAAAGACTGGGAAAAGCCGACTTTCATCAACACTGACAAAGCGCCGACCTATGGGATTGCCATCGCGCAGTTGAAGGCCGAAGGCAGATGCCCCAATGACCTTGTGCATCGGCAGGTCAAATATCTGAACAATGTCGTCGAAGCTGACCACGGTAAGCTAAAGCAGCTGATCAAACCCGTCAGAGGGTTCAAGACGTTGAAGACGGCATATGCGACGATCAAGGGCTTCGAGGTCATGCGGGCGTTGCGCAAGGGCCAGGCTAATATTTTCAACCTGACACGAGACATCCGTGGGGAAGCGCGCATCGTTGAACGTGCTTTTGGTATCGGGCCGAGCGCGTTGACAGAAGCCGTGGAACTGCTCGCCCAGAATCTACAAGGTCAGACCGCTTGACAGCAGAAAATGAGGGCCTTGCCTTGCCAGCTGGATTTTTTTGCAACAGAGCCGTTGAAAGAGGGTTTCCGCCTGACAATCGGAAAATCGATCCACGCCTACCTGCGGACAACCCGGATCGAAGCCGCCGCCGACCTGATTTCGGCCGGCGCAAGCGTGACCGAAGCCGCCCTCGCCGTCGGCTTCGAAAATCTGAGCCACTTCAGCAAGGCCTTCCGCGCCGAAAAAGGCGTTCTGCCCAGCCGCTATGGCGCCGTTTGACCAACAGAACGACACGCGGAGCTCGCCATGACACGAAGCTTGTCCTCATACGTTGTTCGTGGTCGAAACGCGTCGTCAGACGCACACCCTGCCCGCCGGTCATCAAGACCATTGCCGGCATATGATTCCCAGCATTTGCGCTGAATGTTTCTGAAGCCAGTTCGTCCGATCACTGTCGAGCAGCCGGCTATTGGTTTCATACCGTTCAAGGCTCGTCGGCATCGCAGGATGCGCTAATAGCCGGTCGCACTGCGTCAACTTGACCCGCCCTAGCAGCAATCGTTGACCGTCACCATAAAAGATGAGTATAAAATACATGTTTTATTCTGACTCGGTCGCTAAGGACTGGCCGATACACTGACCGGTGCCCCCATGTTCCGCATCTTCGCCCTCTCGTTTCTCGTCCTGACCACCACGATGGCCCCGGTGCGGGCCGCAGATCATGTCGTGAACATGCTCAACCGGGGTGACGATGGCATCATGGTGTTCGAGCCCGGTCTGCTCGTCATTGAGCCCGGCGATACTGTGCGCTTTGTTGCCGCCGACCGGGGACACAATGCCGAAACCATTGACGGCATGGTTCCCGAAGGTGCAGCCGGCTTCGAGGGTCGGCTGAACGAGGAAGTCTTGTTTTCGCCCGATACCGAGGGCGTTTACGCCATCAAGTGCAAACCGCATTACGCCATGGGCATGGTCATGATCATCGCGGTCGGTGACGTACAGGCGCCTGACGGCCTCGTCAGCCGTCGTGTCCCGCCACGCGCGCGCAAGCGGTTCGAGGCTTATCTCGACGCGCTTTGAACGCTACGACATGCAAAAGGAAATCTTCGATGGCCCATCCCGACAAGCAGATCGACTGTCCTGAAGCAGTCGAAAGGAATCCCTCATGAACGGCCTGAAAACCTTCCCACTTCGCCGCCGCACGTTCCTTACCGGAATGGCCGGCATGGCAAGCCTGCCCGCAATCGGCTTTGGCGCGGGCCATGCCGCAGCCGCGGCGCCGCTTGCGCAAATATCGCTATCCGGGCCGCCTGCCGGACCGTCGATCACGCTCGCTCAGGCCGCGGCCACGGGCGCGTTCTCGAAGATCGCCGATAAGGCCGCATTCAACGTCTGGCGCAATCCCGACGAAGTCCGTGCCGGGATCACCTCCGGCCAGATGTCGCTAGTGGTGATGCCGGTCCAGGCAGCCGCCAACATGTATAATCGCGGCTTCGGCGTTCGGCTTGTCAACACGCTGACCAACGGACTGCTCTATATCATCGTCACCGACCCGTCTCTGCAAACGGTCGCAGCCTTGCGCGGCAGAAAGCTTGCGGTCCCGTTCCGCAACGACACGCCCGATCTAATCCTCAAGCGACTTTTCAAGGCCCACGATATCAATCCCCAACAAGACCTTTCGCTCGACACCACCGGCACGCCAATCGAAGCCATGCAACTCCTGCTGAGCGGCAGGATCGACGCCGCGCTTGTGCCGGAGCCGGCCGCTTCAGCCGCCATCATCAAAGGCAAGGCCGCGGGTGTGACAGTCACCCGCGCAATCGACGTGCAGAAAGCCTGGGGCGAGACGATGAATGTGCCGCCGGTTCTGCCGCAGGCAGGCCTTGCGGTGACAGAGCCATTCCTCGAAGACAATGGAACCCTCATCCCCGAACTTCATCAGGCACTGGTTGCGGCAACGGCCGCCGTCAACGCAGAGCCGGCAGAAGCCGCCAACAACGCGGCCTCTGCGCTTGGCATGCCCTGGCCTGTTCTGAAAGAAGCGATCGGCTATTCCAACCTGACGGCAACACAGGCAACCACGGCGCGACCGGCAATCGAATCCCTGTTGTCGATCCTTGCCGACAGCGATCCCGGCATTATCGGCGGAAAGCTTCCTGATGACGGATTTTACCTACTTTAGCGCAAGCGTCTTGCGCCCCGTGCTGGATCGCCTCGGCCGGACCGGGCAGTTTCTCTGGTCCGGCTTTGCGGGGCTGGCAGCATTTTCGCTGCTTGCCGCCGTCTGGCAATACGGGCACGAGCAATGGGGGGCGTTCATTCTGCCCTCCCCGATTGCAACACTTACCGCCACATGGTCGATCCTGTCCGATCCAGCCGCATGGTCGCTGATCGCGCAGACTGTCGGACGTGCGCTCCAGGGCTTCCTCCTCTCCGCGTTTTCCGGTGCGTTGCTCGGCGTGGTCGCCGGCCATTCCCCGGCAACGATCCGACTAGCGCGGCCGCTGATCACGATCCTGATCGGCGTGCCGCCGATCGCCTGGATTGTTCTGGCCCTGATCTGGTTCGGCGCGGGCGACGGAACCGTCATCGCAACTGTGGTGGTGACGGCCGTCCCCATCATCTTTGCGGGAACGGCCGAGGGTATTCTGAGCCGCGACCGGAAGCTCGATGACATGGCGCGCGTCTTCGGCGCAAATGCCTGGCGCAGGATGACAAGCCTGCGTCTGCGACAACTCACTGCCCATCTGTTTCCCGCCCTGACGCTGGCCCTCGGCATGTCTTTCAAGGTCGCGGTCATGGCCGAACTGCTGGCCAATGTCGGCGGAATCGGCGGCGAACTGTCGGCAGCCCGCAGTTATCTCGATATCACGCAGGCGCTCGCCTGGGTCATGATCGCGGTGATCGCGCTGCTGATCTTCGAATATGGCGTCATCCATCCAATCCGGTCCGAGTTCGAGCGCTGGCGACGAGCCGAAATTCCGTGGGGGGTCAAACGATGAAGACCGGCCTCACCCTGAAAGGGCTCCGTCATGCCTATCTCGGCCGCACGGTGTTGGACCATATCGACCTTGAGGTACCAGCGTCCGAGATCGTCGCCCTGGTTGGACCCTCCGGCAGCGGAAAAAGCACGCTGGTTCACCTTGCTGCTGACTTGCTGACGCCAATCGGCGGTCGGGTTGAGCGCAATTACAAACGCCATGCGATGATTTTTCAGGAACCGAGATTGCTGCCCTGGGCCACGGCGGCCGAAAATATCGTCTATCCCTTGAGGATCTCCGGCACCTCGCGCCGGGAGGCCAGGGCGAGGTTGAAGTCTGTTGCAGCCAAGGTCGCACTCCTACCGGACGACCTTGAAAAATATCCGGGCGAGCTTTCCGGCGGAATGCGCCAGCGCTGCGCAATCGCGCGCGCGTTGATTGTCGCGCCGGACTTTATCTATTTCGATGAGCCTTTCACCGCTTTGGATGTTGCACTGAAACGGCGGATGCAGGATCTCGTGATCGCCGCGACGCAATCGTCCAGCTTCGGCGGTATCTTCGTGACCCACGATCTGATGGAAGCCGCACGGATAGCCCACCGAGTGGCCGTGCTGGATGTCGGCGGCGGCGGGATTGTCGGCGAACGTCTGGTTCCCGGAACGCCTGGCATGCGCGACGATGCCGAGCTTTTCGCGCTTTCGCAGCGCTGGATACGCGAAGACACCGCCTTTCGTCATATTCACGACGTCGACGAAAGGATGAGCGGATGAGCCTTGTCGATACATCCGTTCTGCGCGGCCGGCGCAGCTTCCTGCACGTTCTCGGCGATGAAGGTTTCCGGCTGTTCTTCCCCTTGAGCGCCCTCTACGCGGCCGTCTGGCCGTTCCTGTGGGTGGTGGTCCATGGCTACGAACTTCCCGCGGTTGGGGCAATACCACCGAGCATCTGGCATGTGCACGAGATGATCATCGGAGCGTTCGGCGCTGCACTTCTGGGCTTCTTAACAACGGCCATCCCGGAATGGACGGACACGCCGCGCCTTCGCGGCAAGGCGCTCTATGCACTCGCGGCAATCTGGGGTGTTGCACGCATTTGCGGGCTGGTCGGCGCTGAGGGTGTTTTTTGGATAGGCGCCATCACGGATATTGTCTGGACCGGCTTTCTTGCGGCCTATGTGCTTCGCGTCAGCCTGGACAAGAAGAACAGCAGACTGACCGGTTTTATCCTTTGGCTTGCAGGCCTGTGGCTTTGCGAAACGGCAACGCGTTATGCCTTCGCCACCGGAAACGTGGAACATGCGCAGCTTTTCACCCACCTTTCGGGTTTCATCTTCCTCGGGCTGCTCGGTCTTGCTCTGGCACGCATCACAGTGCCCGTTACCAACGACATTCTGGATCCTTCGGGAGAGACATCCCCGTTCAGGCCGCATCCCGGGCGTCTCAATCTCGCCCCCGGTGTGATGACCATCCTGATCGCGGCGGAACTTTCCGGATTGTCCTCCGAGGTCACGGGATTTGTCTTCATCGCCGCCGGTGCGGCCTTTCTCGACCGCGTGGCCGAAGCTTTCGTCGGACGCGCTTTTTTCCGGGCTGAAATCGCAGTGCTGGCCGGATCAAGCGCGCTGGCAGGCATCGGCCTCATCGCGATCGGCTGCGCCCGGCTAGGGCTGCCGGTAATGGAAACCACCGGCCTGCACATAGCCCTGATGGGAGGGCTTGGCCTCGGCGTCATCGCGGTCTTCTGCATTGCCGGATTAAGACACACGGGTCAGCCGCTCGCATTCTCCGTGGCGACGAAGATTACAATCGCACTGATCGTCATCGCGATCGCAATCCGAACTCTTCCAGAATTCGGGATCGCGTCCGGGCTCGTCGGTCACCACCACGCAGTGGCGGCAATTTTCTGGGCCGGCGGCTTTCTGCTCTGGCTCAGGGTCTACTGGCCAGCGTTCGCCGATCCTGCAACACTCAACCAACATGATTGCTGAGAAGAACAATGACGACAATGGCAAGACTGCGCGCATGGCAGGGACCGGCGATTTTCAGCTATGGTTTCCGGCCCTTCTTCCTTTTCGGCGCGCTTGACGCCGCCCTGCTGATCGCACTCTGGGTGCCGTGGTATCTGGGCTTTATTCAAGTGCCGAGCATGTTCACGCCCGTCTCATGGCATGTGCACGAACTGCTTTACGGCTATGTTCCAGCGATCATCGCCGGCTTTCTTCTGACCGCCGTTCCCAACTGGACGGGCCGTCTGCCGGTGGTCGGCTGGCCGCTTGCGGGCCTGTTTGGCCTCTGGCTTGGCGCGCGGGTCCTCGTCGCCTTTTCGGCTTCGCTGACGCCCGCCCTTGTCTATCTCGCTGCCCTCGCTTTCCCGCTGGCGCTGATCGGGTTTCTGACGCGGGAAATTCTGGCCGGGCGTAACTGGCGGAACCTGAAGGTGGTCTTGGTTCTCACCCTTTTTACCACCACGCAGATCCTGTTTTACTACGAAAACAGCCGCTACGGCACGTCGGTCTATGCCGAACGCGCCGCGATCGCCCTCATCATCATGCTGATCCAGATCATCGGCGGCCGGGTGGTTCCAAGCTTCACCCGAAACTGGCTCAAGAAGCAGGGTTCTCCGGTTCTTCCGCCTGCTTTCGGCCAATTCGACCGGTTCGTGATGGTGATGAGCGCTGCCGGTCTCTGCGCATGGGTCGTGTTCCCTGCATTCGACATAGAAGAGCCGGTGCTGGGTTTGCTGCTGATGGCCATCGGTGCCTTCAACCTGTTCCGGCAATGGCGCTGGCGACCACTGAAAACCCTGGCTGAGCCGCTGGTCTTCATTCTGCATCTGGCGTTCCTGCCGGTCAGTCTCGGCTTCGTCTTCGCCGGCTATGCTGCCTTTACGGGCGATGGGGGCGCTGAAAGTGCGGCGATCCACTGCTGGACCGTCGGCGCCATCGGCGGCATGACGCTTGCAATCATGACCCGCGCCAGCCGCGGCCACACCGGCCATCCGCTGACGGCGCCGCCGGCAACGGCGGCAATCTATCTGGCGATCATGATCGCACTGGTCCTGCGTCTTGCGGCCGCTTTCAATCCCAACTGGACATTCACGCTGATGCCCTTCGCCGGTCTGGCGTGGGTTCTCGCCTTTGCCGGCTTCTGCGTGGTCTACGGACCAATGCTGCTCAGGCCTCGCGGCTGAAACGGTTACAGCCAGGCCATCGGATCGACGCCGATCAGCAGACGGTGTCCCTGCAACAGGAACCAGACATAGAAGGCCAGCCCAAGGCTGGTCCAGAGCCAGAAGTCTCGATCCATCCGCAGATGCGTGCGCCCTTCAATGAGCGCCAGAAATGGCACAACGGAGGTTTGCGCGCGCACCGTCGCCCACTCGCCATCGCCCAACCGGCGGCGCGCACGACGGTCGAGCACAGGTATTCCGGCAAGCGCGAGCAACCCCATGCCGCCAAACAGGATCAGCGACACGACATCCCCGTTCGGCGGAATATGGGCGAGCGACCAGATCAGAAAACCGATCAGCACGGGGTGGCGGGTTATGGCGGTGATCGGGCCATGCGCGCCCGCCTCGCCACTGCGCCGGAAGGTGATCGAAAGCCGGTTTTGCGCCGCAAGCCCGGCTGTGATGAACCAGAAGGCGAACGGCATCGCGATTACGGGCACAAGAGCCTGCCAGGGCGCTGGATACCAGAGATAAATCAACGGTGCCTGCCGGGCCGCGACGATGATCCAGACCAGAAGCAGGATCGACAGAAAAGAATAGGCGAAGAGATAGACAGGACGCCCTAGCAGGGCGATCAGCCTTGTCCGCACGGGGGGCGCCGGCGGAATGACATGGGCCAGCAGGAAAGCGAAAATCGCGAGCAGAAAATTCGTCATGTCTTGGTCCCGCCTTCGGACGAAATATAAGATTCATCTTCGGTATATGATAATACCGGCAACAGAGGAAATGCCCGGATGCGGAACGTCCTCTGCGTTCCGCCGCCACAGCATCCACGGAGTGCGTTCATGCGTCTGACAACCTTTTCCGATTATGCGCTGCGCGTATTGATGTACGCGGCATCCGCCGGCGACCGGCTGATCACCATCGAAGAGACGTCGACCGCCTATGCGATCTCGAAGACGCATCTGATGAAGGTCGTGAATGTTCTGACCAGACACGGATATCTGGTCAGCGTGCGCGGGCGCTCCGGCGGTTTCCGGCTGGCGCTGCCGCCCGAGCGGATCAATCTCGGTGCGGTCATTCGTGCAACGGAAGCCGATTTCGCGCTTGTCGAGTGCTTTGCGACCGGCAACCAGTGCGTGGTCACGAAAACCTGCAAGCTGCCGGCGATCCTGAACGAAGCGCTTATATCCTTCCTCACCGTTTTTGATCACTACACGCTCGCCGACATCGTGCTGTCGCCCCAGGTCTTCGGGCCGGGGTCACCGGCACGATCCTCTCCGCCATAAGGCGAGACGACAAGACAGATCCGTCTCGCCTCCTCTATGGCCAGCGTATGGCGGGAATGGCTCGCTTTCGATACGGCGCTGACGCCGCCAGATGCACATGTCGATCGCGCCTGGTGATGCGGTATCATGCCGGGCGCGAAAGCCACGCCCGGATCGTCATAGCGCAAGCCGTCCATCATCTCTTCATGCATCCCCATCATCGACTGTTCGTAGGCTTCGATCACCGTCAGAGTGCCAGCTCCGGAGCGCCTGCCCCCAGCTCGCCATCGCCTCCGTTCATATCCGCCAGAGCCAGCGGTCCGCGCGGAAAAAGGCGGCATGAAGACCCCAATAGACGGTCAAGAAAATCACCAGCGCCGAAGCAAGACCGAGTGGGACGCCGATGAGCGAACGCAGGGGCGAATGATCTACGAAGGTTACGGATGGGCAAGAAAAGCCGCTTCGAGTCCATGCAACGTTCGACCTTGTGAAACCCGTTCCTGGCATGGCTGGCATCGCCACGTCTCGCTCGTCATGCTCGCCTTCGCCATGATGGCCACCATCCGCCATCATGCCAACGCCGCGCCACCCCCAAAAACGGTGCGTCGCATCGCCAACCGCCTCGCGCGTCAGCAAATCCGACCCGCACACATCATCTCATGGTCGCTCTGGCGACGAGCCCATATCAAATCAAAATCGCAACTGTAATGCTAACATCAGACACTTCGCCGCACCGGCTCCCACGCCAGCCCACTTGACTTTGATCGATTGCGAGGACACACCTTATCACTATGAACTATACGAGTTTCCATCTCCGCTCCCAACGGGTTCGCCTTAACGTAGGCAAATAGCCCCCGGCCTGGTCGCGTCGCGCCCCGGTCGCGGGGCACGGGCATTTTGCCACCGGGCGCTCGAAACAGCGCCTGTCAAGCGACACAAATCCCTAGATAGCAGAGATAACGCCCGCACTCGCGGCCTTCATTTTGCTGATGATCTCAGCAAGGAGACAGACTGCGCCTTCAAACCAAAAGAAACTGCGCAAACCTGCAATTGTTCTGACGAAAACCGACCACAAGCGCCTTCTGCTTCTTGCCGAACGCTTTGCCGAGCAGAATGCTGGCCTTGCCGATTTTCTTCTCAGCGAACTCGAACGCGCTCGTATTGTTGAAGACGAACGCATTGCTACTGATGTGGTGCGCCTGCCACCGAAGTGCGGCAAAGATATCGAGGCGTCAGCGTGATCATGCCAGATAAGGGGAATGTCGAGGGCCTTGTCGGCTATGCCCGGCGTAACTTCATGGTCCCCATCCCGCAGTTTGCGACCTGGGATGCTTTCAATGCCTTTCTGGAAGAACAGTGCCGGAAGCGCCAATGTGACAGGCTGCGCGGTGAGAGCGAGACGATCGGTGAACGACTGCAGCGCGATCTGGCTGCCATGCAGTCCTTGCCAGCGTCGCCATTTGACGCCTGCGACCAAGCCAGCGCCAGGGTGACGGCCCAGTCTCTCGTTCGCTACAAGACGAACGACTATTCCGTGCCCGTCGCCTATGGCCACAATGGAGACCAAATACGACCTTGCAACTTTTCTAACCAACTATAAGGAACTCGCGCCTGCGATCGGAAGATCGCATACCGCCTGCATCTCGCTCAAAATATGGCACAACTGATGAAATGCCTCCTGATGAGGCGACGATCTGCGCCAAGAAGCGTATATGGTTCGTTGTGGCGCGCGGCCGGAGATGCTCACAATTTTTACATTAGGAAAGGTACTTAGCCGGGGAGAGGCTAACGAAGGAACCATACTAGCCCCCCCTTTCATTGAAACGAGCGCACCGATTGTTTCGAGACTCAACCCTCTGATTTCGGTGCGACAAGCATTGTAGTCGTGCTGTGTCGTGCGTATCGCTGCAGGTAGCGTATCTTCGCTATAACCCTCGCCGTCTGCCATCGTCATAAACTCAGATGCATCAAGATCCTGAACGTTTATTGATGTCTTTGCCGCAAGCGGATGAGCTACGTTGGCGATCAAATCAAAGCGCTCGGTGAACAGAGGTTTTGTTTCCAGATCCGCATTGTCAGCGAAACAGCAAGATAACATCATGTCAATTTCACTTCCGCGCAGACGTTGGGTGACCCCTTCGGTCTTGCCTTCCAGGAGATCAATTCTGACATCAGGAAAGTTTGCCTCGAACAGATTTACGACGTGAGGCAAAACATAGGCACCGATCGTTGAGATCGCGCCAAGTTTAAGGTGCCCTCCGAAGGGCCGGCTCGTCTTCACGGCGAGTAGGTCAAGTTTACCAACCACCCCGAGGACATCCTGAATGTGAGACAAGAGAACCTCACCTTCCAGGGTCGCCTTCACCTGCTGGCTGGACCGTTCGAATAAGGTCGTGCCAAGAGCTTCCTCGACCTTGCGAACCTGATGGGAGAGGCCCGACGGGCTTATCCCTAACTCCCGCGCAACGACCCTAAAGCTGGAGCGCTTCCAGACGGTCGTAACAAGGAGAAAATCCCGTATCGAGACCGCCGATAGCTTGTTCGATATGATCGTTCGATCTGTTCTATTCATTCGACTTGTCCAAACGCCACCTCATCTCCTATCCGAAAAAACATGATAGTACTAGTCATGATATTCAGAACCATGCTGGCTCATGACTTTGCCTTGCAGACAGAACTGATCGGTAGGGGGCAGCATGACCACGATTTTCTTGAAATCCACTTTCGAAGAGCCATCCGAGACGGTTCGGGCTGCCGCGCTCCGTGGAGAAGTCGCCATCACAGAGCAAGCCGATCTCACGGCCGAGATTCTCATGTCGCACAAGGGGCTGATCACCGGTAATTAGCTCGACCAGAATGCCATGCTGGCGCTCAAGGATGCGCTCGCGTCTTTTCTCGATCACGGTGGGCGCTGGTTCATCAACGGCCATATGGCGCGTCCGCTGGTTGATGGCATCGGTCAGTATCGTTCGATCGTCGCACCAAAACGACAAAATTTAGATCTGTCGTCGATCAATCCTCATTCGCTCTATGACGGTATCGACCTGAAGAAGATCGAGACCAACAGGGGCGTCGCGGGTTTCTACGGACGCGGCTGCAATCCGCCACCGGAGGGCGCGGTGGCCGTCAATGGGCTGGGTCCCACGCAAGTCCCGGTCGATTGGGTGTGGGCAAGGCCGCGGGGTGGCCGGTTCTTCTCCCATGCCGGCAATGACCTCGGCACGATCGGGCTTGAATGGAATCTCGCCCCGGACCTGACGCGGCGCATTATCAACTGGGCAAACGGCGGTTCCTGCCTCTCCTCGAATTGCTTCGCGCTGACACTGCCGCTCGAAGACTTGCCGCTGACCAGGGCCGAGAGCTATGGCGGCGCGCGCGATACAGGCAGGGTGGGCCCACGCATCGTCGCGTCGAGTTCCGGAACCTACTATCATATCCATAGTCTGGAAGGGTCGGCCTATACCGGTATTTTCGATGTCATCTGCGCACCCGAGGACCTCGTTAACGTACTGCGCCCCCAGGATATCCTCTGGGTGCCATGCCGAACCCCGGCCCAGCGCATGATCAAGCAGAGGGCTGTCATCGCGCGCCAGCTTGATGCCGGCGGCACGGTGATCGCGTTGTGAGAAAGCCAGTCGGAATTATGGCTTCCTGCGGTCCATTTCACCAGAACGCCGACAAATTGGTGGTGGTGGCTCACCCCTGGGGCTGATCTCGGGGTCGAACTGACCGATCAGGCTAAGACACACCCATTGATGCGCCACATCGGCAAGCAGGACGTGACCTGGCATCTGCACGGCTGGTTCACGCCACCGGAAGGCGCACCGGTTCTGGCTCGCGACGGCGAGGGGCGCGCCATCCTCTACATGGACACGATTTCGACGGCCGGCACGATGGTCATCTCCTCGCTCGACCCGATGTTCCATCACGGTTCACGCTTCATGCCTGCAACGACCCGCTTCCTCGACCGCTTTGCACCCAATCTGAGGGCCTGTGCGAATGCTTGACACGATTTCCCGTCAATGGCGGTCACCTGTCGTCGGCATTAATGCGATCGATAGTTGTCTGGCAGCAGCTTTCCCGATGGCGCCGCTGTTCGAAATTCCTTTCCACATTGTCCGATTTGTTCGACTTGATACGACGCCTTCCCCTTTGTACAAAAAAACATGAGTATTATTATCATGAATAATGGGACAACCGATGACTTTGAAACTGCGCCTGTCTGCCGCCTTTTTCCTTCTCGCCCTTTCGCCGGCGCCGCTCCTTGCTGATCCCGTCACCTTCAAGGATGTTACGGGCGCGGAGATTACGCTGCCCGGCCCAGCGAAGCGGATCGTAACGCTGCCGCAGCCCGGTGCCGCGACTGTCATTGCGGTGGACGGCTCCTCGGAGCACCTGGTCGGCATGAATCCTGTTTCGCGCAAGGCCTTCGAAACAGGTCTTCTCAAAAAGATGTTCCCGGATGCCGCGTCCATCGAGAGTGGCATTGTCGCGGAGGGCGGCAACGGGTGGATGCCGAATGTCGAGGCGATCGCTGCGCTGAAGCCGGACCTCGTCATCCAGTGGGGCGGACGTGGCGACGAACTGGTGGCCCCCCTGCGCAATGCCGGTATTCCCGTCGCGCTGATGGTCGGTGGCGGCAATGGTGGCACGGAGGAACTGGCGCGGGAGAATATCCGCCTCGTCGCCAATATCCTTGGCAAGCAAGACAAGGCGGAGGCGTTGTTCAAATGGCGTGACGCGGTGATCGACGAGATCAAGGCGACGCTTGCCGCGCATCAGGACGCCACCAGACCGAGAATCCTGCACCTGCGATCCTCCAAGAGCAAGTTCACGGCGACCGGTGAGAAGAGCTACCAGAACTTCTACATCACATTGGTGGGCGGCGAAAATGTCGCCGCAGGTCTTGGCGTCCGGGCCGAGGTCAATGCAGAGCAGATCGCGGCCTGGAACCCCGACCTTATCATGCTGACGGCGCACGAAGCCGACGCCGGCCGCGAAACGATCCTGGAGGATGCAATCCTGTCGCAGACAGCCGCGGCAAAGGCTGGTCGCGTCTACAAGACGCCGAACGGCGGTTATGTCTGGGACAGCGCCAGCCATGAAAGCCCCTTCACCTGGATGTGGCTCGCCAATCTCGCCCATCCGGACCTCTTCCATTTCGACCTGCGCACCGAGGTGAAGAGCGGCTTCGAGCAGCTCTATAACTATACGCCCACCGATGAAGAGATCGATGCCGTGCTGAAGCTCGAACTCAACAAGGGTGCCGCCAACTACGAGCAGTTTGCCCGCAAATGACGTCCGCCCTGACCGAGGCCCGGCTTTCGAACGGGCAGGCGGCTGGCGGCGCCCTTCACTGGCTGTCGCTCGTGCTTGTCCTTGCGGTGGCGGCTTTCGTCTCCGCCGCCACCGGGCGGTTCCACATACCGCTTGCCGACGTATGGCAGATTCTCGGCCGCTGGCTTTCCAGCATGGCCGCACCGGAAACGATGGAAGAGCGCATACTCATCAATGTGCGCCTGCCGCGGATCCTGCTCGCAGCGATCGTCGGAGCGGGACTTGCGCTCTGCGGTGCGGCCCTGCAGGCGCTCTTTCGCAATCCGCTCGTCTCGCCCCGTGTCCTGGGTCTTTCCTCCGGCGCGGCACTGGGCGGCACGCTGACCCTGCTCGTCGGAGGCAGTGCCGCGATGCTGTTTGCGGCCACCTTCGCCTCGGCGCTTACGGCGCTGGTCCTGGTGGCGGTGATTTCGCATATGGCAGGGCGTTCGATCCTTTCCATCGTCCTGGCCGGCATCGTCATAGACGCATTGTTTTCCGCCATGATCTCGCTCACGCAATATGTCGCCGATCCGGAGACCTCGCTTCCCGCCATCGTCTTCTGGCTGATGGGCAGCTTTTCCTCGTCAAGCTGGCAAAAAGTCGGTGAGCATGGTCCGGTCATCCTCGTCGCCATCGCGCTTCTCTATCGCCTGCGTTTCCGCATCGCGGTGCTCTCGATGGGGGAAGAGGAGGCGCGGTCCTTCGGCGTCAATGTCGGCTTCTCGCGCTGGCTTGTCTTTGCGGTCATCTCGGTGATCATCGGCGGTTGCGTTGTGGTTTCCGGCGTCATCGGCTGGGTCGGCCTCGTCATTCCCCATGCCGCGCGCCTGCTCGTCGGCGAAAGCCATCGCCGCTTCCACGGTACGGCGGCGCTGCTCGGCGCCAGCTTCATGGTGACGGTCGATACGCTCGCCCGCACCGTGACGAGCGCGGAACTGCCGCTCGGTATCCTGACGGCGGTCATAGGCGCACCCGTCTTCATCTATCTCCTGTGCACGCGCCAGACGCAGGGAGGCCCTGCCCGATGATCACACTCAAGGATGCCGGCCTTCGAAGGGGTGAGCGCTGGATCTTCCGCCATGTCAGCTTCAAGCTGGCGGAGGGTGAGGTGCTGGCGATCCTCGGCCGTAACGGACGGGGCAAGACGACGCTGCTGCGCACCTTGCTCGGTTCGCTGACATTGACCGAGGGTGAGCGCACCATGCCGGCGCTCGTCGGCTACGTGCCGCAGTTGCAAAGTGGCGGCGAGCAGCATCGCTGCCTCGATATCGTGACGATGGGACGGGCCGGGCGGCTCGGGCTTTTCGGCCTGCCGGGCAAGCAGGACGAGGCGGCGGCGCTCTCCGCGCTCGCGGCCGTGGGCGCCGAGTGTTTCGCCGGGCGGCCCTTCGGCCAGCTTTCCGGCGGCGAGCGGCAGGTTGTGCTGCTTGCCCGGGCGCTGGCGACGGAAACGAAAGTACTGGTGCTCGACGAGCCAGCCGCCTCGCTCGACCTCGCCAATCAGGACCTTCTGCTCGGAGTCCTCATGCGCCTGCGGCAGGCGCGCGGCCATACGATCATCTTTACGACCCACCATCCGCAGCACGGCCTGTTCCTTGCGGACCGGGCGCTGATGATGCATGCCGGAGACGAGGTCCGCTATGGCCAAGCCTCCGCGATGATGACGGACGGAGAACTCGCCCGTCTCTACGGCGTGCCGTTTGCCCGCCATACTCCCGGCCCCGGCCGGCCAGATGTCGTTTCCCCGATCTTCGGGGAGGCGGCCCTTCCATCATAACCGCAAGACAGGAGCCAATCTTGGATACGATCACCTATCTCGAAAACGGCGAAACCTTCACCGTCAGCTTTGCCGAACTACTGAACTATCACGGCACCACCTTTCCGGGCGGCGTGGCGCATGGCCTGAAAGTGATGCAACGCGCCTTTCCGCTGCTCGACGAGGGCCGCCCGATCGAGCGCCGCGAGGTGCGCATCGATACGGCGTTTCCCGGCCCCGGCGGCCGCGACGCCATCGAATTCGTCACGCGCGCCCTGACGGACGACCGCTACACGGTTGACCGGTCGCTCGGTTGGGATGGCATCGAGGAAAGCCCCAAGGGCAAATACTACTTCCGCTTCACCTATCGGGGTACCGTCGTTGAGGTGACGATCCGTCCCGGCCATGTCCGCCCCGAGTTTATCACGCTGGCTCGCAAGGAGGACAGGACAGCCGAAGACGAGATACAGCTTGCCGCGTTGAAGCGCGAAATGGGTGATCGTCTGGTGCCACTCTCTCCCGAGGATGTCTATGACGCCAAGGTCAGCCGTGCCTGAGCACTGTTCCACCGAGGGCGGGCGTCGTGAATGGATGGGGGTGCTTGCCCGCGCCCCTATCGACCTCTTGAGATCGGCCTTCGACGGCAGCCGGCAGCGCCATGCGGCGCGCCGGTTTGTCGGACCGGAGGTCGGCCTTCTTCAGTTGTGTGCGAAAGCGCCCGTGACGGGAACGCCCTTCCATCTCGGCGAGGCGACCATGACGCGCTGCATCGTGGAGATCGACGGTCGGCGCGGTTATGCCGTGGTGCTCGGCCGCGATCCGGAGCGGGCTGAACTCGCCGCCTTCTTCGACGCGCTGCTGCAGGATCCGCAGTCGCACGCCCTGCTCGCATTGGAGCTGCTGCAGCCGGCCGAAGACGCCATCATGGCGCGGCGATGCCGCAAGGCCGAGGAGGCGCAGAAGACGGCGGCGCATTTCTTCACCGCGACGAGACAAGGAAGTGCACCGTGAAAATCGAGATCGACCGGCGTGGCACGGATCGTATCCACGAGGACCAGCGCGTATTCCGTCGGCTTCTGGAAGCCTTCTCCTACCCCGGCAAAGTCGTGGTCCTTGCTGAAGGCAAGGCGGCGCACGCGGTCGTTCTGTCAACATTGGCCGACACTACGACACCGCTCTGGATCGACGAAAGCTTCGTGGATATTCGGGATCGCGCAATCGCGGCGCGGTGGCCGATGGTGGATAGAAAGTCCTGCACCTTTGCCCTCTGTCGTGGCGAGATGCTGGATCGGATCGATATCTTTCCGAAGGGAAGCCCGGCCGACCCGCATCTTTCCGCCACGGTCATTGCGGAGGTCACGGGCCTTTCGGGCGGTCCGGCGCTCAACCTTTCGGGGCCGGGAATCGGACCCGGGGGTCGGACCCTCGCCCCCCTTGGCCTGCCGGCGACGTTTCTCGCGCAATGGACGTGCAACAACGCTGCCTATCCGCTCGGCGTCGACCTCATCCTGACGGCGGGAGATTGGTGCGCCTGCCTTCCCCGTAGCGTGAGGCTGGAGATATCCGATGTACGTTCCCGTTAAGGGCGGCGAGGCCGCTATCGCTGCAAGTCTTGATGCGCTGGCGCGCAGGCGTCGGGGTGATCCCTCCGTGCCGGAACTCACGGTTGCCCAGATAGGTGAGCAGATGCGCGGTGCAGTGGACAGGGTTATGACCGAAGGTGCGCTTTACGATCGGGACCTCGCAGCCCTTGCGCTTAAACAGGCACAGGGCGACGTGGCAGAGGCGACGTTCCTGCTGCGCGCCCATCGTGCGACCTTGCGGCGTATGGGCCATAGCGCGCCTATCGACTTTTCGGCCATCCGTCACGACCGGCATATCTCAGCCGCGGTGAAGGAACTGCCGGGCGGCCAGATTCTGGGGGCGACCTACGACTATACCCACCGGCTGCTCGATTTCTCGCTCATGGAGGAGGCGGCTTTTTTTCCTCTTCCCGAGGAGGTTGCGAGCACTCCATGCGCGCCTCCCTCATCCCGCTGCCGCGATCGCCTTCCCGGGGAGAGTCAGGAGCGGGAGGAGGCGCCGGTCGACATCACGCGGGTGCCGCTGCGTCCTCCCTACGGTGCATCCGAAACGCTCGGCCATCTGGTGCGGGGCGAGGAAGGCTTCTTGACGGGCATTGCCTATACGCGCCTTCGCACCGCCGGCGCGTCCCATCCCTATGTCGAGGAGCTTTCCGCAGGGGAAGTCGAGGTTTTCGTCGAGTTGGAGGAGCTCGGCCTCACCGTCTCTGTTGGCGATATCGAGGTGACGGCCTGCCGCATGGTGGCCCCGGTACTCGACGGGCGGCAATCGCATCTGTCCCCGGGCTTCGGCGTTGCCTTCGGCGCCAACGAGCGCAAGGCCGTGGCGATGGCGACAGTCGATCAGGCGATGAAATCTGGGCTCGACCCGGACCTAGTGCTGACGCATGGCGACGGGGTCGAGGCGAGCGGCTACGTCTCGCATCTCAAGCTGCCGCACTACTCCGATTTCCAGGCCGATCTCGAAACGATCCGGAGGCTTGCCGACGATGACTGAGACCTTCGCCTATCTCGATGAAGACAGCAAACGCTCCGTCCGTCGTACCATTCTGAAGGCACTAGCCGTTCCCGGTTACCAGGTGCCCTTCATCGCGCCGGAAATGCCGATCGCCTATGGTTGGGGTGTTGGCGGCATGGTCGTGACCGCAAGCCTCATCGGTGCAGACGACCGTCTGAAAGTGACCGACCACGGCTCCGACGAGACCGTGAATGCCGTCAATATCCGCGCCTTCTTCACGCGCACCGCCTTCGTTGCCACCACGACCCGGACCCGTGAGGCAACGCTGATCCAGGTCCGCCAGCGCGTGCCCGAGGCGATGCTCGCAGAGGGACAGGTCGTCGTCTACCAGGTGCCGCGGCCGGACCCGCTGCGCGCCTTCGTCAATTCAGCCGGCGAGGCGGCCCGCATGCACGCGGCATCTGACTACGGTCGGGTCTATACGCGGCTCTTCGAGGAGAGGGCGGGAAGCGGAAGCGTCGCCCAGCCCGGCTATGACTATCCCGTCATGGTGGAAGGTCGCTATCTGATGTCACCTTCTCCTATCCCCAAGCGCGACAATGTCCGCCTCGACAATTCACCGGCCATCCAGATCTTCGGCGCGGCACGCGAACGCCGACTCTATGCGCTGCCACCCTATACGCGCGTGGAAAGCATCGCCTTCGAGGACGTTCCCTTTAACACCAGTCATCCCTCGGACGGACGGCAATGCGTGATATGCGGGTGCGCCACGAGCCATCTCGACCACCTTCTCCTCAAGGACGACGGAACGAGCGAATGGGTCTGCTCCGACACGGAATGCTGTGCCGAGCGTGCGGAGGAAGCCGCCAGTGCCTGACCTACCGCAGCCCCTCCTGACGCTTGACCACATCTCCTTCGGCGGGCGCATCGTGCGAGGTGCTTCGCTTTCGCTCTATCCAGGCGAGGTTCTTTGTCTCGTTGGAAAATCCGGCGCGGGAAAGTCGACAATGCTGCGCACGGCGGCCGGATGCCTGCCTCCGACGAAGGGTCAGGTCCTGCTCTCCGTCGATGACGGGACGCCGCTGTCTCTCTACGATCTGCCGGAGCAGGCCCTCGTCCCGCTCCGCCGCCGGCGGTTCGGCTTCGTCGCACAGGATGCCCGCGATACGCTCGACCTGGCCGCGAGCGCTGCCGCCAACATCGCCCAGACGCTCTTCGACAATGGCGAACGCCACTTCGGCCGGGCCTTGGAGGCTGCACGGCACTGGTTTGGGGCACTGGACCTTGATGAAGCGCGGATGCGGGACCTGCCAGGCGCCTTTTCCGGCGGCATGCAGCAGCGGCTGCAAATCGCTCGCGCGCTCGTGCACGAGCCGGACATCCTGCTCCTGGACGAACCAACGACGGGCCTCGACACGTCCGCCCAGGCGCGGCTCCTGAGGCTCTTGTCCGAACTCCAGCGCCGGACGGACGTGGCGATGCTGCTCGTGACCCACGACTTGCGCATAGCCCGACTCCTCGCGCACCGCGTCATCGTTCTGCACGAGGGGCGGATCGTCGAGGAAGCGCCGCCGGACCGATTGGTTGCCGATCCCTGCCATCCAGCAAGTCGCGATCTCGTCGCGTCGATGATTTGAGTGTTCGAATGACGATCCTGTGTGTCGAAGGCCTTGCGAAACGTTATGGCGACCGGACAATCGGCCCGGCGACCTTCACGCTGACGGCGGGCGAGGTGGGACTGGTCGTCGGCGGCTCGGGCTCGGGAAAATCGACGCTGCTGGACCTTATCTACGGTACTCGCGTGGCGAGCGCGGGCACGGCGATCCTGGATACCGGCGGGTGGCGGCGCGATCTTCTCACCCTTTCCGTGGTGGAACTGATCTCGATCAGGCGTTCGACCATTGGCTATTGCACGCAGTTTCTGACAGCTATTCCGGGCAAGTCCGGACTCGACCTTGCCCGAGAGATGGCCGCGCCCGGCACTTGCCTCACCGAAATAGAAGGGCTCTTTGAGCAGTTGGCGCTGCCGCCACATATCTGGGACCTGCCTGCCGTGACCTGGTCCGGTGGAGAGAAGCAACGTCTCAACATCGCGCTCGCCGCCTTGCGGCGACCGCGAATACTTCTACTCGATGAGCCCTTCGCCTCGCTCGATCGACCGCTGCACCCCATCATTTGGTCTTTTCTATCGGACTTGGCGAGAGCGGGCACCGCGTCGCTCATCGGCGTGCACCAAACCGAGGACGGCATCCCAACGGCAAGGACAGCGATCTCACTGGATCTAACAAAAGGGTAGCGTCCGCGCACGTGGTGTAATTCCGGAGGCTCATTGAGGCGGAAACGGCGGTGGAGAATGAGCTGCCGTATTCGTTGAGCGCAAGGTGGGCACCGGGCCTGTCGGAGAAGATGTCGCCCGCGACTTCGTCATGGCGCATCGTCCCACATCCATCATCCAGCGCACGGCAACAGTCGAGGAAGTAGCAAACCTAGAGTCTGTCAGGTTTACTTTGAGCCATATCCTGCATGTCTGATGTAGTTGGAACACTCCTGCGGGCTGAACGCCTTCAGGAGTTCACCTATTCGTCTCCATGTTGTTTCCACGGTTCTTTCGTCCGCCTTTCTGACGAGCGTCTTGAGCTTGGCGAACATCATCTCGATGGGATTGAGGTCTGGACTGTATGGCGGCAGGAAGAAGAGGTGCGCGCCGACATCACGGATCGCATCGCGGGCCGGCTTTCCTTTGTGACTTCCCAGATTGTCGAGGATGACGATATCGCCAGCCTTCAGCGTTGGCACCAGGCATTGCTGGACCCATGCTGTGAAGGCGATGCCATTGATGGGGCCATCAAGGGGCACCGTAAACTTAACACCCGATAGGCTCTGGTTTGCCCGGTTGCTCGACTTGTCGACTAAATCCGAGCGATTTCCGCCCATATGCTCATGGCTGAGGCGCGCAGTTCGCGATGGTGGCTGGTGGAAATGTCGTGGCGAGGGATGTGGAAGAGGTTGGCGATCGGATCGTGAATGGAAACGAAGCGTTGGAGATGTCGCTTTGACTTGAAGCGCTTCATGATCCGCTCTCGCCGTCGGACTGGCTGGTGGGAATTCTCCGCCCGATTGTTCAGGCCCTTATGCGAGCGGTGCTCGACGCCGTGCATGATTTTCTGCTTTGCGGCTGCATAGGAGCGAAGCTTGTCGGTGATCATCACGCGCGGCGATCGTCCCTGGCCTTTCAAAAGCTTGCGCATCAGGCGCTTGGCCGCCTTGGTGTCGCGGCGGCTTTGCACCAGGACCTCCAGGACGAAACCGTCCTGATCCACGGCGCGCCATAGCCAATGCTTCTTGCCCCGGATCGAGATAACGGCCTCATCTAGGTGCCACTTATCACCAAGCCGCCCGGATGACCGGCGACGGATCTCGTTGGCGAAGGTCCGGCCAAACTTCTCCGCCCACAGTCTGTCGGTCTGATGCGAGACAATGATGCCACGCGCCGCCAACAAATCCTCTACCATCCGCAGGCTCAGGGGAAAGCGGAAATAGAGCCACACCGCATGGGCGATGATTTCGGGTGGAAAACGATGGCGGCGGTAAAGAGGATCTCGGTCAGTCATGGCCGAGCATCCCACATTCAGGTCCAAGCTTCGTTAAGTTGACGATGCCTAACGCACTGGTATTGTTCCCCTTGAGCATTTAGATTTGCTCGTCTTCTGTATATGCTTGCTGGCACGGAGCATTTACAGGGAGAGGCGCCTGTCGCGATGGGGGAAACGGAGAACGCACTGAGAGTCAGCGATTTTCTGCTGGAACTTTACCATGACGCCTCGGAATGTACGCCCGACGTACTCCGCCTCCGCGTATTGAAAAACCTGCAGCGCTTCATTCCCTTCGATTTCGGGGTGTGGGGTGGCGGCTGGGCGGATGGCCGGCTGGTCACGGACCTGACCGTTCTCAACCAAAGCGAGGCGATATTGGGCGAGTGGGCATCTGTCGCCCGGGAGGACGCCTTCTGCGATCTGACACTCAATCGTCTGGGCGCGACGGCCCGCTTCGATGACGTTCCGGACTATCGCACAAGTCTGGCCTACAACGAGCATTGGCGACGCTTCGACGCTTCGCACATGATGGCCACCATCGTCGGTGAAAAAACCGACGGCTATGTCAGCTTCGTGGGACTTTGCGCGGATGACAGGCCGATGACTTTCTCCGACACCGAGCGCATGTTCAAGCAGTTGCTTATGCCGCACTTGTCCCAGGCGCTGCGCATGAACCGAGAACTGTGGACCGGCCGCGCCGCGATAGGCCATGAAGCTGTCGGGCTGATCGACGGGGAAGGTTGGGTGCTGTGCGTCCATGGGCCTTTCCATGATTTTACCGCAAACGAATGGGGTGCGCGTGTCGCACAGCTTCCCGCCCACGTTATGAGCGCGCTCAAGCGCGGCCGACGGTGGCGGGGACAAATGCTGGACATGCGTTTGTCTCCATTCGGCCGAAATTATTTCGTTCACCTGTCGATCCATCCGATCCTTTCGAGCTTGTCTCCGCGTGAACGCGAAGTCGCTCGATTGTTCGCATCCGGCATGACCACCAAGCAGGTCGCGCGTGCCCTGGGCACATCGCCCTCCACCGTTCGCAATCAGATTGTACACATCTACGAAAAGCTCGGTATTTCCAGTAAAGCGCAGCTCGCGACACTTGCTGGCGGGAAGTAACTGCCCGTGCTGCGCTGTCAATAGGGCAAATGCTCTATTCTCAATCGAGCCTGGACTCGGTATACCTTGGGTAGCCTGCCAGATGAGAGCGGGCGTAACCGGAGGGTGCATGTGGGATTTTAGTGTTGGCAGGGCGATGGGTCTGATGATGCAGACCCTGCCTTTCGTCGTGCTCAGGATGGCGGTCTATTTCGGGATCACGCTGGCCTATATTCTTGTGACCGGCGCTGGCGCGGGAATCGGATTTGGCGTTGGTGCTTTGGGCGATGCCGGTTTTCAGGCCGGTTCGACCTTCTGGGGCGGCCTGATCGGCTTCGGTATTGTCGGAGCCGTCATGTACTGGGCGCGCGAATACATCCTCTACATCGTCAAGGCGGGGCATATTGCCGTGCTGGTCGAGTTGATGGACGGCAAGCCAATGCCCGCGGGGCGCTCGCAGGTCGGGCATGGCAGAGTCGTCGTGACGGAGCGGTTCGCGCAGGCCAGCGTGCTATTCGCCGTCGACCAGCTCATCAAAGGCGTGTTGCGGGCGATCACGGGGCTGGTCCGGGGTATTCTGACCATATTGCCGATACCCGGCGCCCGGCAATTGACCGGCATCCTGCATGCCTTCCTGAGGGTAGCGGTCGGGTTCATCGACGAGGTGATCCTGGCCTACGCCATCAGAACCGGCTCGACCAATCCGTGCGGTTCGGCCAAGGACGCGCTGGTGCTCTATGGGCAGAACTACAAGGTGATGCTCAAGAACGCCGCCTGGCTGGCCATCATCGTTTATCTCCTGAGCTTTGTCGTTTTTCTGGTGATGCTCGCGCCCGCGGCGCTGATCGTCTACCTGATGCCGGGCGCATGGTCGGCTGGCGGGTTCGTGTTCGCGCTTTTGTTCGCCTGGGCCGTCAAGGCCGCAGTTTTGGAACCCTTCGCCATCACCTGCCTGATGCAGGTCTATTTCAAGTCCATCGAAGGCCAGCGGCCCGATCCCGAATGGGATGCGCGGCTCGAGCAGATGTCGGGCAAGTTCCGCGAGCTCAAGGCGCGTGCCTTCGGCGAGCGGGCACGGCCAGATGCCAGCGCCGAACTTGCCTGATGGGAAACAATACGAGGAAGTTGATCATGAGACCCTTTGCCGTCTTGTTGCTGACGCTCGCCGCGGCCTGCACGCCGTCCATCGCGGTCGCCGAGGATGTGATGGTCGTTTATGATGGCTCAGGTTCGATGTGGGGGCAGATCGACGGCGTCTCCAAGGTCGAGATCGCGCGCGATGTCATGAGTGACCTCATCGCGACCTGGCCCGAAGGGGCCAATGTGGGGCTCATGGCCTATGGGCACCGGCGCGAAGCAGACTGCTCCGACATCGAGACCCTGATTGTACCGTCCCCGCCGGACCAGCCGGCCTTCATTTCGGCAGTCAACGAGGTGACACCGCGCGGGCGCACGCCGCTCACCGAATCGGTTCGTCAGGCCGCCGAACTTCTTTCGTATCGCGACACGCAGGCTACCGTGATCCTGATTTCGGATGGACTGGAAACCTGCCAGGCCGATCCTTGTGCGCTGTCGGCGGAACTGGCGCAGCAAGGCGTCAACTTCACCGCCCATGTGGTCGGCTTTGATCTGACCGAAGAAGAACATGCCGGCCTTGCCTGTATTGCGGAAAACACGGGCGGGGTGTTTGTGCCCGCACAAGATGCCGATGAGCTGCGTGATGCGCTGGCTCATGTGCAAAATGTGGTGGACCTTCAGCCGCTCTCCCCGCCCGAGCCCGTGACGGAGCCTGAACCCGAACCGGAACAGCAGGCCGATGCCGAGATCGAGCTTGAAGTGCCCGCTACAGTGCTCACCGGTGCCAGCTTCACCGTTTCGTGGTCGTCTGCGATCGATCCGCAGGATTATGTCACCATCGTTCCCGTTGGGGCGGATGACACCACCTATGGTGACTACCAGCGCGTACGGGACGAAACAGAAGCGAGCCTCATCGCTCCAGCAGATCCGGGCCTTTACGAGGTGCGCTATCTCCTGGACGAGGGCACACGTGTGCTGGGCTCCGCCCCGGTGGAGGTGGTCGAGGCCGAAGTCACCATATCTGCACCCGATGAGGTCACGACGGGAGCCAGATTCACTGTTTCCTGGTCATCCTCGGTCCATCGGCAGGACTACGTCACCATCGTTCCTGCTGGCGCCGATGACGGGAGCTATACCAATTACCAGCGCGTGCGTGACGACACGGAAAACAGTCTGACCGCCCCGGCCGAACCCGGTCTCTACGAGGTCCGTTATGTGCTGGACGAGGGATCGAGGACCCTGGCTTCAAGGCCTGTGGAGGTCGTCGCGGCGGAGGTTGCCCTGGACGCTCCGGACATGGCGCGTGCACAATCACCGCTGCGCATCAGCTGGTCTATGGCTATTCACCCCCAGGACTATATCACCATCGTCTCGGCCGGAGCCGATGAGGGCACTTATCAGGACTATATCCGCGTCAGGACTGACCTAGAGGGTGACATGAACGCACCTGCCGAGCCCGGCCTTTACGAGATCAGATATGTTCTGCAAGAAGGCGACCGCACGGTTTCCAGCCGCATGCTGGAAGTCGTCGGGGCTGACGCTCCGCTCGATGACGGTGTGGGTCTGGTCGTTCCTGTCCAGGCCCGCCCCAGCGAGACCATCACCGTTTCCTGGTCCGGTGGTGCCGACAGCGCCGACCAGCGTGTTTCGCTCGCCCGGGCCGATCAGGCCGATTTCAGTTGGATCGAAGCCCATCGTATCGGCGAGGAAACCACACTCGAATTGTCCATGCCGGACGAACCGGGCCGCTATGAGGTCCGGTATCTCGATATCAGCGGGCAGGCCGTTCTCGGCCGCGCCATCGTGGAGGTGGAATAACCATGCCTGGGGGTAGACAATCTCGCGGACTTGCTATGGCGACCGTTGCCATGGCGCTTTGCTTCTTTGCTTCAGTTGCTCACGCCCAGATCGACGGCCACGGTCCCGACGCGTGGCGGGTCATAGACGTTGGGGCCAACGATGTGCTCAATGCTCGCATGGGACCCGGCACCAACTATCCCGTTATCGAAACCTTCGCGCATGACGAGCGGGGCCTGCAGCAGATCACCTGCGTTCCGTTTTACACAATGGCGCATTTTTCGGTGATGACCAACGCGGAGATCGACTCCCTTCCGCCGAGTTGGTGCCTGATGCGTTCAGCCGATTTGAGCAAGGCAGGCTGGGTGGCGCAACGCTACCTGATCGCCGATTTCGATGATGACGTCCTTTTCGGGAATGGCGGAGCGTATGATGAACCTGAGGAGGTGGTGGATGTCGAAAAGATCCTTCCCGCCCCCACGACCGGTCCTCACGCGTGGTCAAGCGACGAACTGATCGAACACGCGCGTGGGCTCGTTGCGGCGCTTTATGCCTATGATGACCCTGCTCGGGGGGTGAGCCATCGCGATCCGGCGGCGCCCGATGTATTTTTCTCCACCGAATTCAGGGAGGCGCTGCGATCCCGCCCGCCCGGCGCGGACCTGCTCATTGGCGCGCAGGATTTCCAGGGCAGGGTTTCCGAGCCGGTGCCTGACCCTGGTCAGCCCATGTTTCGGGGCATGATCACGATCAATGTCGAGGTCGAGAATTTCGGCCAGACGCACACGGCCGTCTTCCGCCTGCGCGGAGACACCACCCGGCCCGACGCGCCGCTGCGCATTTTCCGCATCGAACACGACGGCTGGTCGTACCCGTAAGTGCATAAAAGGACTTCTTCAATGAAACTGGATCAAGCGCCGATCCTGGCTGCATTCGGACTCACCCTGTGCCTGGCGCAACCTGCGCTGGCTCAAATCGCAAGAACGCCGGTCGGCGCGGTCAATGCCACCATCGATGGCACACCCTATGCAGGCGAAACGCTCGACGTTCCATCCGAGGGAACAACGACGGCCGAATTCCGATCCTTTGGCCCGGTAACGTCTCTCTCCATCCAGGCGCACGATCCTCAAGCTGAAAGCATCATGCGCAACGTTCTGTCTGTCGAGGTCTCGCTGATGGGCAGTGACGCGTCGGCCTCCATCATGGATGTGTCCGTTTCCTGGTGGCCGGACGGGATGAGCGAGCCCTTCTATCTCAGTGAGGATAGCGGAACGGCCCCCGAGATCGTCTTTGATGCGATTTCTCTGGAAGACGGGGCTGCCGCCGCTCAGGGCAGTTTTTCGGCTGTCGTCTGCCGCAGGGATGGGATGTTTGCGGACGCCGACACAAGCGACTGCCTGCCCATTGAGGGCACTTTCGATACCGCATTGCGCAAGGCCGATTGAGGCGGGAATTTTCGGGCGCCCCGGTATCGGCGCTCTGGAAGAGGGGGAAAGCATGGTAGGCTATCGGACGGCGATGCCGTGGTTGATGCGGTGCGCGCTCATTTGTGCGCTCGTCCTGCCGGCCCTCGCATTCGTCCCGCAGGCCAGAGCGCGGACCGTCGATCCAAACGCGCCCTATGAGGACGCCTATGACGTGCTGACCCGCGGCCAGCTTGTGGGGACGTGGCAGGGCACGATCAGCGGAAGTTCGGTGTCGCAGGCCGACGGGCAAATGGCAGGCCAGGCGGTGTTCGTGCGGCGTGGTTATGAGGGCCGCAACGATTTCGGTATTGTGCTGCATGACCATCGTCATCGCGACGGGGTGGACTACTCCGAGATTCACATCGGCTCTATCCCCTGCGGCCCGGAGGGCAGGGTAGTTCGGGCAGTCCACGGTCTTGAGCTTCAGAACGCGCCAGCCGGGGCGTATGCATCGACTCACTTTGACAATCGTCTGGCCGATACGGGCCGCGACGATTTTCTCGTGTTTCCCGTCTACGGCCCCGAACTGGACAATCCGGCCAGCCTCCAGACGCGCTGGAGCGATGACGGCTTTACCCTGAGGCTGTCGGGTCCGTTCATGTCGATCGTCGCGCCCGTACGGAACGGCACAGTTGATTATGAACGCCAAGATGAAGGATGGATCGAGACAACCTCTTGAGGCTCCACATCTAGGCGGTGTGGACGGATTGCCGCAGTTTGAAGAAATGAGATTTCCCTGCTGAGCTTTGTCTGATTCATGGGATGTCGACTGATTGGAGGTCGGCATGAGCACGAAGATGACAGAAGACGACTGGGATGTCGCGCTTGAGGTTTTCCGGGCGTCACTGCCCCGCAGGGGCGACAAAGGCCGGGATGACCGACTTTTTCTGGAGGCCCTGCATTATTTCGCGGTTCACAATATCACTTGGCGCGCCCTGCCGGAGCGCTTCGGCAAATGGAATAGCGTCTGGAAACGGTTCGACCGACTGAGCAAGGGCGGCACCTTCGATCTCTTCTTCGAACATCTGGCCTCTCTGTCCTCCACGGCCAGTCTGGTTCAGATGTTTGATTCCACAATCCTCCGCGCTCATGTTTTCGGCTGCTGGCGCAAAGGGGGGCAGAAAGGTCAGGCGCTCGGCCGGTCACGCGGCGGTTTCACGACCAAGATCCATCTGAAGACGGATTTCGACGGCCTGCCAATCGCATTCGATCTGACCGGCGGAGAAAAAGGCGATGCTCCGCATTTCCGGATCCTGTTGGACCTCGGTCCCGACGTAACACCCCGCGCGGTTGTCGCGGATAAGGGGTATGCCAGCAAGGCTAACCGAAACGCAGCCCGTTCTCGCGGTGCCATTCCGGTGATCCCGCATAAAGCCAACGAGAAAGGCAAACCTGCCCGCTTTGCCAAGGCCATCTACCGAGGTCGCGCCCGCATCGAGCAGGCTGTGGGAAAGCTCAAGCGCTTCAAACGGGTGGCTCTGCGCTGTGAGAAAACCAAACGCAACTTCTCAGCCATCGTGTCAATCGCTACAGCGTTCAACCTCATAAAATCCGTCCACACTGCCTAGGAATTCGTTAGCGGCTTCATTCTGCTGATGCCATCAAAGCACAGTAAAACTCACGACGTTTTTTGGCAGAAGGTTCTTATTCCACCACAGCCACGATCATGATGCCCCTTGAGCCTCTTCCGTTTCGATGGACGGGATCTCGGTCCGCTCTTCCTCAGGCGCGCCACATAGCAAATCGACGGCGCGGTCGGCCGCGTCCTGGAACGGCTCCAGCACCATGTCCGCGCCGGAGGCGAAGAGTTCCTCGGTGTCCTTGGGGTGATGAGACGCGACGGCCACGCGCCCGCGGAAACCAGAAGTGCGCGTGAGCTGGATCAGCGTCGTGCGCGTGTCCTCGTGGCTGAGGCCGGTCGGGTGAATCGGCACGGTTGAGACGATCCATTCCGCCCGCGACAGAGGAAGCTCGGCCACGAACTCCGGGTCAGTGGCATCGCCGAACTCGGTCTCGAGCCCAAGTTCCCGCCAGCGCCGGACCGCGAGCGGGTTGAAATCCACCCCAAGCACCCGAATACCCCGCTTCTTCAGGCGCATCCCAATGGCAGTGCCGAAACGCCCCAGTCCGAAGACGATCACCTTGAAGCCGTCCTCGCGGTGCGCCCCGGCTTCCGACGGCTCGCGCGGTGTGCCCTGGCGCTCGAAGAAGCCGAGCAGCGGCTCAAAGACGGCGTAGAGCTGGTGCGAATAGGTGATCATGTAGGTCGAGGCCGCAATGGTCACGAGACCGACCATGGTGACGAGCCCGAGCGCGTCTTCCTGCACATGGCCGAGCGACACGCCCATAGCGACGAAGATCAGGGAAAACTCGCTGATCTGCGCCACGGTCAGACCTGCGAGGAAGCCCGTACGCTTGCGGTAGCCCATCGCCCCCATGATCGTGAGCACGATGAGCGGGTTGCCGATAAGCACGAAGAGCGAAAAGACAATGGCCCCGCTGACATGCGCACCAAGAAGCGAAAGATCGAGCGCAGAGCCGAGCGCGATGAAGAAGAACAGCAGCAGGAAGTCCCGCAGCGGCGCGAGGCGCGCTGCGATGGTCTCCCGGTAGGGCGTCGAGGCAAGCGCGACGCCGGCCAGCAGGCCGCCCACCTCCTTGCCGAGACCCACGATGTCGCCCACCGCTGCGAACATCGCGGCCATGGCGATGGCGAAGATCACCAGAAGTTCGGGTGCCCGGGCCAGCCGCTCGGTCAGCGGATTGGCGACGTAGCGCACGAAGAGCACCACCAGCGCCACCATCGCGACGCCTGAGGCCAGCACTAGTGAGACAGACCCGCCGCCATGCCCGCCGTCACCTGCCGCACCGATGCCGATGGTCGAGAGCACGATCATTGCCAGCACGACAACGAGGTCCTGCACGATGAGAAAACCAAGCGCGATCTGGCCGTGCAGGCTGTCGATCTCGCGCTTGTCCGACAAGAGCTTCACGATGATGATGGTCGAGGAGAAGGTGAGTGCCACGGCGATATAAAGGCTGGTGATATGACCAAGTCCAAGCGCGAGCCCGATCAGGTAGCCGAAGATCGACGTGAACGCGACCTGGCCGAGGCCGGTCAGAAGCGAGACCGCCCCCAGGGAGCGAATAAGCTTCACGTCGAGCTTGATGCCGACGAGGAACAGCAGCACCGCGATCCCGAGTTCCGAAAGAAGGCTGATCTGCTCGTCGGACCGCACCAGGTCCAGCGCCGAGGGCCCCGCGATCAGGCCAACGGCGATGAAGCTGACGATAAGCGGCTGGCGCAAAATAATCCCCAAGAACCCGATCACCGCCGCCAGCACGAGCAGTGCAGCAATCTCCGCAAACGGCGACTGAACAATAACTTCCATCAATTCTTCTGTTCCTTCGTGTTCTTTGCTTCGGTCAAGTCCGGGGCAGTATTCGCGTCCCCATTTGGCCTGGCAGCGGGCCGCGTCGCGTGACCTTCGATAAAGGCATCAAGGTCATCCCCGCCGATTCGCCATCCCTTACCGATATCGATCGCCCGAAGCTCGCCGTCCTTGATCCAGCGTCTGACCGTGGCCTCGTTGACCTTCAGAAGATCTGCAATCTCCTTGACGGTCTGATATTGCTCGCGTGGCATGTTGAACGCCTTTTCACCGGGTTTGGCTTAATATAGCGTAGTATAGAACAGATGATTTGATTCAGACAGAGCTTGATGCGTCGCAGCGTGTCGCTCGCAAATGAGAGGCCACGGCCCGGGACCGGAAACGATGAAGACAATCATGGTGGCGACGGACTTTTCGGAACGGTCGGATCGGGCGCTGCGGCGTGCCACCCTCCTGGCCCGTCAATTCGAATCCGCCATCCTGCTCGTTCATGTGGTCGACGACGATCAGCCGCGCCGGATCGTGGACGCTGAGCGCGACGAGGCCACGACGCTTCTTCGCCAGATGGCCGCCACACTGAGCGACGTGGACGGTGTGACCACCGAGACGCGGGTCATACTCGCGTCCCCATTTGTCGGCATCGCCCAAGCCGTGAAGGACGTGACGCCCGACCTTCTCGTCATCGGCCCGCATCGACGCCAGGTGCTCAGGGACGTGTTCGTCGGCACAACGGCGGAGAGGACGATCCGGTCGGTGGATTGCCCGGTCCTGATCGTGAATGCCACGCCCGTCGGACATTATCGCCATGTGCTGCAGACAACCGACCTGTCCGACAGCTCCCGCGACGCGTTGCTGCGATTCCAAGAGCTGGGGCTTGCCGACCAATCCCGGACGTCGTTGCTCCATATCTTTGATGCTCCTGCGCTCCGTCTTGTCTTCAGTCATTCGATTCCGAAGGACGATCAGAAGCACTACCTCGAGGAAGAACAGCGCGATGCTTCCCTCAATCTTGTTCGCTTCCTCTCCTCGGCAGGTCTGGGCCATCCGAGACAGATCGTGCGCTACGAGGCGACGCCAGCGCCGCACGAAATCCTGAAAGCGGCCGGAGAAGAGCAGGCGGACCTGATCGTGATGTCGACGCATGGCCGAAGCGGACTGGCCAAGATGCTCATCGGCAGCGTAACGGAGCAGGTGCTCAGGACGGCACAGATCGACGTCCTAGCCATTCCCCCGCAACGCGGGGAATGAGGCACGCGTCAACTCTTGCGACGCCGAGTGCGGGTCGTGGGTCAGTCTTCGAGTGCCAACCAGATTTGCCGTGCGACCGTCCGCGGTCCGCGGAGCGCCTCCTGCAAGGTCATGAGGCGTTGTTCGAGGGGCGGCGAAACGCCGCCTTTATCGGGGCTGTGAGCCTCGAAGAGAACCCTACGTTCCCCGTCCACCTCCACAAGGGACCACTTCTCATGCCGCGATGCGCCGCCTTCACCGCGCGACCGTTCGTGCAGCGTCCTGATGCGGGTCAACGAGCGGTGAGGCGCGTGGAACTGTCTTCCGCCGCCGCCTGTCATGTGCCGAGTAGCGGATTGCCAAAGATCGCCGCGAGCAGGTTACCGACCTGGATCCCCAGCAGATGCAGGAAGATCGCCTCCACGAACGCCATCGACCAAACCCGTCTGGCGAACATGCCATCATAGTAGGACCAGACGAGGGCAACAATGTAGGATACGCCGTTGAGCTTGAGGTTGGCTTCAGGATCCTTGCCGAGAAGCAGATAGAGTGCGGTTCCAAGCAGAACGCTACGCCAAAGCAGCGCGCCGGTGGCACGCAGCGTGTCCGCGCTGATCCCCATTCTCTGCAGTCGCTCTACGAGCCCGCCCAAAAACCTCGTGTTGTTCATGTCACATTCCTATCACAGTAGAACGTCGGATGCCACGCCGAAGGCTCAGGAGGGCATCGTCAACTTAACGAAGCTTGGACCTGAATGTGGGATGCTCGGCCATGACTGACCGAGATCCTCTTTACCGCCGCCATCGTTTTCCACCCGAAATCATCGCCCATGCGGTGTGGCTCTATTTCCGCTTTCCCCTGAGCCTGCGGATGGTAGAGGATTTGTTGGCGGCGCGTGGCATCATTGTCTCGCATCAGACCGACAGACTGTGGGCGGAGAAGTTTGGCCGGACCTTCGCCAACGAGATCCGTCGCCGGTCATCCGGGCGGCTTGGTGATAAGTGGCACCTAGATGAGGCCGTTATCTCGATCCGGGGCAAGAAGCATTGGCTATGGCGCGCCGTGGATCAGGACGGTTTCGTCCTGGAGGTCCTGGTGCAAAGCCGCCGCGACACCAAGGCGGCCAAGCGCCTGATGCGCAAGCTTTTGAAAGGCCAGGGACGATCGCCGCGCGTGATGATCACCGACAAGCTTCGCTCCTATGCAGCCGCAAAGCAGAAAATCATGCACGGCGTCGAGCACCGCTCGCATAAGGGCCTGAACAATCGGGCGGAGAATTCCCACCAGCCAGTCCGACGGCGAGAGCGGATCATGAAGCGCTTCAAGTCAAAGCGACATCTCCAACGCTTCGTTTCCATTCACGATCCGATCGCCAACCTCTTCCACATCCCTCGCCACGACATTTCCACCAGCCACCATCGCGAACTGCGCGCCTCAGCCATGAGCATATGGGCGGAAATCGCTCGGATTTAGTCGACAAGTCGAGCAACCGGGCAAACCAGAGCCTATCGGGTGTTAAGTTTACGGTGCCAGACGGAGACATCCCCCAGGAGCATTGACCTAGCAGCCGCAAGTAAGGGCGCAGCCCCATCCATCATGCGGTTCTCGGCTGAGTGCCTTTAAGCGGGAGGCGTCTCGAAATGGCCTTGTTTCACGAAGCCTGTCGGGGATTCACATTGGCATGCCCTTTTGTGTGGTCCGGTTTCAATCTTAGCCTTTGACGGGTCAGGACCCTGCCTCCGCGACGTTGCGGCCACCGTGTGGGGGGCATGTAGCGGGCAACCTCGCCACCGCCCCACGGAGAACCCGGCCAGCGCCCGCATTCAGCCTTGGGCGGCCAGCCCCCGGCGCTGGTCTACTGGCAGAGAAATGATATCAACCAACCCGATCAGCAGGTGCAACGAGTAGCTTAATTTACGCCAGATCCTGTCCAAGAGATGGGGAGTAGCTCAGCCCCTCATCGTCGCAGGCGTCCTCTTTGTACTGGTCAGCGCATTCTGGAAGGAATGGCGCAAAGGCCGCAGCAAGGGCAGCAGTTTGATTTAGAAAAAGGCCGGCGACATCCGGGTCGCCGGCCAGTCCAACAGGGAAGAGGTCGGTCATGAACAACAACCGCCCCGTTCAGACATGGCCAGAGGCCGCGTCGTGTCAACCAGAAGATAAGATATGCCGCTCACGCCGTTGACAGTGGCCTCTTATCTCCCTTAGGCAGACTGTCTGCTTGCGATGGCGTCGCGAAGCACTTTCATCATTCAGTCCTGCACGCCCGGATCTTGAGCCGTAGCAAAGCTACGGCGAAGGAGTTCGAGATGTCTGTTATCGTTCAGGCGCCGCTGCGCCAGTCCTACCCCCCTCTGCTCGGCATGATCACCATGTCACTTGCAATGCTTCTTCTACCGGCAGGGGATGCCATCACAAAATCCCTGACGAGCGCTCTGCCACCGTCACAGATTGCGGCGGTCCGAGCCCTTGTGCAGGCTGGCTTTCTAGCTGGGGCTTTTATGCTGATGCGTCATCGCCTCTCAGGGCGTCCTTTCTCGATATGGTCGTTTCTCTCAGGCCAATGTGTTTCGGTTATCAGCCTGAGCCTGATTACAGCCTTCAAAACCATGCCCATTGCGACGGCTATCGCAATTTTTTTCGTTGAGCCGTTGCTCTTAACACTTCTCGCAGGATTTCTGCTCGGAGAAAAACCCGGACCGCATCGCTATGCTGCGATCGGAATCGGGATGTTAGGTGTTCTTCTGATCCTGCGACCAAATTTTGCAACCTTTGGTCTAACAGTTTTTCTGCCAGTCGCTGCCGCAGTCGCTTATGCGCTGAACATGATCATCACACGTAGGGCGACGCGAACTGCCTCCGCACTGACGTTCCAACTCGGGTCCGCTGCTTATGCTTGCATCACGCTGGTGTTGCTCATGCTGATGACCTCGGATCTACATAAGATGCTCAGCCGCCTAAACCCGCAGATTGCGTTGAGTCTCGCCGGGGCTGGCGTTCTGGCAGCGGCTATCGATTTGCACTCCAAACTGAGACTCGGTCAGTTTATACCAAAACGTTACACTTCAATTGAGACTCAAGCCCGAAAAGTCTCAATTGAAGTGTAACGTTTTGTCGGCTAGGCGAATGCCGCTTCTTTTTCCAAGGAAGGCTTCCAGGATTCAATGTTTTCATCGGTGATCCGCTCTGTGCCATCCTGAATGGCTTCAATTGCGAGTTCGTTGAGTATCCCAAACACACGTGCCGTTATGCCGTCGCCGAGACGGGAGAGGTGTCGCAGACTTTGGCTCGATAAGGCGGACGGAAGTTGGAGCGGTAGACTGCGCAGAATTGCGGTGACCAGTTCCTGAAACTCCTCATTTGCATTCCATCTAGGCAGCACAAACTGATCCAGGCGCCGTGCCAGTTGAGTGTCGCCGGCAATCGCGTCGCGGGCTTCGGACACACCAAGGCAGACGAGCGAGGCTTTGGTCTCGTTACTGAGATATCGCAACAGTTGGAGGATCACACGCTGTTCTCTCGGGGTTCCCGCAAGCAGGTTGTGAACCTCATCGAATACCAGAACGCGAACGTTATTGCTTTTCAGGAGGAGAACGGTCCTTATCTCAAGTTCCATGAGCGTCAGGCGTTCGTTGATGCTCGCTCCCATGGCCATCAGCAATTGCCCATATATTCGGCGTTCCGTAGGTCGTGACGTCAGTGTGATTGCCAGCACTGGCATACTCTCAACACCGGTGCTGTGATTAATAACTGGTGGGTGATCACGTTTGAACTTTTCCACCAGCATAGTTTTGCCCATGCCGCTATGGCCATAAATTGCAAGCCCCGGCGGACGCGTTGATGGTGGATGGTCGCAAAGTCCATCAAGATGCCGCAACACACGACGGGCGCGATCAAAACCGACCCAACGATCAGATCGAATGGCACGAATCCGTGTTTCGTTTGGTGCGTTGGCAAGTGCTGCGGCGCCGGGCGCTAAATGCGTGAATTCAATCATCAATCCCAAAATTCCGTGTCGTCGCCTGAAGCAGTTGGTTTGGTCATATCTATGGTCGTGACATGGCCGCTTTCCTTTTGGTCCTGTTTAACAGGTCTTCGCGCGGTACTCCGGCGCGCTTTAGCGCTTGAGGATGCGGCAATGTCCTCAATCTGTCGCTGTTTTGCGATCGCTGCAAAAATAACGTCTTCCTGTAACTCACGCCGTCCCTGGTCTCGCAGCCTTTTCTTGGCGTGTTTCCATTCCCACCATGAGACCGGCGGATAGGCGAGATTTCGATACCGCGCCTCTACAAACCGGCCGTCCGACTGGCGAACGAATATCCGGGAAAGGTCTCGTGGATCATATTTGATCTCAAGCTCTGCACCCCGGCCGACATCCCGTGATAGGGCGTCCGACCAGTAGCGAATCTTCTCCAGGTGAATGCCGTCCTTCAGCAGGCGCCTCCGGTCGCCTGGCAGGAAGCTGGTCCAGAACGCCATTCGGTCCGGCGGCAAGTCGAAATCGACTTCACCTTGCCGTTCGCGCCATAGGGCCAGGGGAGGGCGCAACAGTGAGGCGTGAATACGTTGATGGTATTTCCCAACGATTTCCAGTGCGATCCACTTTTCCAGTTCGCGTAATGTAAAGGTCGCACGGTCCTCGGAATCGTAATCACCCCTGATTTTCACATTGCTGAACGTTGTCCCTGGCAGCAGATGAACAGCTCCCATCATCGTTCCGATCAGCCGCTCGATGTGTCCACCGAAGCGCGGTGTCGCTGGCGGTCTAAACTGCAGTTTGATGCCATATTCCTTGCAAGCGTCGGCGAGCGCGCGCGATCTGAATTCGGCGCCATTGTCGCAATGGAGAACCGTGGGTAGTCCGGCGACGGGCCAGGGAATATCAATGCCCCTCTCGTCCAGCCATGCCGTTTTGTCGTAAACCGCGTGCAGGAGGCAAAGGCCAACAGACGTTCTGGACGGGGCTTCCAATGACAAATGGAAACCGGCGACCATTCTGGTGCAAACATCAATAGCAATTGTCAGCACTGGCCGTCCGATGGGCTGACGATACTGTTCATCGACAACGATGACATCGACGATTGTGTGGTCGATCTGCCAAAGAGCGTTCGGCTTGGCAACAGATAACTGGCCAGGACTTGGCGTTGATGCAGCTTCGATCTCTCGTTCCCCGCGCTTGCGGGCCGCGGAAATCGGGATCAGTTCCGAAACTCTCCGTTGCACTGTTCTACGGGCCGGAGCAGACAGGCCCTCTGCAAGGCAGACTTCCCGGATTCGTCGTAATAGTGCAGCAAAGCTCGGCCTTTCCTTCTTGAGCCATAAGTCATCCACTTGTTCGGCAATAACCCGCTCCGTTCTCGGGTCCAGACGGGTCACGCCTTCCTGCGTCCCGCGTTTTTTGGGTTTGAGGCTTGAGGTGCGCTGCGTTTTTCTAAACCGCGCAACGAGCCGAAATAACGTCGAGCGCGGAATACCATATTCTTCACGTGCCTCTGCGACCACCTCAGCATTTACCGTTCCACCGCTACGGCGCAAAAGATCTCGCAGGAATTCTTGTGGACCGTCGTCCCCAGTGTCCTGGCCGATTTTGGGGTCTTCGAGGGGTGAAATCATACACCGACATTACGGTCGATCGACCGGTCGATCAATCCCAATTTGAGTGTAACAAAAGCCCCCTGGAGTCTCGTTTGAAGTGAAAGGCGTTACACTTCAGTCTCACGCAAATCCTTGAAAACGCTCAAGGCGCGAGTCCCGGTTTCAAAGGCAAATCGACATGTCCCGGTCGAGATCCTGTCTGCCGGGCCAGGAGCTTACCAAGCGAGTGCCATTCTTCCCATGGCTGGGATCTGGGAGGTTCGAATTCGATTCGCTGATGAGTTCGGACAGATCGAACTTCGATGGTAGGACCCCTGCCTTGGGGGCGCCAATGCGCCCCCAATGCTCTTCGTCACAAAATCGATTTTACCGGTTCGCCTTCGGGTGACAGGACGACAAGGGCGTTTTGATCCGTCACGGCCACGAACCCTTCCTCGATGGACGTCAGATGCAACAGGTAAGTGTCGCCAAAGCCATCGGCGACAACAGAAAAGGCGAGGTCGTTCTCGCTCGCCGTGACTATCCCGACGCCAAGGATGAAGGCGACGACACCGGTCTCGTCTACGTGAATCGAAGAAACCGGGGCGCTGCTCTCATAGCTCCTAATCCACGTCCGGCCTGCATCTTCACTCTTGAAAAGTCCCGTGTTGGTGGCCGCGAATAGAGCGTTTGGCGCGATCGCGGAGGCAGCTAGATCGATAATGCCGTCGGGCAGAAGCCCGACTTCGTCCCAGCTGCGCCCACCGTCGTCGCTCTTCTGAAGGCTTGCGCCGTGGTGAACGCCGTAAAGTACGTCTGGATCAGCTTGGCTAACGGTCATTTGGTGGAAGTCGACGGGGCCGCCGACACCCTCGGCAACTTTCGTCCAGTTCTCACCACCATCCGTACTCATGATCACACCGAGATTGCCACCTGTAATCGGATGGCCACTTGCCCAAAACCTTCCAGCATCGGCAGGGTGGTGCGAGAAGCCCATGAAGTCGTCGCGGCTGTCTCCCAGCAGATGTGCTGTCTCCTGATCGAGATTGACAGCCCATAAGCCGTGGTGCGTCGCCATCAGGATACGGCTCGAATTCAGCTCAGGTGCCAGGCCGTGAACGTGGGTCTGCTTAAGGACTTCGCTCAGCGGGCGGGCTTCCTGGCTCAGTGCGATGTGTGGCGAAACCAGCAACGCGGCGACCAATGCGACCGAAGCAGTCTTGAAAAATGACATGGTCATCTCCTCAAATGTCAGTGCCGACCCCGTTGTTCGAGGCCGGCTGGTTTCGGCTCAAGTCTCGACGCGGAATTCGGTCATCATGCCCGTTGAGAGGTGAGGCATATGGTGACAATGGAGCATCCACCTTGCCGCTTCGCCCGCATCAATGGCGATTGTCACGCTCGCCATCGGCGGCACGTAAACTGTGTCGCGCACCGCGCCCCAAAAACGACGCGATCCGTGACCCACGACTTGAAAGGCGTGGCCATGCAGGTGCATCGGGTGGCCCATCATCGACATGTTGTGGAAAGTGAGTTCGACACGCTCACCGCTTTTGGCGACGATCGGTTCATGTTCGCCCCAGCCGCGACCGTCGATGGTCCAGACATAGGGGGACATGGTCCCTTCCAGCATCACCATCCGACTATTGGAAACCGTCCGTTCGGGCAGAGGGTCGAGAGCCTGTAAAGCTGCCTCTTGCGAGAAATCGACGTCGAACGCCGGGGCAGCAGTATCGCTCATTCCTGACATCGTCGGGACTGCTGCTCCTCGCGGTGCGAGGATCAGACCGGTGCGTTCCCGCTCACCTTCGCGCAGCGCCAGAATGGGGAACGCCCGGGACTCTGTGGGCAGATCAAGGTCGATGTCGAGACGCTGTCCCATAGCAAGGCCGAACCGACGTCCGGTGATGGGAGCGACCTTGTGGCCATCGACTGCTACTAGGCGCCCATCAACTCCGGTATCGATCCAGAAGGACGTCGCCGAAGACCCGTTAATGATGCGCAGCTTAACCCGTCCTCGGCGTTCGACATGCACGAGTTCGGGATCGTCCAGGGTCCGATCATTGACGAGGTACGCGTCGAAATCGAAATCGTTGAGGTCCATGGCCATCGTGGACATGCTCTCCATGTCGCTCATGTCCATTCGCTCCATATCCATGCCGCCATGATCCATCGGCATCGATGAACCGTGGCTCATATCCCCATGCCCGGTTCCGCTGGTAATCTCTTCGAGGATCGTTTCAGGGTTCTTGAAGGAAAAATCGTGAAGGAACATAACAACCTCCTGCCGATCCTCAGCTACGTCCTCTACGCTGCGGACGATGAGAGGGGCGGCAAGCAGGTTCATCTCCTGGATCGGCACGTGGCTGTGCATCCAATGGGTTCCTGCCAGAGGTTCGAAATCATAGGACCGGATTTCGCCACTAGCGAGTTTGGGCATCGGCATGTCGGGGACCCCGTCCTGCGCGTTGGGGGGAAGCTGTCCATGCCAGTGAATTATAGTCTCGACGTCCAGGCTGTTTTCGAGGGTGAGTGCGAAACGTTCGCCGGGATCGAGGGTAAGCCCCTGCCGCCCATCTGGGCCGGAAATGCCATAGACGGAGGCGGTCTTTCCATTGACCTCGATCGTGCGAGTGGAGGCGACGAGTCGGCGGACAGGTTCTTGGCCCTGACTTGCAAAAGGGAAAGCAGTGGATGCCGCAAGTGCGGCTGTCGCCGTGAGAAAGCCACGGCGGTTCAAGGTGATAGTCATTCCAATTATCCGATCTTTGCGCGCGAAGGCGCGACTGTACATTTCCGCCCAACAAGGCGGAGCTTCAGGCGAGGATCGGGTTGGATTTTGGAGGGCGGCGGCCCGGCTCGGGGCCGAAGGCCGGCCGGCCTATATCGTTAAATGGCGTAGACTTCAGCTCTAAGCTAAGTGGGTAGTTAAAGTCCAAGGCCGTTGGAAATGTTCCAGCAAGGGCGCACGCGGTTGCGCAAAGCGTGTTGTGGTGCAGCCCGGTCTTCTTGTTCTCGGGTCCGTGCCCGGTCATCGAAACCGTAGCATCCGCGCTGACCTGATGCGCCTTATGGTGCTGCACGAGACTGCCATCGCCGGACATCTGTGCCCACGACATGGCTGTCATCGACAGAACCACTGTGACAACAGCAACAATCCGCATGATGTACGAAGCGAGCACGAACATAGTCGAATAGTAATCCCGGGCGGAAACGCCATCAAGACGATCATGGTCGACCCCGGCGCGACACATTGCACCGGGGTCATGGCTATTGCTCTCTGGCGCCGTGGTCGCTTCGTTTCGCCGGCGCCGACACGACGGGCCTTGTACGATCGAACCTGTTCCCTTGTCAACGGCGGCGTAAAAACCGGCCACGGGGCGGAGCAAAAGTCGGCCACTTTGGACGCCGGTATGAGGCCCGCGGGAGGGCGTAGCCCGAGCGGGGGCCTCATACCGGCGTTGCGATTTTCTGAAGGGTTTCAGCCGGCCTTTCGGGCGCGGCTTTGGGCGAGACGATAGCTGTCGCCGTTCATTTCGAGAATGTTGACGTGATGGGTGACACGGTCGAGCAGAGCGCCGGTCAGTCGCTCCGAACCCAGAATTTCGGTCCATTCGTCAAAGGGCAGATTGCTGGTGAACAGGGTGGCGCCCCGTTCATAGCGTTGCGAGATCAGCTCGAACAGCAGTTCTGCGCCGGTCTTGGAGAGCGGCACGAAGCCGAGTTCGTCGATGATCAGCAGCTTGCATCCTGCCATCTGCTTTTGGAAACGTAAGAGACGCCGCTCGTCACGGGCTTCCATCATCTCACTGACCAGGGCAGCGGCTGTGGTGAAGCAAACGGACAGGCCCTTCTGGCAGGCGGCAAGGCCCAGGGCGAGCGCTATGTGCGTCTTGCCGGTTCCACTGGGGCCGAGAGCGATGACGTTCTCGCGACGCTCGATCCATTCGCAGCGGGCAAGTTCCAGAACCTGCATCTTGTTGAGCTTCGGGATGGCGGCAAAATCGAAACTGTCGAGACTTTTGACGACCGGGAATTTGGCTGCCTTGATACGCCGCTCGACCTTGCGACGATCCCGTTCGATCATCTCACGTTCGGCAAGCCGGGTAAGGTATCCGATATGATCGACGCCCTCGGTGGCGCAAAGCCGGGCCAGTTTCTGATACTCCCGTTGGAATGTTGGCAGCTTCAGGCTCTTGAGGTAGTGGGCAAGCAGGATATCAGGTGCTTCGGTGCTCATGCCGCTTCTCCCTTCCCCGATGACAGGAGGCCCATATACGCCTTCGCCGATGTCGTCTCGACGGTTGCTCTCGGCAGGTAGGGATAGATCGATAGATCCAGTCGCGGCGGCCGGCGCTCCACCCGGCAAAGAATCAGATGTTTGACGGCGTCGAAGCCGATCGCGCCGAGATGAATGGCCTGCTTCACCGCCGCATGCAGGTCGGCCATATCGAAGTTTTCCAGCAGTCGAAGTACCTGCACGTATTCCCGCCTGCCATGTTTTGCCATGCGGCCTTCCATCAGGCGGCACAGTGTGGCGAATTCCTCCGGCAGATCCCAGCCCTGCAAAGGGGCCGCCTGATCCAGCGCATTGATCTTCTGTTCGATCAGCGGCAGGTAATGAACAGGGTCGAAGATGACATCCTCCCGATCCCAGCTTCGGGGATGGCGAGCGATGACCTCGCTGCGGCAACCGATCACGACCTCATCGACATAGCCTCGGATCCAAACGTCCTGATGACCGTAGGCGGCGGGTACGGAATAATCGTTCGTCTTGTAGCGAACGAGAGACTGTGCCGTGACCTTGGCACTGGCCTGATCGCAGGCATCGAAGGGCGACGCTGGCAAGGGCTGCATGGCAGCCAGATCACGCTGCAGCCGTTCACCGATCGTCTCGCTCTCACCGCGCAGCCTGTCGCGCTGGCGCTTGCGGCACTGTTCTTCCAGAAAGGCATTGAACGCATCAAAGGTCGCAAACTGCGGGATGGGGACCATGAAGTTACGCCGGGCATAACCGACAAGGCCCTCGACGTTGCCCTTATCTGGCATGATCACGCTGACGCCTCGATATCTTTGCCGCACTTCGGTGGCAGGCGCTATGGTGAGACCATTCGGGATGTGGGGCGTCGGGAGCACGCGAGTGCGGGCAGGCCGAGCGAAAGACATGGGCTGCGAGCCCGAGCCTTTATATGGTCGCCCCTGCGGCTTACCCGAATGCGCTGCGAGCGCGGATCCGTAGTTGCCGTGTAGCCCGCCAGTTCCTGAGAAGAGGGATGACATAGCAAAGGAGGTAGATATGCGCATCATCGGCATGGATATCCACCGCGTCTTCGCCGAAGCGGTGGCCCTTGAAGATGGAGAAACCAAGCGACTTGGCCGGATCGGCATGACGCGGGAGCATCTGGAAGACTTTGCCAGAACACTTCTGCCGTCGGATCATGTCGTGGTGGAAGCGACCGGCAATGCGACCGCGGTTGTGGAGATTCTCGCTCCGCGCGTGGCAAGGGTGGCCGTGGCAAATCCGTTGCAGGTCCATCTGATCGCCAAGGCGAAGATCAAGACTGACGCGATCGACGCGCGCGTCCTGGCGCAACTCTACGCCGCCGGCTTCCTGCCGGAGGTCTGGATCCCGGACGCGGCAGCCTTGGCTCGCCGACGTCAGGTGACGCGCCGAACGCAACTTGTCCGGCAACGGACCCGTCTAAAATCGATCGTCCAGTCGATCCTGCACGCGAACCTGATTCCACCCTGCCCATTTGCCGATCTCTTCGGCGGCAAGGGGCGGATCTGGCTGCGGGCCCAGTATCTACCGGACGACGAGCGGGAGGCCATTGAACGGCACGTCGAGGAATATGACCGCCAGTCCGATGCACTGAAGGGAGTGGAACGTGACATTGCACGCGCCGCCTTGTCCGATCCGAACGTGACACGATTGATGACGATCCCGGGCATCGACATGGTGGTTGCTGTCGGATTGATGGCGGCGATCGGCAAAATCGAGCGTTTTGACAACCCCGACAAGCTGGTTGCCTATATCGGTCTCAATCCAAGCGTCCATCAATCTGGTGATGGCCCCGCCCATCATGGTCGGATCACCAAACGCGGACGCGCAAATGCCCGCCATTTACTTGTCGAAGCGGCCTGGCAGACCGTGCGAAGTCCAGGGCCGTTGCGTGCCTTCTACGAGCGCGTGCGGAGCAAACGCGGCAATCACATTGCCGCAGTGGCGGTTGCCCGTAAGCTGGCAGTAATCATCTGGCACCTGCTGACCAAAGGTGAAGACTACAGCTGGGTTCGCCCCTCGCTACATGCCAAGAAACTTCGTGACCTCGAACTGCGCGCCGGACATCCGCCGAGACGCGGCCAGAAAGGTGCCGGCTATGACTACAACATCACGCAACGTCGCCGGGAGGAGCGCAACCGCGCTCAGCAGGCCGAAGGCGCATATCGGCGAATGACCGACGGATGGCGACAACGAGGGGCCCGCTCAAAACCCACGGACGCCACAAATGAGGAGCGACGATGATCTGGCTGCGCCGCAGGGCTTGAACCTCATGCCCGGCCGTTCACCACGTGGTCGCCCGTGGGCCTGAAGAAAATACCACAATTTCTGTCGAAGGGGCTATTCGATCTCATCCGTGTCATTGCCCTTTCCGGGTCGGCCATAGCGATCCCGGATCAGATAATGGGACAGGAACCCGCTGAACAGTGTCGCCCGCTTGCGCGTGCCGTCAGGCAGGATACTCGCCACAAGGCAGCGGTCATTGTCATAAACGATCGACTGCGGCACGGCCCCGAAGAAGGCGAACGCATGGACGTGGCCATCGACCCAGGCCTCGGCCACCGCCGCCGGATAAGCCCGCACGTAGCAGCCGTCGCTATGCGGAAGATCGAGCACAAAGAACCGGGCTTTCTGCTCGATACCGCCGATCACCACCGTCGCCTCACCGAAATCAGCCTGCGCATGGCCGGGCGGATGAGAAAGCGGCACGAACACTTCCTGGCGACGCTGTTCCCGCTCGCGGATATAATCCTTGATGATCGTATAGCCGCCGGTGAACCCGCATTCGTCGCGAAGCCGGTCAAACACACGCTTGGCCGTATGGCGCTGTTTGCGCGGTACCTTCGCGTCTTCAGCCAACCAGTGGTCGATCGTCGAAACGAACGCGTCCAGCTTCGGTCGCCGGACTGGTGATTGTCGCTGATAGCCAGGAGGCGTCGAATACGTCAGCATCTTCGCTACGCTGTCGCGGGATATGTTGAAGTGTTTGGCTGCCTGACGTCGGCTCATCCCTTCCGAGACCGCCAGGCGAACCTTCAGATAAAGATCCACGGTGTAAATCCTCTGTCCCTCCTGCGCTCATTGCAGAAGGAAAATAGGTGGCCGGTTTTTACGCCGCCCGCGACCGAATTATTCCGCCGCTTCCGTGGCCGACTTTTGCACCGCCGATCTCAGATTGATCGCAATCGGTGCACAAGGCATCGCATTCCTTCAGGGCTAGATGATGGCTGGCTATTCACCGTGGGAATGCGCGGCCTGAGGTGCCAACCATCGCGACAAGTAAACGCGCTCGAAAGCGAAGACAGCGATCATTCCGACAGCCGCATACAGAACGATCATTGGATCACTTTGAAGCTTCATTACGGTGAAAGCTGCCAATACAATTGCATCGAGAGAGAGCGCAGACAAAAGCACGATACTGGAGGCGCCAACTTCGGTTCGACGATAGCGGAACACGCCCCAATGTATGATCATGTCCATGACGAGGTAAAAGAAGGCACCAAGGGATGCGATCCGTCCCAAATCAAAGAGCACGGCCAGCGTCGAGGCGATAACGACTGTATAGACCAGCATATGCCGCTGGACAGCCCCGGACATGCCAAAATGGCTGTGCGGGATCATTTTCATCTCCGTCAGCATGGTCAGCATCCGCGACACTGCGAAAACGCTGGCCAGCACGCCGGATGCTGTGGCCACGGCCGCCAACACGACCGTCAAGTAAAAGCCGACCTGCCCGAGTGCGGGCTCAGCCGCCTGGGCCAGCGAATAGTCGCGCGCGGCGATGATTTCGTCGATTGTCAGGCTCGCGCCCACGCCAAAGGCCACAAGCAGGTAGACCACCACGCAGATCGCGATGGACAGCATGATAGTGCGGCCCACATTGCGGTGGGGATCGGTGATTTCGCCGCCGCTGTTGGTGATCGTGGTAAAGCCCTTGAAGGCAAGGATCGCCAGCGCAACGGACGCGATGAAGCCTGTCACTCCAAAGGTCTCGGCCGTTTCTGACGCGGCGGCGAACTGAAACCCGCTTGACCAGAGTGCTGCGATACCGAACAGCGCGATGCCCCCGATCTTGATCGCCGCCATGACTAGAGAGAATAGCCCGACGGAGCGGTTTCCTGCGATGTTGACCAAGAATGCGAACACGATCACGGCAACCGCCAGAACGGGCACAAGTGGCCCGCCCGTGATATCCAAAGGCCGCAAGACATAAGTGGCGAATGTCCGTGCGACGAGGCTTTCCGCGATCACCATGCTGAGCGCCATCAAGAGCGCCGCTCCCGCCGCGACCGCCCCCGATCCATAGCATTTCTGAAGGATCATCGCGATGCCCCCTGCCGAGGGCCAGGCGTTCGACATCTTGATGTAGCTGTAAGCGCTGAAGCTGGTCACGATGGCACCAGCGATGAACGCGAGTGGAAATAGTGGTCCAGCCAGCTGGGCGATTTGTCCGGTCAGGGCAAAGATGCCCGCACCGATCATCACGCCCGTGCCCATGGCAACAGCTCCGCCAAGGCTGATCGAGCCTTCACGGTAGCCGTCGTTCCCATCGCGGTTTTTATCGTGTTTCTGCATTTCGATCTGCCTTGGTTGCTTTTTAGGTCGTTACGCCTCTGCGCATGCCCACCCGATCGGTTTCAGGCCGCCAGAAGTCCCGACCCTGGGCGTCTGATGAAATCGCGACTACTCCCGTTGCGAGGGTGCGCCGTAGATCCGCCGGGAAGTTTGCGAACGCCATGTGACTACAACGGCGGCCCCTTGCAGAGCGATAACTGACGCCACAAGGGCAACGAACGGCCATCGCGCCCAGTTTGGCTCAGGCATTTGGCGGTGGAAATCAAGAAAATGAAAGAACAAGAAATAGGCCGTGTGCAGCACTGCCAGCCACCACAGAACATAAGCGCCCTGCTGGATGTATTTCCACACGGACGTGCCAAGTACCCTTTGGCTGAAATTATTCGACGTACCGGCAAGCACAAAGCCGTAGAGCAGTGCCGCGATCCCAACCACATTGGCCAGCGCAAACCCGTGCTGAAGCATCACGTAGCGTTGCAGTTGGGGGTGATACTCAAAACCGAACAGCCGTGCAAAATCAAGCTCGACCCAGCCGATCAGTATTATGATGGTATGCACCGTCGCCGCCAGAACCGCATAAATACCGAGCTCGCGTCGGTACGGCATAAGCTTCCGTAAAAAGGGCGTAGACGACAAGCGTGCGAGCGGCCCAATCGCCATTGCAGCAACGATGAGCAGCAGTGAAAGATCCCCCAGCGCTCGGTTGTAGCGGTGCATCTCCGACCACTCGGCACACGAAGCAAGCAGCAGGTATCCCGTCAGCACGGACGTTCCTATGATTAGTACGCGCCGCAGAAGGGCGGGTTTTTTCATCATGGTTTCAGATACCGTATGTTTGCAGTCTTCCAAAGATGTTTTAGGCACGCAAATAGCACATCAGATCGGCTTTCGCTTCCAATCAGCGTTCAACATTCTGCAGAGTGTTGACGTTTGGTATGAAAGCCGGAACCCGGCTGGCATACCTGTCCCAGCTTTCGCCAAAACGGGCGCGACTGTCCCCCTCCTCGCCGCGGGCAAGCCGTGCGTACATCCAGACCAGCACCGGGAACATCGCGAGCGTCAGGAGGGTCGGCCATTGCACGAGAAAGCCCAGCATGATCAGCACGAACCCCACATACTGGGGATGGCGAATGCGGGCATAGGGGCCTGTCGTCGCAAGCAACCCCTGACGCTGCGCGTTCCACAGATGGTACCATGCCACGGATATGAGCCAGAAGCCGCCGCCGATAAAGACGAAGCTCAGGAGGTGGAACGGCCCGAAATGCGGGTTCGATTGCCAGCCGAACATCATTTCGGGGAGATGTCCGCTGTCGTGGGCAAACCAGTCTACCTCCGGCCAGGTCGATTGCAGCCAGCCGGAAAGAAAGAAGATGGTCAACGGGAACCCATACATCTCGGTGAAGAGAGCTACGACAAAGGCGCTGAACGCTCCAAAACTGCGCCAGTCGCGTTTTGTCTGCGGCTTGAAGAAACTGAAGGCGAAAATGATGAACACCGCCGAATTGATAAATACTAGCAGCCAGAGTCCATAGGAAGCACCTGCATCGGTCATTACTGGTCGTCTCCCTTACCGTGCCCGCCGTGGCCTCCATGACCGCCGTGCATAAAGAAGTGCATTCCAACGCAAAGCAGCAATGGCAGCCAGATCAGCAATCCGCTGCTCAGGATGTGCACCCGGTGCTCGTAACCCAGGAGAAGGCCGCCAACTGCCAGCGCAACGATCAGATAGATGCCGGCGCGTGATCGCCAGAATGAGGGCGGGCGGGGGGCATGCTCCGATTGACTTTGATTAACATGTGATGGATCAGGTTGATGGGTCACGTTGTGGCTTCCTTTCTAGATCTTTGCGCCGCGAAGGCGCAGCGAATTGAGCACCACCGAGATCGACGAGGCGCTCATGGCGAAGGCGGCAAACATCGGGCTGATGAGGATGCCGAAGAACGGAAACAGCACCCCCGCCGCGACAGGCACGCCAGAGGCGTTGTAGATCAGCGCGAAGAACAGGTTCTGCCGGATATTACGCATGGTGGCCCGTGCGAGCCGCCGAGCGCGCACGATACCGTCGAGGTTGCCCTTGACCAGTGTGATGCCCGCGCTTTCGATGGCCACATCGGCCCCGGTGCCCATGGCAATGCCGACATCGGCCTGTGCCAAGGCCGGTGCGTCATTGACGCCATCGCCGGCCATCGCGACCTTGCGGCCCTGCTGCTGCAATTCCTTGATGATCCGTGCCTTGTCCTCCGGCAGCACATCGGCCCGGATCTCGTCTATGCCCAGACGCGCGCCGATGGCCTTGGCCGTGCGTTCGTTGTCTCCGGTCGCCATGATAACGCGGAACCCCAATTCATGCAGATCCTTGATGGCGGCGGGTGTGGTTTCCTTCACCGGGTCAGCGACCCCGACAAGACCGGCGATCTTGCCATCCAGCACCACGAACATTACTGTCTCGCCCTCGTCGCGACGGGCATTTGCCTTGGCGGTCAGGTCGCCCGCCTCAAGGCCAAGGTCCCGGATCATCGCCAGATTGCCGAGCGCGACCGCTTTGCCGTCGACGACCCCCTTGACGCCCTTGCCGGTGACCGCCTCGAAGTCGTCGGCATTCGCCATCTTCACATCGCGCTCTTCCGCGCCGCGCACGATGGCCTCGGCAAGCGGGTGTTCCGATCCGCGCTCCAGCGATGCGGCGAGACGCAGGACCTCGGCCTCGTCGTGACCGGGTTGCGGCAGGACGGCGACAAGCTGCGGCTTGCCCATCGTCAACGTGCCGGTCTTGTCGACGATCAGGGTATCGACCTTCTCGAACCGCTCCAGCGCCTCGGCGTTCTTGATAAGTACCCCGGCCTGGGCCCCCCGCCCCGTCGCCGTCATGATCGACATCGGCGTGGCGAGGCCGAGCGCACAGGGACAGGCGATGATCAACACGGCGACAGCCGAGATCAATGCGTAGGACAGCGCAGGCGCGGGCCCCCAGATCGCCCATGCGATGAAGGACAGGAGCGCGATACCGATCACGGCCGGAACGAAATATCCCGCCACTTTGTCGGCATACTTCTGGATCGGTGCGCGCGACCGTTGCGCGTTGGAGACCATCTCGACGATCTGCGCCAGCATCGTGTCGGATCCGACCCGCGTCGCCTCCATCACGAGGCTGCCGGTGCCGTTGATGGTGGCACCGGTCAACGGGTCGCCCTCGGTCTTCTCGACTGGCACGGGTTCTCCGGAGATCATGCTTTCGTCGACTGAGGACCGGCCTTCCAGAACCACGCCATCTACCGGCACCTTGTCTCCGGGACGCACGCGCAGCCGGTCGCCGACCTGCACATCCTCCAGCGGAATCTCCTCTTCGGATCCGTCGTCCCGGATGACCCGCGCGGTCTTTGCCGCCATGTCGAGAAGCGCGCGGATCGCCTTGCCAGTGCCTTCACGGGCGCGCAATTCCATCACCTGGCCAAGCAGCACAAGCGTCACGATCACCGCCGCCGCCTCGAAATAGACGCCGACATGACCTTCGGCGTCGCGAAATCCGTCCGGGAATATGCCGGGTGCCAGAACGGCGACGACGCTGAAGAGCCAGGCCGCGATTACCCCCATACCGATCAGGGAGAACATGTTGAGATTCATCGTCCGGAACGAATTCCAGCCCCGAACCAGAAACGGCCAGCCGCACCAAAGAACAACCGGGGTTCCGAGAACCAACTCGATCCAGAGGGTTGCGCGCTCGCCGAGAATCTCTCGCACTTCCGGGAAGCCGAGATAGGGACCCATGGTGAGGATCAGAAGCGGAATGGTCAGTACCGTGCCAACCCAGAAACGCCGGGTGAAATCCACCAGTTCGGGGTTCGGGCCGTCGTCCATCGGGACCCCGGACTCAAGCTCCAGCCCCATTCCGCAGATCGGGCAGGAGCCGTGCTCGACCTGGCGAACCTGCGGGTGCATCGGACAGGTGTAGACGGCGCCGTCATAGCCCTCCGGGACGGTATCGTATCTGCCGTCCGCCGGGGCGGCACCAGCGTTATGGTCATGACCGTGGTGATCATGCCCGGCATGGCTGTCGAGCTCCGCCTCGGGCACAAGATGCATCCCGCATTTCGGGCAATCGCCCGGACCGTTCTGCCGTACCTCAGGGTGCATCGGGCAGGCGTAAATGTTGGATTCGGTTTCATGTGAAGCATGGCTTACTTGGTCGTTCATTCGGTTGTCCTCTCGGCGTGATTCGGGTCCAGCCTAATTGTTCCGGCAACTGGAAGGTCAAGGGCTGTCACCACAGAAAGGATCGCTTCGGCCAATAAACCGGCAATTCCGATCGCATTCGTTGGATGGGGTATGGTGTCGGTGGTGATGATCCTTGCCGCACCAGCCGACAGAATGGCGTCCTGAGCGCCGTGCGCAAAGACCGCATGGATAGCCAGGCAGACAGGCGCGGCGGTTCCGGCCGCAAGCAACCTTTCGACGGCACGAGCCATCGTGGACCCCGAAGACGCGATGTCGTCGAGGATCATCGGTGTGCCTTCGCGCAGCGCCGCGCTTTCGGGCACACTGACATCGACACTGCGGTCACCGGATCTCACCTTGCGCAAGACCTCATAGGGCCGTCCGGCCAGCCGGGCCACCTCAGCCACCCATTGTTGGCTTTCGCTGTCAGGGCCCAGAAGAACGGCGTCTGGCAGGTTCGTGCTGATCCAGGTCGCAAGCAGCGGGGCGGATACGGCGCGAATGGCAGGCATCGGGAAGACATTTTGCAGCCGCGCGATGCGGTGCAGATGCGGATCCACGGTCACCAGCCAGTCGAAACTTTCCCCCAGGAATTGCGCGAACAGCGGTGCGCTTACCGCCTGCCCGCGCTCGAAGCGATGGTCCTGCCGCATGTAGCCAAGATAAGGCGCGATCAATCCGACGCGACGCGCGCCCATCTCGCGCGCCGTCGCCGCGGCGAAGCGCAAGGGCAGGGCAAGGCGATCGGGATCGCGCAAAGTCGCCAGAAATGCCACATCGGCCCCGTCCAGATCGCCGGGCAGCGAAATCAGGCTTTCGCCATCGGGGAAGTGGTGCCAGCCGAGAGCGAGCAGGTCCGCCCCAAGCGCGAGTGCCAGGTCTTCGGCAAGCGGCCTCATCTCGGGAAACGCGACAAGGATCATGACACTGCCTCGGACAGCGTCAGCACGCCGGTCTGGGACTCGGCATAGGCCAGGGCATAGGCCAGTTCGCCTGGTGTCTCGGCATGGAGTTCATAGAGCGGCTGGCCCTTGTCCATATGATCCCCGATCCGCACCAGAAGGCGGACGCCTGCGCTCTTCTGACGCGGGGCACCGGCCAGCTTGGCGATGCGTGCGATGCGTCGGTTGTCGATGGCGGTCAACTGGCCCGCATGGGGGGCGCGTATTTCGATCTGCTGCGCTGCGGTTCCGGGTTCGCGGAAACCGCCCTGCGCCGCGCAAATTGCCATGAACTTTGCCTCCGCTGCACCACTATCGAGAAACGACTGCGCGCGGACCCGACCCTGCCCCACAACGGCGTCCGGTGCCAGGTCTAGAAGATGTCCGGCCAGATCCAGCGCCCGTGCGCGCAGATCGACAGGCGCGTCCGGCGCGCGCCGCAGAACCGCCAGCACGTCCATGGCTTCCAATGCCGGGCCGATGCCGCGTCCCACAGGAGCCATGCCGTCGCTGATATGCAGCGCCAGGTTCAGACCCAAGGCCTTGGCCACCGAAGACAGCCGTATCCCGAGAGCCTCCGCCGCTCCGGCAGACCGCACCTTGGCCGTTGGTCCGACCGGCATGTCGATCAGAACATGGGTGGCACCGGCGGCCGCCTTTTTCGACAGTACGCTCGCAACGAGTTGATCGGTGGAGTCGAAATCGAGGGGGCGTTCGACACGGATGAAATGATCGTCGGCAGGACTGAGGGCGAGCCCGCCACCCCAGACGAGGCAACCGCCCTCGGCTTCGACCACCCGGCGCAGCGCGGCGGCGTCAAGCGCGACGGGCGCCATGACCTCCATCGTGTCGGCCGTCCCCGCCGGCGAGGTGATCGCCCTGCTGGACGTCTTGGGGAACAGATACCCCGCCGCCGCGACGATGGCGACGACGATGGGTGTCGTGCGGTTGCCCGGCAATCCGCCGACGCAATGCTTATCGAGGACAGTGTGCTGCCCCCAGTCGAGCGTCTGCCCTGCTTCCTTCATGGCGCGGGTCAGCGCCACGGTTTCGGCCTCGTTCAGCCTGTCGCCGGCGCAGGCGGTCACGAAGGCGGCAAGGTCGAGATCCGAAAGCCGACTGTTGAGAGTGTCGCTGACGATTCCTGCGAAACCGGCCTGATCCAGTCTTTCGCCATAGGCTTTCGCCCGGATCATAGACGCGGAAGCGGGCGGTTCAGGGTGCGAGAAAGCGGCGTCGTCTCCAATCTCAGCGCCAAGCGCGGCCCAGGCGGAAACGGACAATGCCGCCTGGTCCACGGCAAGCCATGCTCCGCGGCCGACGACATTCAGGGTCGCGATGATCCAGCGGTCCTTCAGGTCGATCCGTATGCGTGTCTGGGCAGCAAACCCCTCGGAACGGCAGATGTGACAGTCTTCTTGCATATAGACGACCGGCTGCCGGTAGGTGTCGATGCCGGAGGAAACGAGGGCAAGCGTTTCGGTCATCGCGGCCTGTCCAGGTAGACGGGTTCGAGATGTTCGGGCACGCGCACGGATCGCCCTAGCTCGTGTTCGACGCGAAATCGCAGGGTATCGGCGGCGACAGGTTCCCCATGGGTGAGATAGGTCATCTCGGGGGCGGGACCGGCGGACATCCAGCGCAGGATCTCATCGGCATCGGCATGTCCGGAAAAGGACTGGAGCTGAACCACTTCGGCCTCGATCGGGAACTCCCGTCCGAACATGCGCAATGTCCGCGCGCCTCCGGCCAGCGCCGCGCCGCGCGTGCCACCGGCCTGGAAACCGGAGAGCAAGATCGCGTTCCGCCGATCGCCGCCGAAGCTGGCCAGATGGTGCAGGATACGCCCGCCGGTCAGCATTCCGCTGGCGGAGACGATGATCATCGGGCCCTGGCGCGTGTTCAGCTCCTTGGATTGCTCGACCGTGTTTACCCTCTTGGCGATCTCGAACATCGCAATGCAGTCTTCGCGGCTGACGTGGTGCTCGGCGTGATGACGGTGATAGATCTCGGTCGCATTCACCGCCATCGGGCTGTTGAGGAACACCGGGACATAGGGAATATCGCCGCGCTCCATCAATCGCGCAATGTGCAGCATCAGCCCCTGCACCCGTCCGACGGCAAAGGACGGGATCAGCACCGTGCCGCCGCGGGCAAAGGTGCGTTTGAGGATCGGTGCCAGTTCGGCTTCTGGGTCCACGTCGGAATGGGACCGGTTGCCATAGGTGGACTCGCAGACCAGAACATCTGCTCCGCCGAATGGCTGGGGCGGTCGCATCTGTCGTTTAGTCTCGGAACAAAATCCATATCATCACAGCGTCTCGAAGCTGATCCCAACGCGGAACAAACGCAGGAACATCCTGCTTATACAGCGCATATTGTTTGCCGAACAATCGTTCCAGAGTCTCCTCCTCCCTTTTCGCCAATGCTATGTAAAAGAACATGATGAACGGGAGCAAAGAAACAGATAGTAGTGTTGGCCAATGCACCACTCCCTCTCCAAATAGGACGATAAACAGACCCAAATATTGAGGGTGCCGGACAAATTTATAAAGGCGACCCGTCGCAAGGGTACCTTTCTTTCGATTCCTGTAGAGTTCGCGCCAACCTCCCACTATGAGGCAAATGCCGACCAGCGCGAGCGCATAGCCTAATAGCATTGCAAGAACCATGGCCTCGTCGAAGCCCAGAAGGCTTGACCACAAGTTGGTCGTGAGATCGCCCCTGTCCATTCCGAAAAATCGAACAGCAAGGTATACTGTAAGAGGGAAGCCGTACATTTCGGCGTAAAGTGAAATGATAAACGCTTGCACGATGCCGGCACTGGCCCACTCCCGCCAGTTACTTGGTGCAAAATATCTATATATGACCCAAGAGGCAATTATGATGGCAAGAACGGTGAGATTCCATGCCCCCATTTGCCCGACGTATTGTCTCATTACTGGACCCATAAACTTCGTTTTCCGCCACCTTCGCATCGACCCGGTACCACGGACGATCGAGTTCATGGGTGCCGTCAATCGATTCATAAGTGACTTTGCGGCCATCCTATTTCCCAATCACCAGTTGCAGATCGCTGCCGAGGTCAGGCAGTTTTTTTCGATCGTTGCCCGGTTGCGCCCCCGGATCCGTTCACCGCTCGAAGGATCAGCGCCAGCCCGACCAGGATCATTGGCGCAGAAAGAACCTGTCCCATCGTCAGCCCCCAATCGCCGAAGTGCAGGGCATGGCCGATCGGATTGTCGGAGGTCACGAACTGCATGTCGGGCTGCCGGAACAACTCGACAAAGCTTCTGGCAAGACCGTAGCCGGTCAGGAAAACACCTGTCAGCGCGCCGGGCATCCTGAGCCAGCCCCGGCGCCAGGCGAGGTAAAGAAGGATGAACCCGAGCAGCAGCCCTTCGAGCAGACCTTCATAAAGCTGCGAGGGGTGGCGGGCACATATCGAGGTGATGCCCGGACAGGTCTGGGCGACCTCGCCCGGAAAGATCACGGCCCAAGGCACGTCCGTGGGCCGCCCCCAGAGTTCGTTGTTGATGAAATTCGCAATCCGCCCCAGAAACAGCCCCGGTGGTGTAGCGATGGCCAGAAGATCGGTCGTGCTCAGCATGGATGCGTTCTGACGAATACAATATGCCAGGCCAGCAACGGCGACGCCGAGGAACCCGCCGTGGAAGGACATGCCGCCCTGCCAGATCATGAGTATTTCCAGCGGATTGGCCAGGTAATATTCGGGCTGGTAGAACAGCACGAAACCCAGTCGGCCACCAGCGATCACGCCGATAATGATCCAGGTCAGCAGGTCTTCGATCTGACGGCGATCAAGTGGCGGCCCGGCAGCGGGCCACAGCGCAGGGCGCGCAACGGCAGCGACGCAGATGCGCCAGCCGATCAGGATACCGACGATGTAAGCGAGCGCATACCAGCGCAGCGCCAACGTGAACCCGCCGATCTCGATAGAGAAAAGATCGGGGCCGATGTTGGGAAATGGAATTGCGGCGGTCAACATATCTGTAGGTCCTGATCTGGTGTTTGCGGTTGATTGGCCACGGCGGCTGCGCGCCGGAGGTGATAGGAAGCCTGTCGACGAAACGGCAGGCGAGATTTTCGGCGATCAGTCATGGGTCATCCGGTGCTTTTTCCAGTCCCTGACGGCGACAATCAGAAGAGGTGCAAACGTCAACGCTCCCAGCCCGATCGCGGCCCAGATTGCGCGGGAAGAAGGCCCACTGACCGCCTCGTTGCCTAAATGGGCGAGCACAAAGCTGGCCGGGATGATCCCCGCAAGCGTGGCGAGTGCGAAACGCCAGAAGTGAAGGCGGCTCAACCCGGCCGCGTAGCTGACAATGTCGAATGAGATGAACGGCATCAGACGGCTGGCGAAGACGGTGAAAGTCAAAGCGTTCTGAGAGCCGAGCCAGCCTGCATCCACCTTGTCGCCAAGCCATCCGACGAGCACGTCGCGCCCGAGGACCCTCGCCAATCCGAATGCGACAAGTGCGCCGAGTTCGGCTCCGGCAACGATGTAAACGGTCCCCAAAGTATGCCCGTAGGCGGCACCGGCCGCCAATGCGATCGGTGCGCTCGGAATAGGCGTCGCGACGATCGCGATCGTCATGAGCGAGACGATGAGGATCGGTCCCCATATGCCGGCAGCCTCGATCCAGCCGGAGATTCTCTCGCCGTCGAAGCTCTCGATGACGTCGGCGAGCGGACCCAAGGCCAGGGCGACGATGGCGAAGATTAGCAGTGCCGCAGCAACCAATTGTGCGGTTCGCCCGAACACGAACCGTGGTATTCCCGGCCTCACGGCACATACAGCACGAAGAGAAAAGCTGCCGCCAACAGCTCGAAGACGACGCAGAACGGAATGTACCATCGCGGGACCGGCGCGCCGAACACCCTGTTGTGATGCAGAAGATCCCACGCGGCATGTGCGGCGAACCCGACAGGCAAGGCCAATGGAGCCCAGAGCAATCCGGCCAGCGCGGTCGCCGCGAACAGGGCTGCGACCGCCAGTTCCGCCAAAAAGCGTTTCAGCGAATTGGCGGTCGCACCAAATCCGATGTAGGCTCCGCCGATCAGCGCCAACGTTACCGCGGCGATCGCCACCGATATCTGATGGGGCACCAGTAGATGCACCGGAGCGGCGATCAGAAACAAGACGGCACCCACAGCGCCAGGCCCCCAGAAGCCCTCGCCGAAGGTTGGGGATTCTTCTGTATCCTGGATGCTGTCAGCCACCATACCGCCTTGTCTCCCGGTTACTGGGGTTCGAACCCGATTCCCCGATGCATACGCCCTCCAGTGACCGGAAGGTCAACGATATGGCGATCATGCAGCATCGACGGCCTCGCGCAGCATGTCGCGCACCTCGCACGCGACTTCATGGAGCTGATCGTTGTCGATTGCCTGCATTGACGCCACCGGATCGATGGCGCTGATCTCGGTGCCGCCGTCCGTTTCGCGCAGGATAACGTTGCATGGCAACATCGCGCCCACGCGCGGTTCGATCCCGATCGCCTTGTGGGCCATTTGCGGATTGCAGGCGCCAAGGATGCGATAGCCGTCCATATCGACGTCGATCTTCTGCTTCATCGTCATCTTGACGTCGATTTCGGTAAGAACACCGAAACCCCGATCAGCTAGGGCGGCGCGAACGCGCATTTCCGCGTCGTCGATGCTGACGCCTATGAGTGAGCGGTCATAGGTATAATTCATTTCAATCTCCTTCGGTTATTCGAACGACTGCCTGATCGGTTTGAGCCGTCCCCGCATGATCGCAGTTGTCGCGAGAACCAGCAAAACGGTCATCATTTCAAGGCTCATGAGGTCTGCCTCCGTCAAAGCAGGGAAGGTCAGCACCGTTTCGCAAACCGTGCCTCGGTGCCGGATACGAGCGTCGGCCCATAGGCCGACGCCCGAAAGCGCTCAATCGTTGTTCATCATGTCGCCGTCGCCCATGCCGGGGCTCTCGCCGGGCTGCATCTGCCCCATTGCGTCGCGCATCTTCTGCATGCGCTCCATCTTGTCGGCCGGCGCCGCCATTTCTTCGGCTGTGATGGCGCCGTCGCCATCGGCATCCAGATGCTGGAAGCGATCCACCATCATCTCGCGGATCATCGCGCTGTGCAGCGCCTCGAATTCCTCGATAGACAGGGTGCCGTCACCGTCGCTGTCGTATTCGGTCAGCTTGGCCTGCAGTCCGGCGCGCATTTCCTCGGGCGTCACCGTGCCGTCGCCGTCAGCGTCGAACATCTGCATCATTCCGCCGCCCATCGGACCCATTCCGCCCATCATGCCGCCGCCCATCATCTGGCCGTGCATGCGCTTCATCATGCCCATCATATCGGACATGCCGCCCATGTTGCCCATCATTCCGGAACCGCCCTGCATCATGCCAGCGCGATCCTTCGGGCCGGACTGGCCCCCATGTCCGTGATTGGAATCCGCGATCGCGGCTCCTCCGATTGCAGTTGCGGCCAAAACGGTCGCTGCGAGCAGGGTTTTGCGGGTCATCGTTATCTCCTCATGTTTCGGTTTCGATAGATTTCATATGGCAGCGTTAGGCCGTGATGAAATGCGAGGAAACAACGGTATTGTATCGCCGTGTCACAAGCGCCGCCCCTGTTACATTTCGTGACAAATCTCTTCGGGAAACCAATGCGGCAACCGTTAGAAGGAAGAACATGAACGATCAGCCTCATATCCTCGTCGTCGACGATCATCGCGAAATCCGAGACTCGGTTTCGCGCTATCTGGAGAAGAACGGCCTGCGTGCGACCTCGGCGCGGGATGCGGTCGAGATGGACGCCAAGCTCGCGATGGGTCAGTACGATCTGATCGTTCTGGATGTCATGATGCCCGGCGAGGACGGGCTGTCGGTCTGCCGCCGTCTGTCATCCACGGGTGGCGTACCGATCCTGATGCTGACGGCGCTTGGCGAAGAGACGGATCGCATCGTCGGGCTCGAAATCGGCGCGGACGACTATCTGGCCAAACCATTCAATCCGCGAGAGCTGCTTGCGCGGATCAAGGCCATCCTGCGGCGTTCATCCCTGCCCGAGACCTATGCCGGAAAACTCTCGGGAAGACGCATCGCATTCGCACAATGGACTCTCGATACCGACAGCCGGTTGTTGACCGATGAAAACGGTGCGCAAATCGATCTCACCGGTTCGGAACTCAAGCTTCTGGTTGTCTTGCTCGAACGGCCCCGCCTCGTCCTCAACCGTGATCAGCTTCTCGATCTCACTGCAGGGCGCGCGGCCTCCCCGCTCGATCGGACGATCGACAATCAGATCAGCCGCCTTCGCAGAAAGATCGAGGCCGATCCATCCAGGCCCCGGCTGATCACGACCGTGCGCGGTGGCGGATATTGCCTTGCCGCCGATGTGACGGAGTTGGATTGATGTGGCGCTTCTTTGACAGTCTGCGCGGCCAACTGGTCCTGTTAATCATCGCGGCACTCGCCGCCGCCCAAGCGGTCAGCCTCTGGTTGTTCGTTGACGAGCGCGGCCTGGCCGTGCGGGCCGCGCTCGGCTTCGAGGCAGCGGGGCGGGCCGCGAACGTCGCGCGGTTGATCGAGGAAGCGCCGGCAACGCTGGAACCGGCCATTCTGCGCGCGGCGAATTCACCGCTGGTGCGCTTTGACCTGTCTGATACACCGACCGTCGATCACGACAGCCACGCGGACAGCGGTGCTATCGAGGCAAGAGTGCGTGGTCTTCTCGGAGCCAAGGACAACCGTGAAATTCGCGTGGAGGTGCACGAGGTCGATCACGGCATCCTTCCGATGCCGCATATGGCGCCCGAGATGGCGGAAATGCATCTGGCGATGATGCGGGGCGATCTGTCGGCCATCGAGATGCAGCTGTCCATCGCCCTGACGGGCGGACAGTGGCTCAATGTCGGCACGCGGTTCGAGCGCCCGCCCCTGCAATGGCCCTGGGCCTCTTTCCTGAGCTTCGGGCTCACGGCTGCCATTATTCTTGTTGCCGCCTGCTGGTTTCTTCTGACCCGTCTGACTGGCCCGCTCTTGCGCGTGTCCCGTGCCGCCGACAGTCTCGGGCGCGGCGAAAATGTCAGACCACTGCCCTTGATCGGACCCGCCGAGGTGCGCGACCTGACCCGGACATTCAACCGGATGCAGGCCCGGCTGACCCGCTTCCTCGCGGACCGGACCCGGCTTCTCGCGGCCCTTGGACATGACCTGCGCTCGCCTCTCACGGCACTCCGCGTTCGCTCGGAGATGGTCGACGAGCGGGAAACACGCGACAGCCTCATAACCTCAATCGAGGAGATGCAGGAGATGGTGGACTCGACGCTTTCCTTCGCGCGCGGGATCACAAGCTCGGAAGACTACGAGACCGTCGAAATGGGCGCGTTTCTGGGTCAACTCCGCGCCGATATGCTGAACGGTTTTTCTCTGAAGGAGGGCGAAACCATTCACCTGCGCTTGCGGTCGCAATCAGTCCGGCGCGCGCTTCGCAACCTCATCGACAATGCCGAACGCTATGGCGGAATGGTTGATGTCAGCTATGGACGCGAGGACGATCACGCCATTATCCGCGTCGCTGACAATGGCCCCGGTATACCGGACGGCGAGCTTGAACAGGTCTTCGAGCCCTATTTCAGGCTTGAGAAATCCCGCTCGAGAGAGACCGGCGGCACCGGACTTGGACTGTCCATCGCCCGGACGATCGTCCGGGCGCATGGCGGGGACATTGGCCTCACCAACCGGGCAGAAGGCGGCCTCGTGGCGACCGTGACGCTGCCGCTGGGACCGGAACCCCTGAAACAGGAAAGGACAACGACATGAAACTCAACGGCTCAGTCATCTCTGCAGGATCGCTCCTCTTCGTCGCAACGCCGGGCATGGCCGATATCTACGATGGCTCCGGCCACATGATGTGGGGTGGGCACGGTATCTTTGGAGGCCTGATGATGGTGATTTTCTGGGCACTTATCATCGGTCTGATTTTTCTTGCGGTTCGCGGCTTTTCCAACCGCTCCGACACCGGGAATGGTCAGACTGCGATGGATGTCCTTCGTGAACGCTATGCCCGCGGCGAAATCGACGAGGATGAATTCGAGCGGCGGCTGGCCAAACTGGAGGCCCGAAAACGATGATGTGTACGGAACCGGACCGGTACTGAAAGTGCCGGTCGGAGTCCTCGTCAGCCCGGCACGTCGGTGTTTGCCCGTCTTTACACGAAAAAATTGTCTCTCACTGTAACAGGCTCCGGCATTGCGACAAACGCTTACATGAAAGGCCGCGAGGCTGTCTTGATAGTCGCAATCCCGTCCGTACGTTCTCGATAGACGCAATTACACCCATGAAAGGAAATACATCATGCGCATCACGACCCTGACACTCAGTGCGGTCTTGATGACCGGCAGCGCCGCGATTGCCGACGTCTACATCCCCGAAGGCGAGCTCGGAACAGTGCTTCATCTGGATCGATCCTTCAATGAGATGGGTCGCATCGAAGGGCTCGATAACGTCCACGGTCTCGCCGGTGCGCCCGAACGGGGCATACTGGTGGCCGGCAGCCTGTCGGAATCCACACCCGGCGATGTGGCCAAGCCGGCCGCCGTCTCGGAAGAGGAGCACGCGGCCCATCACGGGGGTGGAAACACGGCCAAGCCGGACGCGGTAAGTCTGGTAACGCTGGTTGACGCTGACAGTCGCGAAATTCGGCGCCGAATCGAGGTGCCGGGCATCGTTCACCATGTCGGGATTTCGTCGGATGAACGGTTTGCCGCCGTGACCCACCCCGGGCTCGATGCTGTTTCGGTAATTGACCTTGAGAGTGGCCAGGTCACCGCGACGGTCGCCACCGGCCCGATTCCGGAATATGCGGTCGCCGATCCGAAGACCGGAAACTTCCTTGTCTCCAACGCCGGCAACGCAACGATCAGTGTGCTTGATCCGGAGGACGGGATCGTGACGCGAAATTTCAAGCTGCAGGGGCCACCCAAGCACATCCAGCTCGATGCCGATACCCGTCAACTGATCGTCAGCGAATCCTTCAACGGAACCGTTTCCATCGTCGATGCCGACAGCGGCGAGATCCTCGACAGGTTCGACATCGGCGGAGAATTGCATGGCGTAGCGGTTGACCCGGACGCGATCTGGTCGAGCGCGCGTGAACGCAATCTCGTTGTGCGTGTCGACCGGTCGACCGGTGAACGCCTGGAAGTCAACGTCGGACCTGAACCTTACCACATGGCGCGCGTTGAGGATGCCTTGCTGGTGAGCAGTGCCGGCAAGCCGGAACTGTGGATTCTCGATCCCGAGACGCTGGAGCTTCGCCAGACGATTGCCACGAACAGTACCGCCCATCAGTTCGCCGTAATGCCGTAGGCCGGACCGGGTAAACGGCAATGATCCAACTAACGGCAATGTGAGACCGGGTGCCGATACCGGACTTGACGTTCCAGTCCGGGAAGGCGGCATGCACCGCCAAAACGAGAGATTGACGAGGAATCGACATGACACCTGAAATCGGACAATTCGCGCTGGCACTGGCGCTGATCATTGCCCTGGTGCAAAGCGTTCTACCGATCCTCGGCGCCTCGCGCGGCGATCTGGTCTGGATGCGGAGTGCGCGGACATCGGCGCTCGCTCAGCTGGTTTTCATCGGTATCGCGTTCGCCGCCCTCATGCGCTCCTTCATGGTCAGCGATTTCACGGTGGCGAATGTCGTCGAGAACTCGCATTCGCTCAAGCCGATGCTCTACAAGATCGCAGGGACCTGGGGAAGCCATGAGGGGTCTCTGCTGCTCTGGGTGCTGATCCTCGCGGCTTTCGGCGCAGGTGTCGCCCTGCTCGGGACGAACATTCCCGATGCGCTGAAGGCGCGGACCCTGTCCGTGCAAGCCTGGATCAGCACGGGATTCCTATCCTTCCTGCTGCTGACCTCCAACCCGTTCGAACGTGTGTTCCCGCCGCCGCTGGATGGCAACGACCTCAATCCGCTGCTGCAGGATGTGGGGCTGGCGATGCATCCGCCGCTTCTCTATTTCGGGTATGTCGGGTTCTCGATCGTCTTCTCCTTCGCGGTTGCCGCACTGATCGAGGGCCGTGTCGACGCGGCCTGGGCCCGCTGGGTCAGGCCGTGGACGCTGGCGGCTTGGATGAGCCTGACGGCGGGCATCGCGCTCGGATCATGGTGGGCCTACTACGAACTGGGCTGGGGCGGTTGGTGGTTCTGGGATCCGGTGGAGAATGTCAGCTTCATGCCCTGGCTTCTGGGCACGGCGCTGTTGCATTCGGCCATCGTCACCGAAAAGCGCGATGCCTTCAAAAGCTGGACGATCCTGCTGGCCATCCTGACATTCTCGCTGTCTCTGCTGGGCACGTTCATCGTCCGGTCGGGCCTTCTGACATCCGTCCACGCCTTCGCCGTCGATCCCGAACGAGGCCTCTACATTCTCGGCCTGCTGGGCCTCTCCATCGGCGGCTCGCTCGCGCTCTATGCCTGGCGCGCCCCGTCGATGGAAGGCGGCGGCCTCTTCGCGCCGATCAGTCGCGAGGGTGGCCTCTTGATCAACAACCTGCTGCTGGTCGTGGCCACCGGAACCGTGCTGGTCGGCACGCTCTATCCGCTGTTCACCGAAGCCCTGGCCGATCAGAAGATTTCGGTCGGACCACCGTTCTTCAACGCGTCCTTCATACCGATCATGCTGCCGTTGCTGGCGATCATGGCCGTCGGGCCGCTCCTGTCGTGGAAACGCGCCGACCTGAAGGGGGTATTCCAGCGCCTGCGCTTTGTCGCGCTGCTGTCAGGGCTGGCCGCACTTGCGGTCTGGTACCTGACCGAGGGCGGGCCCGCCCTGGCCTATCTTCCAATCGCGATAGCCACCTGGCTCCTTCTGGCGACATTGCGGGAATGGGCGGCCCGGATCAGACTCTTCGATGTGCCGTTCGCGCAGGCTGTTCGGAGGGCGCGCAACCTGCCCCGCGCGGCCCACGGCATGACGCTGGCACACGCGGGACTTGCCGTGGCGGTCTTCGGCTTCGTCGGGTCGAGCGCCTGGAAATCCGAGAAAATTGTTTTCGTCCAATCCGGCGCCGTGACCGAGATCGCAGGTTTCGACGTGCGCTTCGACGGTGTCCAAAGGGTGCAGGGTCCGAACTATGTCGCCGACCGCGGCACGCTGGTGGTCACGCGCGATGGTGCACCCGTCACGACACTCTACCCCGAGCGCCGTTTCTATCCGGTCGCCCAGAGCACGACCACCGAATCTGCCATCCGCTCGACGCTGGCGGGCGACCTCTACGCCTCGCTGGCCGAGCCGGCCGCGGAGGGCGCGGCGCAATCTGGGGCCTGGACCTTGCGAATCCTCTACGAGCCGCTGGTCAATTTCATCTGGATCGGGGCGGCGCTTCTGGTGCTGGGCGGCGGTCTGTCGCTTTCGGATCGGCGCCTGCGGGTCGGTGCGCCGCGCCGCGCTACTATTCCGAAACCACAAGCAACGCCGGCGGAGTAAGTCCATGACCCGAGCCCTCGCCGCCCTGCCGATCCTGATTGCGCTGATTGTCGGCGGTTTCTTTCTCTGGGGCCTCAATCCAAGCCGCGACCCGAACGCGATCCCGTCGGTGCTGATCTCTCAGCCGGCACCGGAATTCGATCTGGCGCCGGTGGATCACGTGGGTGTGCCCGGCCTGTCACGGGCGGACCTGACGGACAATCCTGCGCCGGTCGTGGTCAATGTCTTCGCCTCCTGGTGCGTCCCCTGCCGGGCCGAACATGCGGTCCTGACCCGAATGGTCGAACAGGGCGGCGTGCGACTCATGGGCATCAACTACAAGGACAAGCCCGAGGACGCGCGCGCCTGGCTGGAGAACCTGGGCAACCCCTATGAGCGGATCGGATCCGATCTGAACGGCCGCGCCGGGATCGAGTGGGGCATTTCAGGCGTGCCGGAAACCTTCATCGTCTCGGGCAACGGCACGGTTCTTTTCCGCTATGTCGGCCCGGTCGTCGGCGCAGAGGCGGAAGAGAAGTTCGCAACCGCGCTCGCGCAGGCACGTGCTGCAACAGGAGCGGGAACATGATCCGAATTGTCGTGCTGACGATCCTGATCGTGATCGCCTTGCCGCTTGCCTCCCATGCCGTCGAACCCGACGAAATGCTGGCTGATCCGATCCTTGAGACCCGTGCGAGAGAGATCTCCAAAGACTTGCGCTGTGTGGTCTGCCAGAACCAGGACATCGACAGCTCGAACGCGGGCGTTGCGCGCGATCTGCGGCTGCTGGTCCGTGAAAGGCTGGTTGCCGGAGACACCGATCAGCAGGTGCTGGATTACATTCAGGCGCGCTATGGCGATTATGTCCTGTTGAAACCGCCATTCAAACCGGAAACCTATGCTCTTTGGTTGACGCCGCTCGCACTCTTTTTGCTGGGGGCCGGCGGTGTGGTCGCGGTCCTTGCCAGGTCCGGTCGGCGCAAGGCGAAGGCAGGCCTGAGCGCCGAAGAAGAGCGCCGGGTTTCCGAACTGTTGGCGCAGCGCGAAAGGAATGAGCCGTGATGCTCTGGATTGTCTTTGCGTTTCTGGCGCTGCTTGCCGCAGGTTTCCTGCTGCTTCCACTGCGGTCCTTCGGATCGAAGGTTTCCGACCGAACCGACGGCTCCATTTCCATCCTCTCCGATCAGCTGCGGGAGGTGGACGCCGATGCGGAACGCGGCCTGATCTCGCCGGAGGAAGCCCGCGCCGCCCGGATCGAGATCAAGCGGCGTATCCTGTCGCTGGAACGGAAAGGCCAACGCGCGCGGCCGGCCATGTCGGGTCGCTCCGCCGGCGTCGTCGTCTGGGCGACCGCCTTGACGGTGCCTGTGGCCGCGGCAGCGCTCTACCTGCAACTGGGATCGCCCGACATGCCGAGCATCGCGTTCGCCGAGCGTGAGGCGGAGCGAAACCAGCAGGTTGAAATCGCCGGGTTGACGGTACGTTTGCTGGAGCGCCTGCAAAGCGATCCGGGCGGTGGCCCGACCGAGGGGTGGATGTTGCTTGGCCAAACCTACATGCGCATGGGCCGCTACAGGGATGCGGTATCCGCCATGGAGAACGTGACCGAGCGCCCGGATGCCAGTTCGGCCATCCTGTCGCAATACGCCGAGGCGCTGATCGCCGCGGATGACGGGATCGTGACGCCCGCGGCCCGCGCGGCCATCGGACGGGCACGCGACATGGATCCGTCCAATCCGGCGGCCACGTACTACGAGGCCATCGCGCTCGATCAGGCGGGCGACGGCGCGGAGGCCCACGATCTGCTGATTGCCCGGCTGGACGCGGCCAATGGCCCCGCGCCCTGGATGGAGGCGTTCGTCGCGCAGGCCAACAGCATCGGCGAGACGCTCGGCCGCGAGCCGGTCAGCCTCGCGGCATTCGCGCCCACGGCTGGCGGCGATACGCCGGGCCCCACCGCGGGCGATGTCGCCGCCGCAGCGGACATGAGCGAGGACGACAGGGCCGCCTTTATTCGCTCGATGGTTGAGCGGCTGGCCGAGCGGCTGCGGGACGACCCTGATGACCTGGATGGCTGGATGCGACTGGGCAACGCCTATCGCGTCCTCGGTGAGGCGGCGAAGGCGCGGGAGGCATATCTGACCGCCAACAGGCTCGCCGAGACCCTGCCTCCCGACGACCCGCGTGCGCAGGAAATCCGGCAGGCGATGTCAGAGCTGCCCGGCTGAGGCCGAAACAGCGCTATGGTTTCCCTGCCAATGCGATCAGGTGCACTGACAGGGATGCGCCGCAAGGTTTGGATCGTCCCGGGTGGTCAGACGGGTCAGGACGAACCCGGCCGTCAGAAGCAACGCGCCGCCATAGATCATGCCCGTCGCCGGGACCTCTCCGAATACGAGAAAGCCCAGCGTTGCCGCAACCACCGGCGATACGATGATGTCGACCAGCGAATAGACGTTGGCGTTCAGCGTCTTCAGCACAAGCGAGATGCCGAAATAGGCGAACCCGGTAGAGACCAGTCCCAGCATCAGCGCCCAGAGCCCGGCCGGAGCAGCAATGCCGATCCGCTCATTGACTGTCATTGCCATGATGTCGCCGGGTCCGAAGATCACCAGCACCGGCGACAGCACGAGGGCGGCAACAAGCATGGACCAGGCGATGTCGTTACCGGTCTCGGATTTGCCTTCGTGGCGCATGTAGGTGATCATCGCGGCATAGATCGCCCCATCGGCAAGCGCGACAAGATTTCCGACCATGTATCCGCCCTCCAGCGGTTTCGCGAGAACAATGCCCATGATGGCGACCGCGAAGGTCAGGTAGTGACCCCAGCTTGCTTTCTCATCGAGAAACAGCGCCGAGAATATGAAGGTGAAGAACGGCGCGATACTCCAGAAAATGACCGCGTTGGCAATCGGCACCAGGGTCATGGCGTAATTGAAGACGCTGATCTGGGTGGCGATCAGCATACCGATGATGGCGGTGTCCTTGAGGTTCTTCCACGGAACGCGAAGCGGGTTCCCGGTTGCGAACGGCATCAGAATCATGAGGAACAGCGCGGCCGTGAGGATGGCGTAGAAATTCACCGTGTGGATCGGGATCAGACCGCCTGTCAGCTTGACGAAGACGCCGATTGTCGCCTCCGAGAAGGTGATGAGAAGCAGTAACAGGATGGTGCGCATGGGTCGGTTCTGATCCTCTCTCGTTCACGCTCTCAGGACGCCGCCGGCTCGTCGCGGTCCTCCTGGCCACTTATTGCGTCGCGGCTCGCGTTCCCGATCCAGCACATGTCGCAGACCGGGTCGCCATGGGACAGAGTACGCCGGCGGCGATAGTGACCGCGCTGGCCATCCCCGGCGATGACGTCGGCACCGGGCCAGTCGTAGCGGCACCAGCTCTGCCGGAACGACTCCAGCGACTCAGGATCGTCCTCCGCCCGGGCGATGCGGCGCACGAAGCTCTGCGGCGGGCAATGGGTGAAATGCGTGAACAGGTCGTCCCCGTCCCGGCTGACCCGAACGGCGTAACCCGGCGCACCGGAGGGCGCGAAGGGAAACACCAGCAGCGCGCGGATGGTCCAGCGCAGCCGACGGCCGGAATCGCGGGTGAGCAGGCGCACGGGCAATGCGCTGAGCGCCAGCATCCGCCGGTAGATGTCCCAGCCGAGATCGGCGACCACCTGTCGCGCGGTCTCGGGCGCGATGCCACAAGCGCGCAGGCTGCGGTCGGCTGCAATCGTCCAGATCGCCATTTCCACCATCAGCCGGCTACCGAAAGTCGGAAGCTCTGCCTGCTGCGCATGGGGGCGAAGGCGGACGGTTTCCGCGGTCATCGCCACCACGAATGCCTCGATTTCGGGCGTCAGCCAACGGATCTCGCACCCCTCCGTGTCGCGCAGGCCGCGCGTGGCAAGGCCGCGCCCCGCCGCCCGGGCGACGATGCGCCCGATCAGCTTGCGTGCCAGCCACAAGCGGAGCGAACCGTCAGACATGGCCGACCTGATGGCCCGAGGTGATATCGATCGTCTCGGCACCCGACTCGTCCAGACACTCGGTTTCAGTCTGGAGCGTTACGAAGAAGAAGCCGTGATCGCGGCGCAGCAAGCGGTGCGCCCGTCGTTGCACCGCCTGCGGGTCCACGCCGTCACCCACGCGAAGGTGCGCCGAAAACACGTTCCGCCCGCTGGTCAATGTCCATGCGTGGACATGATGCGCGTCGTGCACACCGTCGAGCGCTTCCAGATCCGCGATCACCGAGTTCAAATCTATCTCGCTCGGCGCTGCCTCCATCAAGAGCCGCGCCGCATCCCGCAGGATGCCCCAGCTGGCCCAGAGCAGCACGAAGCCGAAAGCCATGCCCAGAAGTGGGTCGATCATCAGGAAACCGGTAAAGCGGATCACCAGCGCCGTGACGATGATGAGCAGGCTGCCCACGAAGGTCTGGATGATGTGCCAGAGCGCGCCGCGCACGTTCATGTCGCTCCGGCTCTGTTTCCAGATGAGGCCAAGCGAAATGAACTCCGTCACAAGACCCCCGGCTGCAGCAAGCAGCATTGGCCCTGTCGGCAGGTCGATGGGCGCGTTCAGCCGCATCGCGGCCATATAGATAACGACGAAGGCCATTCCGGCCAGGAACCCGCCATTCACCAGCGCGCCGAGGATTTCGGAGCGGTACCAGCCAAAGCTGAATGTTGCATCGGCAGGCCGCCGGGAAAGCCGGGCCGCGCCCACGGCGACGAGGATTCCGCCCACGGCGGAAAACGTGTGGAATGCATCCGACAGGACAGCGATCGATCCGGTCCAGAGCCCGATACCAAGCTCAATGATGAAATAGACGCCGGTCAGCCAGGCCGAGATGACCATACCCCGCCCGCTTGTCGGCATGTGCGATCCGTGTCCACGAATATGGAATTCTGTTTCGGAACTCATCGAACCTCCTTTCCGTGGCAGTTTATTGATGCCTCCCCACATGAAGAGCGCGCCCTATCCGCCCGACGCCACCGCGCGCTCCGCCGCCTTCTCGAGCGCTGATAGAACCGCTTCGGACGACAGGAGCTCGGGCAGGACGATACCCTCGGGAGCGCCGGGTCCATAGACAGCGTTGAACGGAATACCGTAGCGGTCGAAGGTCTCCAGATAGCGCGAGATTGCCTCGTCGGGCCGGGTCCAATCGGCCTGCATCGCCGTCACGCCCGGCGCGCGAAGGGCCGTTCGAACCGGCGCGCGGTCAAGCACGAGCGCCTTGTTGGCCTTGCAGGTGAGACACCAATCGGCGGTCACATCCACGAAAACCACCTCTCCGCGCGACACGAGCTTCGGAATTTCTCGACGGTCGAATGCGGCCCAGTCCGTCGCCGGCTTGGCGTTCGGCGTGCCGGCCGCAGAAAGGAATCCCGCCAGGAAGATGGCCAACGCGCCCGTGGCCGCAGCCCCGGACAAGCGAGCACCTGCGGCCAGGCGACTGAAAGACAGAATCACGACGAGGACTGCGCTGGCTGTCAGAACCGCAAGCGCGGACGTCATGCCACCGACACCGATCAGCACCCAGAACAGCCAGCCGGCTGTGCCCGCCAATGCCAGCCCCAGCAGGATCTTCAGCCACAGCATCCAGCGGCCCGGTTTCGGCAGGCGCGAGATCGCCGCCGGAAACGCGGCAACGATGAGATAGGGCAAGGCCAGACCGATCCCCAGGGCCGTGAAGATCACCGCGATATCGAGCAGCCGCCCGGCCAGCGCAAAGGCAACAGCCGTGCCCAGGAACGGCGCCGAACAGGGTGTCGCGAGGATGGCGGCAAAGGCACCTGTCGCAAAGTCGCCGCTATAGCCTTTGCCACCGCCGGCGCGGGCGAGCCGGGTCTGCAAGGAAGACGGCAGCTCGATTTCGAATGCCCCGAAAAGGTTGGCGGAAAACACGGCCAGGACAATGAACATCACCGCCAAGAATACGGGGTTCTGGAATTGCAGCCCCCAGCCCACGGTCATCCCCAGACCGCGCGCCGCGAGGGTCAAAGCGGCGAGCGACCACATGAACGCCAGAACGCCGAGTGCGGAGACGGCAAACCCCTTGCGAATACGGCCCACGCCCTGGTCGCGGCTCTTCATCGCCGAGGACAGCTTGATGGAGAGCACCGGCAGCACGCAGGGCATGACGTTCAGGACAAGACCGCCGAGGAAGGCGATTGCGGCGATCCAGGCCAGTTCCGCCAGACCCGGCAGCACGCGGTCCAGGGCGAAGGGCGGCTGCGGTGCTGCATCGGCCAACTCCGTGAACAGGCTGGCCGCACGGTCGCCATCGGTCACGGTGATCCGCAGATCGGGCAGATCCGCGGCCGCGCTCAGAACGGGCAATCGGGCCCAGAGCAGACGGCCCCCGTCGCCCAGACGAATATCCGGCTTGCCGAATGCCGTGCCCGCGCCCAGTTCGGGAAAGACATCCGGGCCCGCGAAGGGACGCTCACTGTGTGCGACCAGCGTCAGGGCGGTCATGTCCGGGTCGAGATAGGCCGACTGGATCGAGATACCGCTCTCAGCCCCCTCCTCCGGCACCTTTTCGGCATAGGCCGAGATGAGCGCCGCCGCATCCGCGTCGATTCCGCTGGCTCGTGGCAGCGACAGGGTCAGTGTGAACTCCTGCGGGACGCAAACGGTCGAGCAGGTCAGAAGCGTGACATTGGCGTTCAATCGCACCGGCGCGCCGGGGTCGGACAATGCGATACGCAGCGGAAATACGACCTCGTCGTGATATCCGAAATTCTCGATCCCGAAGGCCGTGAACCGTTCCGGGGCGGGCCAGAGCAATTCGACCTCTTCCACATTCTCCGATCCCGCCCAGTCGATCGAGGGCGGGATGCCGACCTCGCCCGGGGACCGCCAATAGGTCTTCCAGCCCTCGCCCAACTCCAGATGCAGCCCGGCGGACAGGGACGTCGCGTTCGGGCCGACTCCGTTTTCGGCTGCGATCAGACGCGCCTCGAGAGCCGGGTTGGAAAAGCTCCCGGATTCGGCGGCGTTCGACATACTGGCCAGCCCCGCGCCGAGAAAACCGAGGCAGACCAGCAGAATCAGCTTTGCGACGAAAAGCCGCGAGAATTTGTTCATCACGCTGTCTGACACTGGGACGTCCAATCTTCCTCGATTTCCATCTCGGCAACACGCAGAATGGTCTTCTCATCGATCTGGCCCTGGATGATCGTTCGCCCGATTATCAGGGCGGGCGTTCCAAAAATGCCGAATACCCGTGCGAGAGCAGCACTGTTTTCCAATTCTTCGGTAACAGGGGCGCTTCGCATGTCGGTAATCAGACGTTGGTGATCGACACCGATGTCTCGCGCCAAAGCCTGTAAATATTCCGGTGTCGCCACAAACGAGGATTTCATGAGCCGTTCATGAAATGCGACATAGGCACCCTGGCGTTTCGCCGCCAGCGCCGCCTTGGCCGCGACCTCCGACGATTGCCCGAGAAGCGGCAATTCGTGCCAGATGGCACGCAGGTTGCTGTCGGGACGTGCATCGAGCGCCGCAAGCGTCCTGGTCTGAACACGGCAATAAGGGCAATAATACTCTGTAAAAAACGCCACCGGAACGCGCTGTGTTGCAGACAGGTCATCGCCGTAGAGCGCACCGCAGATATCTGCCCTGACCCGCGCTTCGGCATCCGCCAGACTATCCGGACCCATGGCGTTCATTCCGATGAAGAGATCGAAGCCGCTCGAGCTTTCGCTGGCGGACAGCCTGCGAAAGCCCCGCGGGTATTGAACGTCCTCGAAGTTGAGTTCGGTCGAACCGAGTTCCGGAAAATACCAAAACCCGGCGTAGGCGGCCGCAACAGTCGCAAGAACTGCCAATGTATTCCGCCGTCCTTCAATCATATCCCGTCACCTTCACAACTATTCCAAAGCGAAGGCGAAGCCCTCCCTGCCGTCCCGACATTCAAGCACTGCCAGCCCACTGCCCGTTATTTCCTTTACCTCACAACCTGCAGGCAGGTCGGCCACCTGACCGCTCGAAGAGAGCCGGACATCACCGCTTCGCTCGCATTGCGCGATGGTCTGGGCGCAGGCGCCAAGTAAGAGCATCGCCCAAAGCGGCAGAAGACGGCGAACGATACCCAATCTCACCCCGGCCTAATTGGCGGCTACTTTTTGATCCACCTGGATCGCAACATCATCGGTCCGCTCGCTCTTCGTATCATGGCATGATTTTCCCATCATCTGATGCATGATCAAATGTGCGGCGACGCACAAAAGCAGAGGTGCGAAGACGTAGAGCCCGGAGGTCAATCCGCCCGCAAGTCCCCCCGTCATCACGAACGCTGCGATTGGAAGCAGCATTACCGCGCAGCAGGCCCACATGGCGTATTTCATCACCGGCATCGTGCTCGATTTCTCAACAGGAGTTTCAGATTCATTCATTTTCGTTGCATCTCCAAGCATACAGGAGATGGGCTAAAGCCTTCCTGCGCCGGAAGGTCAACGATACAAACCGATACAAAAATCACGGTCTTGTCAGGGGGCATCTGCTTGACCTTCCGGTGCTGGAAGGTGGTTTATCCCGCTAAAACAGGCAAGAAATAGATGTGAGAGCAGGTTATGATAAAAAATGGCGAAAAGCCCCTCAACCGGCGCGGATTTCTGGCGGCGGGTGCCAGCGGTGTTATCGCGCTGGCGACCCCAACACTCCTTCGGGCGGAGGAAGCGTCCGTGGTGAGGCGCAACATGTCTTCCTTCCGGCTACACGCTTGGCAGGATCACTTCGACAGCCTTGGCAAAGGCATCCTGCTCTCGGACACGAACACCAGGGTGCTCCAGCATTGGACTGCCGATGGGGAGATGCGTATCTATCCCACCTCGGTGCCGTTGTCCGACGAGCTGACACGCCGCGGTTATACCGAAGTGGTCTTCAAGGATGAGGCCCCCGATTGGGCGCCGACACCCTCGATGATCGAGCGCGATCCGACGCTGCCGCGCTATGTGGCGCCCGGGCCGGACAATCCGCTGGGTATTCGTGCCATGCACCTGAGTTGGCAGTACTATCGCATTCACGGCACCAACGACACGCGCAAGATCGGTCGCAAATCGTCGAATGGCTGTATCGGCCTTTATAACGAACAAATTGTCGGGGTTTTCGACAGATCGCCGGTTGGTACACAGGTCAAACTTATTTGACCGAAGCATTCGGTTGCGAGGGGCAAGAAAAGTATGAACAAGACATTGCTGGCGATCGTCGCCTTCTTTCTCGTCGGGGGGGTTGCGGTCTACTGGAATGCGACGCAACGGGCGACGCAAGGCACGGGCCATTCGATGATTCCGCCCGATACCAGCACCCTGGCCGAGGGCGCACCGATCGTCGAGGTGGCGCTTCCCGCCGAACTGTCGGCGGACGCGCAGATCGGAAAGCGGGCGTTCGACGCCAAATGCGCCGAGTGTCATGGTGCGAATGCGGCGGGCCAGAACGGCGTCGCCCCACCGCTTGTACACAAGACCTATGAGCCAAACCATCACTCCGACATGGCATTCGTCCTCGCGGCAAAAAACGGCGTCCGTGCGCATCACTGGAACTTCGGCAACATGCCGGCGGTGGAGGGTGTGACCGATGGCGACGTGAAAATGATCACGCGTTACATTCGTGAGCTTCAGAAGGAAAACGGCATCTTTTGAACGAAAGACGCAAAATCGAACCTGTCGGCTTGCTACGCGCGATGATTCTCTGCGCGCTTTTCGCATTCGGCTTGACCCCTCAGGGCGCTGAAGCCCATTCTTCTGCTCCCGCCGCGACAAGCTCAACGCACGCCGTGGTCGACGATGATCATGGCGAAGATCATACTGTCATCCAGGAGGCATTCGGACATTGCCATCCGGGAATTGACTGCGCACTTGCGGCGATCACGGTGGATTCAGAGCGCGCACACCCCGTCAGGCGTGCCGCGACCACGAAGGTCCGGCCTCCTCACGTGATCGGACCCGTCTCGAAATCAGGATTTGAAGGACAATGACATGAAACCTACAGGGATTATCACTTCCGCCGTGCTTGTCGGCGTGGCATCGGCGGCGCTCGCCCATAGCGGCGCGACCGGTATCGTGAAGGAGCGCATGGACGCGATGTCGGCAATGGGCAAGGCCGTGAAACACGGTCGCCCCGATGATGAGCGGCGAGACGGGGTATGATGCTGATACCGTGCGGCACGCTGCGGAAACCATCGGCATGCACGCTGGCGATGCCATGACCCGTCTGTTCCCGGACGGCAGCGCAGGCATGCCATCGGTCGCGAAAGACGCCATATGGAACGATTGGGAGAGCTTTGCAGGCCTGGCCGAGGAGTTGCACAGATACGCCGAAGGCCTGGCTCTTGCCGCTGACAACGCACCCGCAAGTCAGTCGGACACCAAGTCGAATACAAGCGCCATGATGGGCGGCTCCGACATGATGGGAGCCAACTCGATGATGGGCAGTGGTGACATGATGGCCGATGACACGATGGGGCGCGAAGAACTGGCCGAGATGCCCGCCAACGCGGTTTTCGCGAAGGTCAGCGACACCTGTTCGTCCTGTCACACCCGCTTCCGCGCGAAGGTGAAATGACATGAGGCGGGTTCTTGCAGGTGTTGCCGTCCTTGCCCTTTCCGGCACGGCGGCAATCGCGGCGTTGGTGGTTTGGCCGATTGGCCGACCGCCCGCCGAGATCGAGTTGACCGGCGATGTCCAGCGCGGTGCCTATCTGGCGCGCGCGAGCGGTTGCATCGCCTGTCACACGAATTTCGAGGATGGCGGCGCTCCGCTGGCGGGCGGTGCCCCGCTCGAAACCCCGTTTGGCGTCTTCTACCCGCCGAACATAACCACCGATCCCGAGCACGGCATCGGAGACTGGAGCCTGTCTGACTTCGCGATGACTGTCAGGCAGGGCGTTTCGCCCGATGGCGAGCCCTTGTTTCCGGCATTCACCTATCCGTTCTATGCGGATTTTTCCGATCAGGACGTCGCCGATATGTGGGCAGCATTCCAGACCGTCGCACCGGTAACCAACCCCGCACCACCGCACGATGTCGGTTTCCCGTTCAACCAACGCTGGGGCCTGAAACTATGGCGTGCGCTTTTCATGCATGATCCGCAGACCGAACCGGTGGAAGGAAAGAGCGTCGACTGGAACCGCGGCCGGCAACTCGTGCGCGGCGCCGCCCATTGCGGGGCCTGTCACACCGGTCGGAACCTCGCGGGCGGCCGGATGCCAGATGCCGTTTTTGCCGGCAACGACGACCTGCCCGGTGGAAACAAGGCACCATCAATCCTGTCCGACGATCTGGCAGATCGCGGATGGACCGTCGCCAATCTGTCATATGCTCTGCAAAGTGGTGTTACCCCGTCAGGAGACGTGTTCGGCGGCAGCATGGGTGAGGTTGTCCAGAACGGAACGCGGTTCCTCTCAAAGTCCGATTTGAAAGCGATGGCGATCTATCTTCTCGACAGCGATGTACCGGAAGGCAGGGCTTTGGCGGGGAGGCCGAGTATCGGCAAAACCATCGATTGACACGGGCGGGGCGGCGTATCGCCCCGCACATTTCAAGGACACGGAAAAGATGACGACACGGCGAGAATTTCTTGAGCAGGGCGCGGCGACGATTGCGGCTCTGGCCGTTCCGGCCCTGGCGCGTGCTGCAACGCCACGCTTTGCCGAACTCAAGGCCCGGCCCGCGCGCGTCCAACTTGCACCCCCAACCTATCCCAAGACTGAAATCTGGGGCTATGACGGCGCGATGCCGGGACCCGAGTTGCGGATGGCTCAAGGCGCCCGCATCCAGAGATCGTTCCTGAACGAACTGCCGCAGGCAAGTTCGGTTCATTGGCACGGGATCCGCATCGACAACGCGATGGACGGGGTTCCCGGGCTGACGCAGCCAGCTGTCGAACCGGGACAGGGTTTCGACTATGATTTCGTGGTGCCGGACGCCGGCACCTACTGGTATCACGCGCACAACCGGTCAACCGAGCAGGTCGCGCGCGGACTCTATGGTGCGCTGATCGTGGAAGAGCCCGAGGCGCCGGATATCGACCGCGAGGAGGTATTGATCCTCGACGACTGGCTTCTCGATCCCGAAACGGCACAGATCGACCCCGACTTCACGTCACGCCATGATCGCAGCCATGCCGGGCGGCGCGGCAACTTCATCGCCACCAACGGGCGCTTTGATCTGTCGCTGGACGTGAAGCAGAACGAACGCCTGCGGCTGCGGCTGATCAATGCCGCCAACGCCCGGATATTCGTTCTTTCGATTTTCGGGATGGAAGGCTGGACCGTGGCCCTTGATGGCATGCCGCTGTCCGAGCCCAAGCCAGTAAGTGAGGTGCTGATCATTGGGCCGGGCCAGCGCGCCGATCTGATCGTGGACGTCACAGCGGCGTCGGGCGAGACAGCGCATCTTGTGCGCGTCGAGGATCAGGAGGGCGTCTCACAGGTGGCGTTTCCGGTATCGGGCCGCGCGGCGGCGGCGCGGCGCGGGTCGCCACATCCCCTGCCCCCGAACCCACGCATGGACATATCCGGCATGGAAAAAGCGGTAACGGCGCGGCTCAATATGCAGGGCGGGGCAATGGGCACACTCGATGCCGCCACCCTCGACGGCGAACGCAAGAGCTTTCGCCAGTTGGTCGAGGCAAACCAGTTCTGGTCCTTCAACGGGACGATCGGGATGACCGACACCCCGCTCGTGAGCGTGCCCGTGGGTGAGACGATCAAGCTGGAAATCTACAACGACACGTCCTTCCCCCATGCAATGCACCTGCACGGGATGCATTTCCGCGAGGTGACCAAGGACGCGGCCCTTGGTCCCTTCCGCGATACGCTGCTGATGCTCGGCGGCGAGACCCGGACCATTGCCTTTGTCGCCGACAACCCGGGAAAATGGCTGTTTCACTGTCATATGCTGAGCCATGCGGCTTCGGGCATGATGACGTGGCTCGAGGTGACATGATGCGGAAATACCTGATCCTGACCGTCATTCTGGTGTCCGGTGCGGCAGCACGTGCCTGGCTCATGACGCAGGCCGGCACCCAAACCAGTGCTGCTCCGGAAGACTTCGATCTGGCGCAGGGCGAGGACCTCTACCAGGGCTACTGCGCCTCCTGCCACGGCGCGAATCTCGAGGGTCAGCCCGACTGGCATTCACCGGGCCCGGCTGGCGTGTTGCCCGCCCCACCGCATGACGAAACGGGTCATACATGGCACCATTCTGACAGCGTGCTCTTCGACTACACCAAGCTCGGCGGCAAGGCGGCCCTCGCCGCACAGGGCGTCGATTTTGAAAGCGGCATGCCCGGTTTCGGCGACCAACTGACCGACGATCAGATCTGGAATATCCTCGCCTATATCAAATCCACATGGCCGGATCGGCAACGGCAGATTCAGGCCGAACGCAGCGCCGCCGAAGCCCAGAGAGAAGGAAATTGACAATGCACCCGATGAAAACCACAGCCCTGGCGCTTGGTCTGGCTATCGCGCCGATTGCCGGCTTCGCGCAAGATCTGAGCGATGCTCGGATCAAGGAACTGGCGCTGGAAGCGATCCGGGAAAACCCGCAGATCATCATGGAAGCCGTGCAGTTGCTCGAACAGCAGCAGGCGGCTACGCAGGCAGACGCAGCTGCCGACGTTCTGAAGAACCAGCGCCAGTCGCTCGAACATGATCCGAACGCGCCGGTCCTCGGAAATCCCGACGGCGATGTCACGGTCGTGGAATTCTTCGACTACAACTGTCCCTACTGCAGACGGGCCATGTCCGAGGTTCAGGGGCTGCTCGATGCCGACCAGGATGTCCGGCTCGTCTATCGCGAATGGCCCATTCTCAGCGAAGGGTCTGTCTTCGCGGCCAAAGCCGCCCTGGCCGCGAGGGAACAGGACAAATACGAGGAGTTTCACTGGGCGCTGATGGGTATGGAAGAACGTGCCGAGGAAGCATCGGTCATGCGCCTGGCCGAGGAGATCGGGCTCGACGTCAAACGACTTCGTACCGATATGGACGAACCCGAAGTGCAGGAGCATATCGACGAGTCGATGCGCCTGTCCCAGGCGCTCGGCTTTAACGGAACA
>CP070278.1 GCA_016916535.1 Dysgonomonadaceae bacterium zrk40
CACGCGCGAGCATGCGGTTGACCGAGCGCAGGTTCAGGGGCTGCCGCCGCGTTTGGTGTCGCTCGATAACCTCGGCGATCACCTCGACGGATAGTTCCGAAAGCCCGCGCTTTCTGCCCTCTCTTTGAGCAAAGCTGATCATGTCCGATGGCAGTACGGGTGAAAGGTTCACGATGTTCAGCCGGGTTTGCAGCGGTTCCGGAATGCCGGCAAGACTGTTCGATGTCAGGATCCAGCCGATCCACGACATATCGAATCTGAGCTGATAAAAGGGGCACTCCCACCGCGCCGCCGTGGCCGGTTCCAGCAATGAAAGCAATGCGTCGGGCAGGCTGCAGCGAGCCCCGTTTGTCGAGACTGCAACGCCCGCCTTCTCGATCTCATCGATAACGATAATCGGATTGGCGACCTTGTGCTGGATCACCGTCTGGATCGGTTTGCCGGGATGCGCCGAACCCCAACCGCGCTGGGAGCCCGCGACAGCAAAAGAGGCCTGTTCGCCAGCCGCGTCAATTGTCCGCAGCGGAACCTGAAGCACTTCGCTTACCTTGCGGGCCCAGACCGACTTGCCAATGCCGGGCGGCCCGTTCAGCAGCAGAGGCGGAAGGCGGAAGCCAGCCATGCCGGAGCGAACGGATAGCCGCATCGCCTGCCAGAACAGCTCTGTCGCGGGCGCCATCCATGGCATTTCCGCATGAAGTGCTGCAGCAATCTCATCAGCGCGTACCTCGCTCTCGATTTCGATCACCTGCACGCCGGTATTCAGCATTTCGATCGCCTTGCGGTCCTCGGGCCGTAGATGCATGATCCCGGACACCTTTTCCCGTCCCTTGATGATCCGTACTGCCCACCGCCTGATCCGTGCCCGGTCGCGACTTGTCACAATGTCTCTCGAGCGATGCCAGTCGTCTTCGTCGGAAAGCTCTTCGACAGACTGCTTGTCCTCGCGCAGCTTGCGTAGGTGGTTTTCAAATCGGTATTCAAGATCGGCTTCGCTGTCGCCGACCGGAAACAGCCTTGCCTCGACAAAGGGGATACGCATCATACTACAATGTCCGGATACAGAAATAGAAGGGAAGAGGCCGCCCGATCACGCGATCTTCGGATGGGTATAATGGGCGGTTGCGACCCGGCCCCAATCGAGGCCTTCAAATAGAGCCTCGAACTGCGCCTTGGTCAGTGTGACCGTGCCGCCCTGCATTTTCGGCCAGACGAAACCGCGGCCCTCGATACGCTTGTAGATCAGCACGAGGCCCGTTCCGTCCCACATCAGCACCTTGGTCTTGTCGCTCCCCTTGGAGCGGAAGACGAAGAAGGCGCCGCAAAATGGATCGAGATCAAAGTTGCGCATCACATGGGCGGCGAGGCCATCCATCCCCTTGCGGAAGTCGACGGGATCGGTGGCGAGATAGATCTTGAAGGTGCTCGACGGAAAGATCATGAGAACTGCCCCGCGACGCGGATCAGTTTCGCCAGATCGGCTTCAGCGATACTCAGAGGGAATTCCAGGCAGACTCCGCCGACAAGCAGCCGTCCACTTGAGCCGCTCTCCCTACTGGGTTCAGCCAAGCGGGGTGGTTCGTGAGCCAGTTTGACTTCGGCAAAAGGCTTGGGCTTTTCACGCCCGTCATGGGTAGCCCGCGCTTCCGCCAGCTTGACCCATTTGCGGACCAGGAAATCTCGTGTGCCGAGTTCAGCGGCGATCAATTTGACCGGGCAGCCATCGTCCCGAACCCGACGGACCGCTTCACGCTTTATCGACTTCGGCCAGATCTTCCTGCCATCGGTCGAAAGCCCGACCTTGAAGCCCCAGATGTCCACTGACGCCATTCTTCCCTCCTGATTTCAAAGGTGAAGAGAGGCCTATCATTGGGACTTTCGGTTCAGCTAGCCAAAAAAAAGGGTAGTTTGTTACGCTTACAGTATATTTCTATATTCGCATTTCTAAAGAAATGCGAACTGGACAAACTGTGCCGAATTTCAATGAACACAGTACTCGCGCTATATAAGCGCATCACCTATTGGAGGCGAGCGTTAGCGGACTCACGCTGAAAAAACTGCTTCCGAGCCGAAACCAATAACGGGGCGGTCCGCCGCTCGTAAATACTGGACAGGAAAGGAAAGGAAAGGAAAGGAAAGGAAAGGAAAGGAACACAGGCGAAACACATATGGCCAAGGCCAAAACAGAAAAGGCGTGATTGCTGTAACAACCACGCCCTTCCGAAAAGAAGCAGACGCTTCTTCGTAGAGACCACCTTAATAGCACGCTCGTGCCGGGGTGGGAAGGGTGTCGCTTCTCCTCAAAATCTGAATTGAACAGACCCGAGAAGCCATGCTTCTCGGGCAAGGAGAACCTATGCCTATTCAACGGCAAGTAAACTTCGAAATCCCGTCCGAACACCCTTACGCCAATCAACCTGAGCTTTGGGATTGCACCATCCAACCGCCGCCGCTTGCCGACCCCGATGATCCGCATCGGCTATCGCGCTCGCACCTGCAGAAGATCGAGCTCGGGAAATCCAGTGGCTCCTGTAAGGTTGCCTTTGTCACGCGGCTGCACTGGTCGACCGTCTTGCAGGAATTCTGGTGCGCTTCATATGAGGAGTCACAGGTTTATCTGAACCTTGCCGCCCATCCCGATACCGTCAACTTCAAGGAACAGCTGACCCGCATCGATTATGTCGATGATGCCGGCAAGGACAGGCATACGCTCGGCGAGAAGCGGCGCGAGATCGACATCGGTGATTTTGTCGAGGCCTATGCTGTTCGCATGGACTGCGATGACGAGATGAATCCGTTCTTGGCGAAGAATTGGATCGTCGTTGATACCAATCTGGCATTACAGCGGCATGAAGTCGATCACTCGAGGAAGCGACGGCGGCCGAGAAAATGGAAATCCCAAAAATCGGGTGTTTATTCAGGGCTGCTCCTTCGGGAGCGGCCCTTTTTTTGTGCGTATTTCCGGCCGGAGGAATAGCCGTTCAATCCAGGACGGATTTCAGGCGTCGGAAGACGGAATTCGGGTGTCGGATTCAAAAAACCGACTTGTCGCAAGGTGATTTAAGTTATTGATTTTATTGATCCTGAAAATCGGATAGAACGGCGTTTCCATGGCGGACGTCACCTTTCATTTCAGCACCTTGCTGTTATTCTTGGCGAACCTTGACTGAAGGTTCGATTTTTCGCCAAATAGTGTCAAAACCATTGACATCTACATATGGTTGCGACACTTGATTGAGATAGAGTGATTTAGGCGATCCACCGCGCTGAGCGTCTTCCTGCTGCCCTATCGAACTTTCTTTAAAATCAATTCATCCGAGCATGACGCGTCAACATCGTGTGATCATCTGTTCATCGTGCTGACTTTTGCAACCTGGTGTCTCAATTACATGCAGAATATTGAAATCTCTTATGAAAAACGTCTTTCCCCTCCCGAAGGCGAGCCTTGGCTCGAAACACGGGGTGGCCTGAAATACTGGCTGGTAGATCGCCAGCCGACAATCGGGCTGCAGATTTCGGTCCTCACCGAGGATCCAAGTATTTCGATGCACAGATATGGCGGTGGCGGGCGAGAGGACTATGGCAGCTTTCTGTTCCGCTACAAGGGGTTTCAGATCGGCTTTATGCATCATGAGTTGGGAGAGGAGTGCTGGCCATTGCCGCCCAAAAGTCTCCCAGAAGATTCGGAAGAAGGCCGGCGAACCGGTACTTATATAATCAGGATCACAGCTGTCGGAACGCCGGTTTTCGATCCCTCCGCCTTTTATGTTCGCGATGAAAATCGCCGGCCGATCAAAGACGGGGAAGGCCACTATATCCGCGACCGTGCCTATAAGCGTGGATCGGAATATGTCACCGGTCTCAGTTGGGAAGATTATCGCGCGGGAAAGCGCGATCGTTTCCGTTCGCGTCAGCAGCAGGAAGAAATGTTGTCGATCTGGCCGGATCTGTTCACCGGCATGTGGGGGCGACTCAAAGATCTGAAACCGGGTGCACGCAAAACTCTACCGAGTGGCAGAAAGATGCCAATTGCAGCGATGCGCTTTTCCGACGAGGTCATTCGGCAATTCGAAACGGGGGAGTTGATCGATGGCACATGTAAAGAATCAGCAGAAATTAATTTTCTATAAATCTCGGAAATAATATAAACGGTGGCAATAAATTGAAACTGAAATTATTTTTTACTTTATTGATATTTTGTTTCGGTTATTTTACCTATCAACATTTACTTGAATTCCGGATTCAAAAAAATATTCCGGCGAGCGTCGAGGTTGAGAATATCGAGTATTTTCACCGAGAAATTTTCAGGTGTACCGCTGCTGAAATCGATATATCTGACGATCACGAAGTCGACAGAAACTTAATTACATTGTCAGAGAACGCGTTAGAAACTCTTCGAAAGAAGGGGGAAGAGGAAAATATAGGGGTTTATGTATTCCCGGATGGGAAATTTGCTTACTTTTCCGATGCTTCTCTCATAGATGTTGCAGGTAGCATCGAAATATCGGGCGATAGAAGGCTCGGGGAGCATATATCAAATCAAATATTCTCTGGCAGATCGTGCTTTCCTGAGAGGGGAGACAAGAAAGAGTATTTGGGTTTTCGAATTAAATTCACCCAGGCTTTGACCGACAACACAGGCATTGTCATTATCGGCGAGGGATTTCTCGGCGGCGTTATGGTTCTGTTCCCTGATGACAGAAAATTGTTTTATTTTGGCCCATAGTGGGTTGGCGAAACCTCGTGCCAACAACATATGAACTGACTGATCCGCCTACGGGAATGGCAAGCCTCCTCATTTTAACGGGGTTCAGTGGTAGAAATCACGCGGCCATTTTCAGTTTCCGAGCGGGTGGGATGCCGCCAATGCCCATGTCGGGCCGTTCGTGGTTATATGTCCAAAGCCCGTTCTTCATGGTGAGGATTGGAGCATTTCGCAGTCAGATGGAAACATCTGACGTTAAGCGAAAATGCGTCAAAACAAATAGGTAGAGTGGTGCGCGTCTCCATGAAAGGCGGAACCGCGCTAGCGTCGCTCAAAGGATCCAGGCTCGCACCCGGGCCGATCAACCTGACATCGCCGACCGGGGCCTGACCGGCAATACCCGTCGAGATATCACATCTAGATGCGAGCTTTCAGGAGGTTATCCATTCGGACGCACAAAGACCGCTCGAACCGATTGAACTGACGCATCGCGCTTCCCGAAATTCAATTCCGATTCTCCGGCCGATGCGCTAGCCCACCCTCGTACGCCGGCTCGCTGCCCGTTCCAGATCGGCTCCCATGCGGGCGGATAGCCGCGTTGCAATACGCCTGACATTGGCGATGGTGCGTTCTCTGTCAATGAGCTCGTCGGCCCGAAGACTGACGGCAACCCCTGCGATCGGGAAGTTGCGTGAATCGAGAACCGACGCACCAAAACAGATAATGCCTTCGGCGACTTGCTGGTTGTCGACGGAGTAGCCTCTTTCGCGCGTCTCGCGCAGTTCCGCGAGCAACTGCTCCACGGTCTGGACGCTGGAGGACGTACGCGGCGGCGGCAGCCCGTCCGCATAGATCCTCTTGACTTCGAAATCGCTCATATGGCTCAGGAAGGCCTTTCCGGTCGCGGTAAAGGCCGCCGGAAGCCGCATACCGGCGCGGAAATCGACAAGCGAATGGCTGATGTCCGAATTGCGCGCCGCGATGTAGACCACTTCGTTGCCTTCGAGAACGGTAAGCGTAATCGTTGCACCCGGAAGCTCGGTTTCCCTGTCCCAGATCGAGGCGAACTCGGTGGCCACGTCGGACTGCTCCATAAAGGCGTTCGACCAGCGCATCAGATGGGGACCGAGCTGATAGGTCTGGTCAGGGCGGCGGATCAGCAGTCCCAGTTCCACAAGCGTGCGGCACAGCATGTGAACCGAGCTTTTAGCGATTCCAAGCTCGCGCGCGAGATCTGACAGGTTGGGATGGCTTCGGTTTCTCGCCACCAGATCGAGTATGCGCGTCGCCCGCTCCACGGCGGGCACCAGTTTTGTCTGTTCTTGATCCATCGCCAATCAAATGCCGTTTCGCTCCAAATCATTCTTGACAACCATCAGAACAGATCATTATTGTTCTGTCTACTGAAAACAGTTCACTATATCGAACTGTGGGCATGATTATGGACTGATTTCATAATCGTGATCGGGTCGGGATACGACCCACGGGGCAGGCTATGTTGCTTTTGGGAGGGGGCGCATGGTGATGAGCAAGAGAGACTGGGCCATCCGTTTCGCGGAAGCGTCCGACGGCGATCGGACGATCGGCGCGATGGCGCGCTATTTCACCTGTACTTACCTTTGGGACATGGGCACCGCGAAGATCATCATTCGGATGATCGACGGCAAGGTCAGCGAGATCAATATCGACCCCGCGCCGATGGATGCCTATGACTTTGCCTTGCGGGCCGGTCCTGCTACGTGGCGCGAATTTGCCAAGCCGATACCGGAACCGATGTATCACGGCATCTGGTCGGCAAGCTTCCGGCGGGACCTGAAGCTTGAGGGCAATCTTCTCGTCCTCATGCAGAACCTGCGCAATTTTACCGTTCAGTTTGAACTGCTTCGCAAAGTCGGCGTGCCGGTCTGAGCCGGCGCGCCCTGTTGTTGCGCCCGGTGCGCTTTCGAAACATACGGAGCCCTTTATGGCCAAGCATTCGCCTGTCATCGGACGTTATGTCACGATTGATGTCGACGGCTACGAGTACAAGGTCTTTTACCTGCGCAACGGCGAGGGCGTGCCGCTTGTCTGCCAGCATACGGCCGGCTGCCACAATCACCAATGGCGCGATCTTCTGGAAGATAGCGAAATTACGGCCGACTACGATGTGATTGCCTATGATCTTGCCCGTCACGGCAAGTCCGACCCGCCGCTCAACAAGGAGTGGTGGACGGAAGAATATCGGCTGACGACCGAGCACTATATGAACTTCATTACCGCGTTTTGCGATGCGCTCGATCTGGAAAATCCGATCTTCATGGGCTCTTCCTTCGGCGGCAATATCGCCTTGCAGCTCGCGCTCCATCACCCGGACCGTTTCCGCGCGGTCATCCCGGTCGAGGCCGCAGAGCATGCGCCCGGCTTCTTTCTCGACTGGTGGCGCCATCCGCATGCCAACGCTGCCCAGGTCTGCGCCTCCGGCGTATGGGACCTGATGGCGCCGCAAAGCCCGGACAAGGACCGCTGGCTCACCTGGCACTACTACACGCAAGGGTCCGAGGTTTTCAAAGGCGACCTCTACTTCTACTCCGTCGACCATGACCTCCGGACCAAACTTGGCGGTATCGATACCCGTCAGTGCCCGGTGATCATGATGACCGGCACCTATGACTATCTCACACCGCCTGATGCGACGGAGAACACCGCGCGGCAGATCCCGGGCGGCATCTATATCGAGATGGAGGATATCGGGCATTTCCCGATGTCGGAAAACTACCCGCTTTTCGCCGTGTATTTGAAGGAAGCGCTGCGGCTCATCGAGGAACGCACATGAAGCGCGCATCACCGGGACACAGCAGCCAGCAGAAAATCGCGTCGGGGAAATTCGTATGAAAATCATTGAATTTGACGAAAAGGGACAGCGCCGGGAAACCCGGCCGGAAACGCTTTCGGGAAGCGGAACGGCCAGCAGTCTCGCACCGCGTCCGGGCATCCGGTCGCCTGCCGCCGATCGTTCGCGGCGCAGAAGCGGCAGTTCCTCGGGTATCGAGCTTCATATGTTCCAGACAGGGATTCTGAAGACCAAGCTCAAGTTCATCAAGATGAACCAGGGGGAGAGCGATTTCGACATTCCCGTTCCGTGGTTCCTGATCAAGCATCCGGCAGGCAATATCGTCATCGACGGCGGCAATGCGATCGAGGCCGCGATCGACAAGCGGGCGCATTGGGGCGCGGTTGTCGACGCCTATGATCCGGTCATGGAGGTTTCGGAGAACTGCGCCGATCAGTGCCGCTCGGTCGGCGTCGACCCCGGCTCGGTCCGCTACGTGCTGCAATCCCATCTCCATCTCGACCACACCGGGGCAATCGGTCACTTTCCGAACGCGCAGATCATCTGCCAGCGCGCGGAATATGACTATGCGTTCAACCCGCACTGGTTCGCTCGCGGCGCCTATATCCGCGCCGACTTCGACAGGCCCGGCCTCAACTGGAAGCTCCTCGGCGGGGAATACACCGACAATTACGATCTGTTCGGCGACGGCGCCGTCCGCATGATCTTCACGCCGGGTCATGCGCCGGGGCATCAGTCCTTTCTGATCACCTTGCCGAAAACCGGGCCGGTGCTGCTGACCATCGATGCTGCCTACACGCTCGACCACTGGGAAAACAAGGCATTGCCCGGCCTTGTCCATTCGTCTGCCGATGCCGCGAATTCCGTGGCGAAGCTGCGCCGGATCGCGAGCGACACGAATGCGATGGTGGTTACGGGACACGATCCCGACAACTGGCAGACCTTTTTGAAGGCGCCGCACGACTTTTATGACTGAGCGGACTTCGGGCCGGGCCCGGTGGGAGTGACTGCAAGGCCGCGGCCGGCGGCCAGTAAGGAAGAGCCGGCCTGTTTCCGTTGAACTGCCGCACAGGTGGTCTGTGCTTTCGAAGAGGAGGAACCGATGACTTTTTTGAGAACCCTGGCAATTGCCGTTGGCATGGCCGCGTCCTGTGCGGCTTTTGCACATGCCGACGGCGTCGATTCTATCAATCCGGATGTCGCCAAACGCCTTTACAATCCCGACATGCTGGACCCGGCGCAGCCGGTGGCCGCAAGCCCGTTGCAGGATTTCAAGGCGAAGAACCCGCCGCCGTGGAAAATCGGCTATGCGTCGTCTTATGCCGGCAACACGTGGCGTGCCGGGGCGATGGACGAACTCCAGAACGAGATCATTCCGAAATGGAAGGAACTCGGCCTGATCAGCGACGTTGTGATCACGCAGTCCAACCTGAGTGACTCGACGCAGATCCAGCAGATGCGCCAGCTTGTCGACCAGGGCGTCGACGCCATTTTCGTGTGCTGCTCCAATCCCACCGCGCTCAACCAGACCGTACAATATGCCTATGACAAGGGTGTGCCGGTGTTCTCGATGACGGGCTATCTGACAGCCCCTTCGGCAATGAATTCCTCGGTCAACTACCAGGTTGCGGGCTTCGAGATCGGCAAGCGCCTGGCAGAGGAACTGGGCGGAGAGGGCAATGTCCTGATCGTCGAAGGCATCCCCGGCACGTCCGGTTCCGACAGTCAGGATCGCGGCGTGAAAGCGGGGCTTGCCACCGCGCCGGGCATCAAGATCGTCGGCTCGGTCGCAGGCATGTGGACCGACCAGATCGCACAGGGAGAAGTGCAGAAATGGCTGGCCACTCATCCGGGCAAGCTTGATGCCATCGCCGTCCAGTCCGCGGCTGAAATGGGTGTTCTGCGGGCGCTCAAACAGTCCGGTCGCACCGGCGTCAAGGTCACCGTCGGCGGCGAACTGGGCGCGCTTTGCACCTGGCGCAAGAATCCGGACCTGATTGACGCCGCCGTTCAGACCTGGCCGCCGGGCGATGATGTCCAGCTGATCTGGGATGTCATGATGCGCACGCTGCAGGGGCAGGGACCGAAGATCCAGTCCGTTCTCGTCGATCCTGTCGTGCTGACCTATGAGGACGTCGCGAAAATCCTTCCGGAGGATTGCGACGAGAACAGCCAGGCCTGGCTCAATGTCGGCAAGGACAACTGGGGCTCGCAGGCCTATCTGAACGACTTCTTCATGAAGCCCGCCGATCCGACAGCATACAAGCCCTGATGCAGAAGGCCGCCGGCCACTGTCGGCGGCCTCAAGCGTCTTGAGATTTCACCGGGATACGATCGCCATGCTGCGCCCAGAAGCCGAGATATCACCAACATCCCACGGTCAGGAAACGATCGCGGTGCGCAACGTGAAGAAGTTTTTTGGACCGACCCGTGCCCTGAACGGCGCGAGCTTTTCGGCGCGGGCAGGCGAGATTCACGCCATCGTCGGCGGCAATGGTTGCGGCAAGAGCACCATGGCGAAAGTGGTGTCGGGCGTGCTTCCCTTTGACAGCGGCTCGGTCTCGATTCTCGGCGAAACCCCGACGACGCCGGCGGAAAGCCGGGCGCTCGGCATCTCGACCGTCTATCAGGAGGTGCTGGTCGCCGATGAGAGCACGGTCGTCGACAATATATTCATGGGCGCGGACGCGCTCTTTTCCAAGGTTCTCTCCCAGGAGCGCAAGGTTGCCCGCGCTGCCGAGCTGATGCTCGACCTTTCCGGAGAGCCCGTCGATCCCTTCGCCATTGCGGGAACGCTGCCGCTTGGCCTGAAACAGTGGATCACGATTGCCCGTGCGCTGGTCAGCGAACCGAAAGTCCTGATCCTGGACGAGAGCTCCGCGGCGCTCGACTTCGACAGTACCGAGCGGCTTTTCGCCAAGATGCGGGCGCTGCGCGATGCCGGCGCGACGGTTCTGATCGTCACTCACCGCATTGCCGAACTGATCCGCATTTCCGATCGTGCGACGGTGTTGCGCGATGGCTGCGATGTCGGCGTGCTGGAAAAGCATGAGATCACCGAAAAGAACCTCCTGGCGCTGATGACCGGCGATGAGACCGCCGGCAGCGGCCATCATCAGGAGGCGCCGCGACCGCGGGACGACCGGCTTGCCCTTTTAGCCGAGCGCATCACGCTTTGGGACGGGACGGCGCCGTTCGATTTCCATCTGCGGCGCGGAGAAATCGTCGGCATCGCCGGCCTCGACGGCCAGGGGCAGGACGATTTCGTCCGCGCGTTGGCCGGAGTCGAGCCGCCGCGCAGCGGGCTTGTCCAGGTCGCCGACCGCGACGGCAGGCTTCAGGCGGTTTTCGGACTTGCCGACGCGGTCAAGGGGCGGGTCGCCTATGTATCGGGCGACCGCAAGCGCGAAGGCATCTTCGCCTCGCTCTCGATCTTCGAAAACATGGTGATGCCACTCTACCGGGAAAAGAAGCGCGGCGGATTTCTGGGCATCATCGACAGGCAGACGCTCTCGGCGGTTTTCAAGCGTGAGGCCGAAAACCTGTTGATCAAGTTTGGCGCGCGCGAGGATCGCATAACCTCCCTTTCCGGCGGCAATCAGCAGAAAGTGCTGATCGGACGGGGGTTTGCCATGCGGCCCGATATCATCGTGCTCAACGATCCCGCGCGCGGGATCGATGTCGGCGCCAAGAACGAACTCTACAAACATCTCAGAGCCTTCGCGGAGGACGGAAAATCGGTCGTCTACATGTCTTCGGAGCTGGAGGAATTCGTAGGCTTTGCCACCCGCGTGATCGTGTTCCGCGACGGCCGCCCCTTTGATGCCTTTGACGGGCGGACGCTCGAGCCGCAAAAGGTGCTTGAGGCGATGTTCGGCCAGACCGACGGAAGCGGACTGGCCATGCCCGAGGGGCAGAAACCCGAAGGGTCAGACCGGCCATCGCCGGCGCTCCAGCCGACGGCGGAAGCGCGCGGCCATGCCGCCGTCGAAACAGCGCTTGTCCCGGCGGCCGCTGATGACGCCGCGCACGAAGCCGCCGATCGCCCGCCGCCCGCACCGTTTCGCAAACCCATCCGGATCATCGAATTCGATGCCGAGAGCGGCCAAGCCAGAAGCCTTGGCCGATGAACAACGCGCTCACCAATACCAGGACGGAAACCGTATCCGATCGCGCTGTCGCCGGGCAGGCGCAGGGCGGGCGTGCAAATCCGTTTCTTCTGGTTCCGATCACCATGTTCTTCGCGCTGCTCGGTCTTGCGGTGTTGCGCGCGCCGAACCTGATGAGCAGCAATGGCATCGGCAGCGCCATCATTGTGGCCACGCCGCTGATACTGGCGACCTACGCGCTGATGGCCTCGGTGATCTCCGGTCGGGGCACTGTCGATCTGTCGATCGGCCCGCTGATCGGCTTCATCAATGTCACGCTCATCCAGCTTCATGGCGCAGGCGTTATCGGCAGTCCGATCACGATCTTCGTCTACGCCATTCTGACCGGCGCGCTTTACCAGTTCATTTTCGCGCTTATCGTAATCTACGTCCGGGTCCAGCCGATCATCGTTTCCCTGTCCGGCTATCTGGCGCTTTCCGGCATCAATCTCGTGATCTTGCCGCGCCCGGGCGGCATGGCGCCGCAATTCATGGCCGACTGGGGGCTTGGCACCACGATCTTCTCCCCCGTCCTCGCCATTCTTGTGCTTGCCACCATTGCCTGGGGCCTGTTCTCGCGCACCGCCTTCTTCACGCACCTGCGGCTGATGGGCTCGGACGAACGCGCCGCCTATACCAGCGGCGTGCCAATCACCGTCGTGCGGATCGGCGCCCATCTGATTTCGGGCGCTTTCGCGGGATTGGCAGCGATAGCGTTCACGGCGCTGATTTCCTCCGGCGATCCCTCTCAGGGCACCACCTACACGCTGATCGCCGTCACGGCGCTGGTCCTTGGCGGGGCATCGCTTGCCGGCGGACGGGCCAGCGCTTTCGGCTCTTTCCTTGGCGCGGCGAACCTCTACTTGATCACCTTCGTTCTCGCGACCTTCAATTTCGGCGCGGTGCAGAGCTTCGTCACCAATCTCGCCTATGGTTCGATCCTGGTGATCTCGCTGCTGCTCACACTGATCATCCCCTTCATTCAGCGCCATATCCATAATTTCTCGCCGCTTCTTTATTTTGTGGCACTCAGTGTCGTGGCGCTTGGCGTCATACTGCATGCGACGAATGACGGCCCCGTTCGCGATCCCGCTGAGGTCGAAGCATCGGTTGCCGGTCCTCTTGCGCCGATCGCGCCGGAGGCGCTCTACGTTGCGCCGCTTGAGGTTGCCCGACCGGATACGCAGACAATCGCGCTTCGCAATCAGGCCGCGCCGTTCGTGCTCGCCGCCCTGCTGTTCGCCGTCATCGCCTTCTTCGTCCGCACGGCCTTCAACCAGTCCGACCGCCGCAGGATTGCGCCTGTCGCCGCAGTGGTGATCGCGTTGATGGTTCTGCTCGGCGCATGGCTGATGCGTGAAGGGGTTGCGGCGGGCCGCGCCGGTGTCGAGGTGGAGGAACCGCGATGAGCATGACCGGTTCGACGCCCCGGCTGGGTCTTCCGGCCACCATTCTTGGCCTTGCAATCGGTCTCGTCCTGACTGTTGTCGGCGTCGTCTTCGGCTTCATGCAGGGGCTTTCGGTGCAGATGATCATTCTGGCCGCCATCGCCACCATGGCAGCCTTTACCTGGGGCTGGCGGTTTGTTCTCGGCCAGTTCGAACGCGAAAAGACGGGCGAAACGGAGGGCCAGCCGTCCGAATTGCGGCAGGTCTGGCAGCAGTTTCGGCCGGCCGTCTACGGCTTTCTGGTCATCTGCGGGATTTTCCTGGCGCTGTCGCTGACCATCGAGACGTTTTTCAATATCTGGAACGTCATATCGCTGCTCATTCTTCTGACGATCGTGGTGCTGACGCGCACGCTGGGCCGCTTCTTTCAGGAAAACCGATCGGCATTCATCGGCATCATGGTGCTCTCCGGCCTGTTCTCGATCGGCGCAATGAACATCGAGGGGTTTGCCTCGGGCAGCAATATCAGGTCGATGCTGCTGTTTGCTTCGTTCCTCGGCATCGCCTCGGTGGGCCAGACGCTGGTGGCATTGCTCGGCGGGCTCGATCTGTCCATTCCGTTCATCATCGGCGCTGCCAATGTCGGATTGATGTATCTGATCGCGCTCGGCCTGCCGCCATGGCTTGCGATGCTGATCGTGCTCGCCGCTGGCATTCTGCTCGGCTTGATCAATGGTTTCCTCAGCTTCCGTCTTCAGGGCCAGGCGCTGATCGTCACGCTTGGCACGGGATTTGCCATCTCCGGCGGCGTGCAGATACTGACCTCGATCGGCACGGCCTATGGCGGCAATGTGTTCGGCACGGTGCCTGACTGGCTCTCCAATCTGGCGGCGATGAACGGCACGACCTTCGGCCTGCCTTTCCCGCCGGTCATCGCCATCTGGGCCGTGGTCGCCGTGATTCTGATCGCGGGCATGCGCTACACCGTCTATGGCCGTTTTCTCTATGCGCTGGGCGTCAACCGCACATCGGCCAAACGCGTGATGATCTCCGAACCGGTCTACTGGGTGATGATGTACGCGCTTTCCGGCTTCTTCGCAGCGCTGACCGGCTGTCTGCTGCTCGGCTGGTCGGGTGGCGGCTTCATCAGCGTGGGCGATCAATATCTGTTCCTGACCCTTGCCGCGGTCGTGGTCGGCGGAACCTCGCTGATCGGCGGGCAGGGTGGCTACGGCTTCACCGTGATCGGCGTATTGGTGCTGCAGGTGCTGTCCTCTTTCCTCGTGGGCATTGGCCTCGATTTCGAATGGCAACAATTCATTTTCGGTCTGCTGATCCTGCCGATGGTGGCGCTCTACGCGCGCTCGCCGCACATCAGGACGCAGATCTAGGGAGGCTTGATGATGAACAGAACCAGGTTTCGTGATGGGAGAGGGTAAGATGGCAGTTTTCGAAACGGCGGATCTGACGGCGGCGAGCTATTCGACCGCGCTGTTGGGTCTGGTCGCCACCGCGGCGCTGTTGCTGCTGGGCACGGGCTGGGTCAGGCCTGCCTGGAAACTGCCGGTTGCCTTGTGCGCGCTTGCCGCGCTGGTGGGCACACTCGCCGTCTTCCAGGCGCGCGAGGCCTGGTCCGTCGCCCAGTCCGTTCCGGTGGTCTACCACTATGTCGGCTGGGCGATCTCGATGCCGCTGCAAGTGCTGGCTCTCTATTTCTTCGCCGGCCGCACCGCCAAGCTGGGCATGGGCCTGTTCTGGCGACTTGTCGTCGTGTCCGTGCTGATGGTGTTCGTGCGCTATCTTGGGGAAGCCGGGCTGATGCATGCCACGCTCGCCTTTCTCATCGGGCTCGTGTTCTGGCTGTATATTCTGGGCGAGTTGTTTTTCGGCCGCATGGACGAGGCGGTTCGCGATTCTCGGAAGCCGGCCGTGCAGCGCGGCTATTTCTGGCTCAGGCTGATCGTGACGGTGGGTTGGGCAATCTATCCGCTCGGCAATTTCATCACGTCCTTTGGCGGCTACATCGACACCGGAGCGCTTTCGGTGGCCTACAACATTGCCGATTTCCTAAACCGGATGGCGTTTGGCGTCGCCGTCCTCGCTGTCGCGATGATGGATGCTGGAGAGACCGCTGATGACTGATTTCTTCGATGCCGACCGCAACCGCTCAATCCTGTTAACCTGTGAAGGGATGTTCCAATGAAGGGCGCAGACATTATTGCAATCATCATCCTGGCGGCGATCGTCATCGCGGTCTGCGCCTATCTTCTGCACTGGCTCTATCGCCGGTCGACCAAGGACATCTCGTTCGTGCGCACCGGCTTCGGCGGCGAGAAGGTGGTGATGGGCGGCGGCGCGCTGGTCCTGCCGATCCTTCACGATCTCACCGAGGTCAATATGAACACGCTGCGTCTGGAAATCATCCGGGCGCGTGAGAAGTCCTTGATTACGAAGGACCGGATGCGGGTCGAGCTGACAGTGGAATTCTATGTCCGCGTTCACCCCGATAACGACGCGGTGGCAACAGCCGCGCGCTCTCTCGGAAACCGCACCATGCACGCAGAAGAGCTGAAGGATCTCATTCAGGGTCGCTTCATCGATGCGATGGGCGGAGCGGCTGCGAAGATGACGCTGGAGCACATCCACGAAAACCGCATGGACTTCGTCAAGGAAGTTCGCCGGGAAGTGGCCGAAAGCCTTGCGCTTGACGGCCTGGAGCTGGAATCGGTTTCGCTGACCTCGCTCGACCAGACCGATATTTCGCTGTTCGACCCGTCGAACACCTTTGATGCGGAAGGCCTGACGATCCTGACCGAGCAGATCGAAAGCCGCAAGAAGAAGCGCAATGACATCGAGAAGGACACGATGATCGCGGTGCGACTGAAGAACCTTGAGGCGGAGAAGCGCTCTCTCGAGATCCAGCGCGACACCGAATATGCGCGTCTCAGTCATGAAATGGAGGTCGCCGTCCAGCGGGCCCAACGCAAGACCGAGATCGCCAGCGAGAACGCAGCGCGCGAGCGTGAGATCGAGGCCGTCAAGATCAAGGAACGCGAAGCTGTCGAGCGCGCGCGCATTGCCATGGAGCAGGAGCTCGAGCGCATCGAAATCAAGCGCAAGGAAACGCTCCAGCTAGAAGACCAGATGCGTGAAATCGCCGTTTCCGCGAAATCGAAAGAACGCTCGGAAGCGCAGGCCGAGGCAGAGGCCGCCCGCGCCAGGATGATCGAGGCGCAGGAACGCGTCCAGACCATCCGCGACACCGAAATCGCCAACCGCCAGAAGTCGATCGAGCTGATCGAAGCGCAAAAACGCGCGGAATCGGAGGGTACGCGTCTGCGCATTCTCGCCGAGGCGGAAAAGGAGGCGGCCAAGGATCGCGCCGAAGCGGAGCGCATCACGGTGGCTGCCATGGCGGAACGCTATGCGGTCGAGGCCGAGGGCAAGCAGAAGCTCAACGAAGCCGAGAATCTCAGAACCGATGCCAGCCGCCGCAGCAGCCTGCACAAGTCGCTGGTCGAGAACCTGCCCGCAATCATTCGCGAAAGCGTAAAGCCGATGGAGAAGATCGAGGGCATCAAGATCCTTCATGTCGACGGATTGCCCGGCTTTTCCGGCGGCGACGCGGGCGGCGGCCGCTCCGCTGCGGCCGGCGGCGAAGGCGGCGGCAGGGATGGCGACGGGGCAGGGCAGCCGCGCGACGGCAATCTCGCTGATCAGGTCGTCTCCTCGGCGTTGCGCTATCGCTCGCAGGCGCCGTTTGTCGACCAGCTTCTGAACGAGATCGGCCTCAGCGGTGATGCGGTCCATCGCACCCTCGCGCTGCAGGATCTTTCCAAGATGGTCTACACGACGCCGGAACAGCAGGAGGCCGATGCCAGCAGAAAATTGCCGGGCGGCGGCGCCAAAGCACCGTCCAATCCTGCCGACAGGCACTGACCAAGGCTGCAGAACCGGAGTTTTTAAATGTCGGGACATGCGAAGGTTGAGCGAAATCTTCTGGTCTTTGCCGCATGGGCGACGTCGGGCTTTTCCGCTCTTGCGTTTTTTCTGGAGGGTCTTGCACGCGATTCCTACCTCCTGTCGCTGGCGGGCGTCGCCCTGGTCGTCGTCACCTTCGCGATCCATATCGTCATCAACGCGGTGAGCGATTGTGGCTTTTCCGCCGGCGAGGCTACGCTCGGCATCGGCGCCTTCGGCGTGCTTGCGCTCGTCTTCATCGCGGCATGGCTTGATGGCGGTCTGACAGCTGTCGATTACTGGTCAGGGCTCACGCTTTTCGGCGTGCTCGTCTGCGGCTTTCTCCTCTATCTATCAACGCGGCACGGGCTGAGGGGGGCTTTCTCGCGCTTCCACTTCAAACCGGCGGAAAGCGGGAATGAGCCTCGATGAGCAGCATTTCCGAATCCGTCTGGTTTCCGCTTTGCAGCCTTCTCTATATCGCCGTGATGCTGCACTGGGTACGCGTCTCCGCGCGCATGAATGCCGGGGACGGGGGCTTCTTCTCCGCCGCCCACTCCCTGGCGCCCTGGCTCTCGGCGCTGGTGATTGCCGGCGCCAGCCTTGCCGCATGGTTCGTGCTCGGCGCGGGCGGCGCCATCAGTGACGACGGGTTCTCGATGCCGGTCTATCTCGTCGGCGGCGTGCTGGTCGCGCTCCCCGGCATCGTGTTCTTCAAACGGGTGTGGTTTGCCGCGGAACGATTGCGGGTATCGTCTCAGGCCGAGATCTTCCGGGCCTATTTTCAAAGTCCGTTTCTCGTTGCCGTCGTCGCTCTGGTGGCGGTTCTGTTCGCCATCGGATTTTCCGGCCTGCAGATCAGGGCTTTTGCCAGTATCGCGTCGGTTTTGAGCGGCGGCGCGCTGTCGCCGCTCGTGGCCAGCACCGTTTTCGGCTTCGTTCTGTTTGCAGGGGTCGGCATCGGCGGCATGCGCGCGCTCGGCTATTTCGGCTTCATTCAGGCGGCGCTGGTTTTTTGCGCCATTGTTGCGCTGGCGGGTTTTGCGCTTTCGTGGAGCGGCGGCTTTGCTGCGCTCAATGCCAATCTCTATCAACTTGCGATGTCGCCGGAGAATGCCCGGTTTTTCAGCGTCGACGGCATTATTCGTTTTACCGGCGGGCTTGGCCGCGGCGGTGACGCGGCAACGTCGCACACAGCCATCGCCAATCTCAGCCTCGCTTTCGCGCTGATGGGGTTTCAGGCCAGCCCGTTGGTGCTCAAGGTGGTGCTTTCGACGCGCTCGCCGAACGGTTTTGCCGCCGGGCAGACCTGGGTCACAGCCGGTTTCTTCGGTGCATTGATCATTTTCGCGATCGCGATCGCCGGCCTGGCCGGCCTGCTCGATCCCGCTCTCAGGCTGGTGCCGCTGCTGGACGCTATGCAGGTTTCTTCGCCCTGGTTTGCGGCCTGGATCTTCATCGGCATCGGCGCCGGCGTCCAGCTCTTGGCCGGCCTCTCCCTGTTTGTGGCCGGCGAGACACTGGTGCGCCATCTCTACAAGCCGTATTTCAATGCGGCGCTCGGTCAGCGGGCGACAATCACGCTCACCCGCGTGGTGATCGCCGTACTCACCGTGGCGGCCCTGGTGATGCAGAATCTGACCCCGGTTACCGTGTCGGCGCTCGCTGGCCTGGCCTTGCCCGCTGCGTTTCAGCTCTGGGTTCCGATGCTCGGCGTGACATGGCTTGGCTGGATCACGCGTCCCGCTGCCGTTATCGGCGTCGGGTTCGGTCTTGCCGGCGTCGTGCTGACGGAGCCGCTCGGCTATCAGCTACTCTCGTTCCTGGGGCTGGAGCTGCCCTGGGGGCGCTGGCCGTGGACGATCCATTCCGCCGTCTGGGGCATGGCCGCCAATGTTACCGCAGTCCTGATCATTTCGGCGATCACAAACCGCAATGCGCTTTGCGAGGAGGCCCGCGAGGTCCGCAAACTCTATGCAACGCTTCTGGCGTCGGGCGGCGAGGCCCGCCGGTTTCGTGCTTTTGCCTGGTCGGCTGTCCTTGCCTGGTTTTTCCTTGCCGTCGGGCCGGGGCTGATCTTCGGCAACACCGCCTTCACCGGCGGGGACTCTGCTGCCCCGGTCTGGCTTCTCGGCATGCCTTCGCTTTGGGCCTGGGCGCTCGCCGCCTGGATACTCGGCGTCGGGCTCGCCTGGTTCCTCAGCTATAAAATGGAGATGGCAAGCCCGGTTACCGTCGAAATACCGCCCTATGAACCGCCGCCGCGCCTTCGGCCGGATCAAAGCCGGGCCGAGCGGGAGCGGCTCGGTATCCTGGTCATAACCGGAGCCGTCAGCTTCGCTCTGGTTGTCCTTATTGCATTCAGTTTCGGCGGTTGAGGCCGGTTTTGGAGATAAACGATGGATAGATTTGTATTCAACACGGCCAAGTCGATCAGGTTCGGCACTGGCACTTTTGATGAACTGGCCGAACTGGTCGGCGCGCAGGTCGGCGACCGCATCATGCTCGTGACCGATCCCGGAATGATGGCAACGGGCATGGTGGAGAGAGCGCTGAAGCAGTTTCGCGACGGCGGCATCACGGTCGAACTGTTCAAGGACGTTGAAGCCGATCCGCCGGAACATGTGGTGCTCGGGGCGGTCGCGGCCGCCCGTTCGGCAGGCGTTGAGGGCATCGTCGGGCTTGGCGGAGGATCGTCGCTCGATGTTGCCAAGCTTGTCGCGCTGCTGGCGCCGGGAACCGAAACGCTCGCGGATGTATACGGCGTCGGCAAGGCGCGCGGTCCGCGCCTGCCGCTGATACTCGTGCCGACAACCGCCGGTACCGGTTCGGAGGTCACGCCGATTTCCATCGTCACGACCGGCGCCAGCGAGAAGATGGGCGTCGTCTCGCCGGTGCTCCTTCCCGATGTCGCGCTCCTTGATCCGGCGCTGACCTATGGCCTGCCGCCGCACATCACGGCTGCGACGGGGATCGATGCGATGGTTCATGCCATCGAGGCCTTCGCCTCGGCCAGCCCCAACAACAACCCGCTGTCGCGCATGCTGGCGACGCAGGCGCTGACGTTGATGGGGCGTTCGCTTCTGAAAGCGGTCCACGACGGCAAGGATGTCGAAGCAAGGTCCGATATGCTCTTGGGGTCGATGCTTGCCGGGCAGGCCTTTGCCAATTCGCCAGTCGCCGCCGTTCACGCGCTCGCCTATCCGCTTGGGGGGCACTTTCACATTCCCCACGGACTCTCCAATGCACTGGTTCTGCCGCATGTTCTGCGTTTCAACATCGTGACCACGCCCGGCCCCTATGCCACGCTTGCACCTTTCGTGTTTCCCGAACTGTCGGCATTTGAGGGACAAGAACGGGCGGCGGCCTTCTGCGAGAAGCTTGCGGACCTTTCGCGCGCCTGCGGCCTGCCGCAGAATTTGAGGGCAATGGAGATTCCGCGGGACATCCTGCCGAAGCTCGCCTCCGACGCGATGAACCAGACCCGACTTCTCGTCAACAATCCGCGACCCCTGTCGGAAGCCGATGCGCTTTCGATATACCGCGCGGCTTTCTGATAATTCACAAGGAAAGGAACGGCCGTGTCACTTCAACTCCAGGATCCGAGCCTGCTCGAACATCGCGCCTTTCTCGCCGGCACGTGGGTGGAGGCCGAGAAGTCCTTTCCCGTCACGAATCCGGCAACCGGGGAACGCATTGCCATGGTGGCCGATATTCCGGCTGCCGATGTCGGCAAGGCGATTGACCGCGCTTACGAGGCACAGAAGCGCTGGCGGCGACTGACCGCCAAGGATCGATCGCAGATCCTGCTTCGGTGGAACAGCCTGCTGCTGGAAAACCAGGAGGATCTGGCGAAAATCCTGACCGCCGAAATGGGCAAGCCGCTTGCCGAGGCCAGGGGTGAGATTGCCTACGGCGCCTCCTTCATCCAATGGTTCGCCGAAGAGGGACGGCGCATCTATGGCGATGTCATTCCCGGCCATCAGCCCGACAAGCGGATCATCACCATCAAGCAGCCGATAGGCGTTGTCGGATCAATCACGCCATGGAATTTTCCCAATGCGATGATCGCCCGCAAGGTCGGCCCGGCACTTGCCGCCGGCTGCAGCTTTGTCGGTCGCCCGGCCGAAAAGACCCCGCTTTCGGCGCTTGCCATGGCGGTGCTTGGAGAAAGAGCTGGGATTCCCGAGGGCGTGCTGTCCATTCTGCCGGGCACCGACTCCAAGGGCATGGGCATGGAATTGTGCACCAATCCCAAGGTGCGCAAGCTCACCTTCACCGGCTCCACTGAAGTGGGTCGCATCCTGATGCGTCAATGCGCCCACGATGTGAAGAAGCTTTCGCTGGAACTCGGCGGCAATGCGCCTTTCCTGGTCTTCAACGATGCCGATCTCGACAAGGCTGTCGAGGGCGCGATAATCGCCAAATTCCGCAATGCCGGGCAGACCTGTGTCTGCGCAAACCGAATCTACGCCCAAAGCGAAATCGCCGATGCCTTTACCGAAAAGCTGGCCCGGGCAATTACGGGACTGAAGGTCGGAGACGGCATGGCCGAAGGGGTCGCGATCGGCCCGCTCATCGATGACGCGGCGCTTGCGAAAGTCGAGGATCATGTGGCCGACGCCGTTTCGAAGGGTGCGACCGTGATCGAGGGCGGCAGCCGGTCCGATCTGGGCGGCACGTACTACCGGCCCACGGTTCTGGGCGGCGTCAAACCCGGCATGAAAATCCTGGCTGAGGAAACCTTCGGGCCGGTCGCGCCGGTGATCAGCTTCAAAACCGTGGATGAAGGTATCAGGCTCGCCAATGATACCGAGTTCGGCCTTGCCGCCTATTTTTACGCGCGCGACATTTCGACGGTCTGGAAGGTGGCCGAGGAGATCGAGAGCGGCATGCTCGGCATCAATACGGGTTTGATCTCGACCGCCGAAGCGCCCTTTGGCGGCGTCAAATCCTCCGGCCTCGGGCGGGAAGGTTCCAAGTACGGGATCGAGGAATTCCTGGAGATCAAATATCTCTGCATGGCTCTGGACTGATGCGTTTCATGGCTCGCAGCTCTCGTCGGCCCGAAGCTGCGAGTCTTGGCGGCAGGTTGGCCTCCGGGCGCGCTCCATTTCACGATCTGTCGCCGGGTCCGAAGAGAGACGGAACAGACGTCAAGGACGCGGTATGCCCGCCTAAGCGTCGACGAGAAGCTGTTCGAACCGGTGTCTGATATCCATGGCGCATCGCCGCCGCTTTGCCTGCAAAAGACCGCGTCAGCCGCCCGGCGGCCAGCGCCCGCCTGCCGCCGTCGCTGAAGACGGTCTCGCATCAGGCCGCCAGCTTCTCCGGCGCCTGCCTATTGGCGCTTGCCTTGAGTCATCGGCTTGTCCTGCGTTCGCCCCCCGAAGGGTGATGGCGTGACTGGCCGAACCGCAGTCAATGCAGCCTTGCCCGGCCAGGCGTATGCGGCAGTTCAGCCGAGCGAGATGGTGATTTCCTCGACTTCGGCTTTGGAGGCGCCGCGATAGGCGGTGACTTCGATCTCGACCTTGAAGTCCGGCGCGCCAAGCGGCGAGCAGGTGACGGTGCGCTGCGGATCGATGTCGCGGAAGCGCTCGCCGACATATTCCATCACCGCCTTGGCATCCTCGACGTAAGGAATGAAGATCTTCGACTGAACGACGTCGGCAAGGCAGGAATCGACGGACTTCAGCGCGCCCTCGATATTGTCGAAGCACTGGCGGGCCTGCTCCACCGGATCGGTCGACATTTCGCGGGTCTTGTAGTTGCGGCCGGCGGTGTTGGAAACGAAGATCCAGTCGTCGACGCAGACGATGCGCGAATAGCTTTCCTTGGTTTCGAAGATGGAGCCGGATTTGACTTTGGTGATCTTGACCATGGTTTTTCCTGTTCTGTTGGGGGTTGATAGAGACAAAGGAAGTCTGCCTGCAGGCGTTGCCGCCTGCGACGAGGATGGAAATCGGATGAGAGGTCGGACGGGCGGTTACTGCTTGTAAAAGCGCTCCGCCGTTTCCGCGCTGATGCGCCCTTCGGCGAGGTCACGCCGGACGGCGGCCGGGTCGCGGGCTGCCGGATCACCGTAACCACCGCCGCCGGGCGTGGTGATCGAGACGATCTGGCCGGGCTTCAGGTCGACCATGCCCGAGAAATCATTGCGGCCGTCGCCGAAGTCGAGCACGGTGCCTCGGGCGGAAGTGCCGCCATCAAGCCCCCAGGGCTCGGAGGCCACGCGGGACCCCTCGACGGTGAACCGGCAGGCCTTTTCCGCGCGGTAGACCCGGCGCACGCCCATGCCGCCGCGAAAGGTGCCGGCACCGGCGGAATCGTCCACCAGTTCGTAGCGCAGCAGCGTCAGCGGATATTCGAGTTCCAGCGATTCCACCGGCAGGTTCGAGGTGTTGGTGAGGCTGACATGGATGCCCGAGAGCCCATCCGAGGTTGGCCGCGCGCCGCCGCCGCCGCCGATGGTTTCGAGATAGACCCAGATCGAGCCGTCTTCATGGGTGCCGTTGAAGATCGCACCGGTGCAGCAGCCATTGCCGGCCGCCATGACCTTGCCGGGAAGCGCCTTTGCGAGCGCGCCATAGACGAGGTCGCAAACCCGTTGCGCGGCGGCGATGCGGCCATCGACGGCCGCCGGATGCTCGCAGTTGAGGATCGAACCCTTCGGCGCCGTCACCGTCAGCGGGCGGGCAAGACCGGCATTGGGCAGGATCGTCGGATCGACGACCGATTTCACCGCGAAATAGCTCGCCGCCAGCAGCGAGGTATAGATCAGGTTCAGCCCGGCGCGAAGCTGCGGCGGGCCGTCGAAGGCAAGCGTCATTTCCTCGCCGGCAATCGTGATCTCGACGGAAAGCTCGATCCGGTCGCCGCGCTGGTTTGAATCGAACTGGTCGGAGAAGCTGTAGGTGCCGTCCGGAATGGCGGCGATGCCGGCGCGCATCTTGCGCTCGGCATAATCCTGCAGCGCCTCGCCGGCGGCCAGAACCTTCTCGGTCGTGTATTTGACGCAGAGATCCTGCATGCGCTGGACGGCGAGCCGGTTGGCGGACATCTGGGCGCGCAGGTCGGAGAGCCGCTCGCGCGGGACCTGGCAGTTGAGCAGGAACATCTCCTGCAGGTCCTGGTTCAGCACGCCTTCGCGATAAAGCCGGACCGGCGGGATGCGAAGCCCCTCCTGATAGATGTGCTCGTGGCCGCGATCGGCGAAATCCGAATGGTGGGCGGTGTTGACCGCCCAGGCCACCAGCGTGCCCTCGACGAAGATCGGCTCGGCGAGCACGATATCCGGCAGGTGGGTCGCCCCGCCGGCATAGGCGTCATTGGCCATGAAAACATCGCCCGGCTTGATGTCGTCCAGCTCGAAGCGGCCATAGATCGCGCCGATGACGCCGAGGAAGGAGCCGAGATGCATCGGGATATGTTCGGCCTGGCAGAGCGTGTTGCCGTGGCGGTCGAACAGCGCGGTCGAGCAGTCGCGGCGTTCCTTGATGTTGGTGGAATAGGAGGCGCGCACCAGCGCCTCGCCCATCTCCTCGACGATGGACTGCAGCGCCGAGCCGATGACTTCTACCGTGATGGGATCAATCGTGGTCATCGTTCAAACCTCCAGGATGAGATTGAGGTACGGATCAACCGTGCCGGTCATTTCCGGCAGCAGCACGGTGGTTGTGTCCATCTGTTCGACAATCGCCGGGCCGGTGATGACATTGCCGGCCTTCAGCAGGCTGCGTTCATAGACCGGGCAGGTGACGAACCCACCGGCCTCCGACATCCAGACCTCACGTTCGCCGATCTTGGCGCCCGAGGCATCGGGGCCGTGATTGTCCTGTTTCTGGAATTCGGCCTTGTCGACGATCCCGGCGGCCTCGACGCGCAGGGTGACGAGCTGGATCGGTTCCCCTTCGGCGATGAAACCGAAGCGCTGGCGGTGCGCCGCCTCGAAGCCCTTTTCGAGCGCTGTGAAGGTTTCCGCCGTGATCGGTCCGGCCGGAACCGTGACCGAGAGCTCGTAATTCTGCCCGGCGTAACGCATGTCGACCGTACGGGTGATGACGCGGCGATCTTCAGCAATGTTTTCTGCCGCGAACCAGACATCGGCCTGTTCGGCAAGCGTGGCGAAACCTTCTTCCAGCGCGGGTCGGGCGGCGTCCGAAAGTTCCATCAGCCGCGACAGGGCGAAATCGGAGCGCAGGTCGGTGAGGAGAAGGCCAAGCGCGCAGAGCGTTCCGGGCGTCAGCGGCACGATCACCGTTTTCATGTCCAGTTCGCGCGCAAGGCGGGCGGCATGGAGCGGACCCGCCCCGCCGAAGGCCATCAGCGCATAATCGCGCGGATCATGGCCGCGCTGGACCGAGATCACCCGGATCGCCTTCGCCATATTGGCGGTGACGACCGAGATGATGCCCTGCGCGGTTTCCATCACGCCGACGCCGAGCCTGTCGGCCAACCGCTGGATCGAGGCGAGCGCCAGATCGTGCCGCACCTTCATGCGGCCGCCGAGAATTTCGACCGGGTTCAGGGTCTGCAGCACGATATTGGCGTCGGTGACCGTCGGCTCCTCATTGCCGAGCCCGTAGCAGACCGGTCCCGGATGGGCGCCGGCAGAACGCGGGCCGACCTTCAGGAGGCCGCCGGTATCGACATGGGCGATGGAGCCGCCGCCGGCGCCGACCGTGTGAATATCAAGCATCGGCGCCTTGATCGGATAGCCATGCACATCGGCCTCGCCGGTCAGCTGGCAGACGCCGTTCTGCAGCAGCGCCACATCGGAAGAGGTGCCGCCGACGTCAAAGGTGATGATGTTGTCGAAACCGGCCATCTTGCCGATCGCCTGCGCGCCGACAACGCCGGTCGAGGGACCGGACAGAACGGTGCGTACCGGCAGGTTGCTCGCCTGATCGAACCCGATCACGCCGCCATTCGACTGGGTCAGCTGCGGGGCGACCTTGAGGCCGATGTCGGACAGCCTATCCTTCAGCCGGCGGATATAGCGCTGCATCACCGGACCGAGATAGGCGTTGACCACCGTGGTCGACAGCCGCTCATATTCGCGGAATTCGGGCGCGACGGCGTGGGAGGCGGAAACGAAGACATCCGGCAGTTCTTCCACCGCGATCGCGAGCGCCCGCTCCTCATGCGCGGTATTGAGGAAGCCATAGAGGAAGCAGATCGCCAGCGCCTTAATATCCTCGGAGGCCAGGGCGCGGAGCGCCTCGCGCAGTGCGTCTTCATCCAGCGGAACGGCGACGCTGCCATCGGCTTTCAGCCGCTCCGGCACTTCCCGGCGCAGGTCGCGGGTGACGAGCTGTTCCGGCTTTTCGGCGAACATGTCATAGAGGTTCGGACGCTTCTGGCGACCGATCTCGAGCAGGTCGCGAAAACCGTCGGAGACGACGAGGCCGGTCTTGACGCCGCGCAGCTCGATCAGCGCATTGGTCGCCACGGTCGTACCGTGGCCGAGGAAGGCGAGATCGGCGGCAGACGCGCCGACCTTTTGAAGCCCCTCGACCACGCCTTGCGAGATCGCGCGCGACGGATCGTCCGGGGTGGAGGAAACCTTCCAGATCTCGATTGCTCCGGTCTCATCATTGAAGAGGCAGACGTCGGTGAATGTTCCGCCGGAATCGACGCCGATTCTCCAGGCCATGTCATGTTCCCTTTGGTTATTGCCGTCGCGCCGCTCTTCAGGCGGCCTTGGCAGTCTTCGAAAAGCGTTCATACCGGAAAGGCGCCGGATCAACGCAGGTTTTTTCATTGCGGACGATCTCGGCCATCAGCCGGCCGGCGCCCGGCCCGCTGCCGAAGCCATGGCCGGAAAAGCCCGAGGACAGATAGAGCCCCGGCACGGCCGCAATCGGGCCGATCACCGGGATCGCGTCCGGCGTCGCATCGATCATGCCGGCCCAGCTGTGGGTCAGGCGGGCATCGGCGAAGGCCGGAAAGGCGCGCGTGAGGTTGCGGACCGCATTGCGGTTGAACGGCGCATGCGGCACGGGATCGAGCGTCCGGATCGCCTCGAAGGGCGTGGCCTGATCGAGCGACCAGCGGCGCGGCATCTTCAACTCGCTGACCGTCTGGCCGTTGACGCGCAGCTTCAGTTCCCGCCAGCTTGTCACGAGCGTCGGCAGGAAATCGAAGAACAGGCGGAAGCTGTCCGGCGTGATCGGCGCGACATTGGCATTGCGCTGGGCAATGGTGTAGCCGCCGTCGAGACGCTTGCGGAAGGAGAAATCGCCCCCGCCGACCGGCATTTCCGGCACGGCGCCGTCGCTTTCGATCCGCGCCGCCGTGCCCAGAAGCTTCAGCTGCGGAAAATCGAGCCCGAGATTGCCAAGGAACAGCCGCGACCATGCGCCCGCCGCGACGACCACGCTTGCTGTCGCGATCGTGCCCTTCTCCGTCACCACCCCGCCGATGCGCCCGCCGGCCGTCTCGATCCCGCGCACGGCGCAGTTTTCGGTGATCGTCGCGCCGAGACGCACGGCGGCGGATGCCATTTGCGGCACGGCCCGTTCCGGTTCGGCGCGGCCGTCATTGGCGGTATGAAGCCCCAGCGTATATTGCGCGGCAATGCCCGGCAGGAGTTTCTGCAGCCCGGCGGATTCAAGAAGCGTCGAGGGCATGCCGGCCTCGCGGCCATATTTCTCCCAGGCGGTGAACTCGGCAATCTCCGCCCTGGTGCGGCAGACATAAGTGATGCCGGTCTCGCGGAAGCCGGTTTCGATGCCGAAGCGACGATCGATGTCGCGCCAGAGGTTGAGGCTTTCGATCGTCAGCGGCAATTCGGCGGGGTCTCGCCCCATCTGCCGCACCCAGCCCCAGTTGCGCGAACTCTGCTCGGCGGCAACCGCGCCTTTTTCGCAGAGGGCGACGTTGACGCCGGCCTCGGCCAGGAACAAGGCGGTCGTGACGCCGGCAATGCCGCCACCGATGACGACGACATCGGCGCGCTCGGGCAGGGGGGCCAGAAAGCCCGGACGTTGCAAATTCGGAACCGGCATGGCGCTCTCCTCAGAGCATGTCTTCGAGACGGCAGTTGACCAGCATTTCCGCCATCGCCGCGTTGTTGGGAAGTTCGATTGCGGTGCGCACCAGCTCGGCCATGGTCTCCGGCTGAATCATGTCCTCAGGCTTGACCTTGCTGGTGTAGGAGCTCATTTCGGTGCGCACGAAGCTCGGGCAGATCGCGGTGGCGCGCACGCCCTTTTCCCAGGCGACGTGACGCGTCGTGTGGGTGAGGCCCATCACCGCGAACTTGGTCATGTTATAGCCGACAAAGCCGTTGCGCACCCGCTTGCCGGACATCGAGACAATGTTGACGATCCGGCCGCGGCCGGTTTCCTCCAGATGCGGCAGGCACAGTCGCGTCAGCCGGAGCGGCGCCTTGACGTTGACGGCCCAAAGCCGGTCCAGCGCCTCCTCATTGTCGTCGGTGAGCAGCACCTGTTCGCCGCTGCCGGCATTGTTGACGAGGCCGTCGATCCGCCCGAAATGCGCCGCCGTTTCGTCGACCCACGCTTTCGCCGTCTCGGGCTCATAGGCATCGAAACGGTTATGGAGCAGCCTATCGCCGGGCGGGCCGAACTCGGCCTCGAGCCTGGCGGTATCGCGCGCACCGAGCGAAAGCCGGTAGTCGTGCTGAAGAAGATCCCTGACGATCGCCGCGCCGATGCCGCGATTGGCGCCGGACACCATGATGACCGGGGCGCTCTGTGGTGTAGTGTGCATTTATCAAATTCTCTTGCAACGTTATCTGAAAGTCGCACGCAGTTTTATGCGCTTATGTGCATCTTTATGAACGATATATTGCGGAATGGCAACTGACAATCGCCTTTCGGGACGAAAACGTGTTTAAAAACGCAAGAGATTGCGTGGTTTCTCCTGATTTTTGGCAAAAAACGTGATCCTTTTTGCGTTTTTTATTGACAGTTTTTGACGGGACTGCTTACTTTGACAAATCCGAAGAACGAAAACGTCTCGGTGCCCGACCGAACAGCGGGCGGGCGCACAGCCTTTCGAAAGGGGAACCGAATGACCATTACTAGACGTGCGCTGATGCGCAATGCTGCCCTGGCCGGCGCGATCGGCGCCCTTGGCAACCGTGCCTTTGCCGCCTCCACCGTTCGTTGGGACATGGCGGACGAGTACAATGCCGACGCGCTCTCGGGCAAGGCATCGAAATACTTCCTGACGGAGTTGCAGAAGAAGGTCGGCGACCAGATCGCCATTACCTATCAGGGCGGCGGCGCGCTCGGCTACAAGTCGGCGGACCAGTTCGACGCCGTTCAGGACGGCGCGGTGCAGACCGCGGTGACCTTGATGACCCAGCTCGGCGGCATCGATCCGCTGTTTAACCTGTCCTCCCTGCCTTTCATCGCCAAAACCCCGAGGGAAGCCTATCTTCTCTGGCAGGCGGCGCGTCCGGAATACGAAAAGATCTTCGCCGACAACAACATGGTTCTGCTCTGGGCCATGCCGAACCCGCCATCCGGCATCTTCGCCGACCGGGCGATCACCTCGATGGACGCGCTCAACGGCCTGCGCATCCGCACCTATGACGTCAACGGCACGCAGACACTGATGAAGGCCGGGGCGGCGCCGCTGCAGATCGCATGGTCCGATCTGATCCCCCAGCTTTCGACCGGCGCGATCGACGCGGTGCTCACCTCCGCCGATGGCGGCGTGCAGCTTTCGCTCTGGGATTATCTCAGCGACTTCACCGAGATGAACTACGCCATGGGCCTGTTCATGTGCCATGTGAACAAGGACGCATTCGACGCCCTGCCAAAGGACGTCCAGGACGCCATGCTCGGCCTGACCGAAAGCTCAGACGCCTACAACTGGCAGATCATGACCGACAGCATCGAGGCCTCCTACAAGATCCTGCGCGACCACGGCATGACCGTCACCACCGCGGCCGATGTGCCGGACGACGTTTTCGCAACGCTGAACGCCGCCGGCGCTGCCGTGCGCGAGGACTGGGTGGCGAAAACCGGAACGCGCGGCGCTGACGTGCTGGCGAAGTTTGATGCGCTGAAGGCCGGCTGATATCTCTCCTCCTGCGGCTCGTCATCCCGATGATGGCGGGCCGCATGAATCACTTCATTCAGCGGACATGCAGCGCGGAGCCTTCCGCTGCCTTCCGTACGGGAGATGACCATGGCGCTTGAAGAACCGCATTCACATCACCGCTCCGAGGCGACGGACGACCCGAAATGGCTGCGGCTGATCGCCCATGCCTCGACCATCCTCAATCGCACTGCGGCCTTCGTCGCGGCCTGCATCCTGGTCCTGATGACAGCCTTCACGCTTCTGGAAATCTGCCTGCGCGTTTTCTCGAAGTCCACCTTCATGGCGGATTCGCTGGTCGGCAACGGCGTTGCTGCCGTCGCCTTCCTGTCGGCTGCCTGGGCGCTGGAGGAAGGCTTCATGATCCGCGTCAAGGTTCTGACCGATCGGGCCGGGCCGAAACTGGCCTGGATGTGCGAGTTCGGCACGCTCGTCGCGGTCGAGGCGCTGATGGTTTTCCTGGCCTGGTACCAGTGGAAGTCCGTGTTCAAGAACTGGAGCCGGGGCACCGTTTCCGAGACCTATCTCCCCATCCCCATGTGGATCCCCGAGAGCTTTTTCCTGATCGGCCTTTCGCTGATGGCCTTTCAGGTTTGCGTGCGGATCCTCCGGCTTCTGGCCGTCGGACACTCCTACGAGCGCGCGTTGACACTTTAGCTGAGGAACGCAAGCCATGTCCGTTTCAATGTCCGCCCTGACGCTGCTGCTGCTGCTCGTGATCTTCCTCGGCGCCGGTACATGGATCTTTGCCGGCCTTATGCTGGTCGGCGCCGGCGCCATGTATTTCGCGCTTGATTTCAGCTGGGTCCGGATCGGCTCGATCGCCACCAAGGTCATATCGTCTTCCGCCGTGTCGTGGGAGCTTGCCGCCATTCCGATCTTCATCTGGATGGGCGACATCATCTTCCGCACGGATATCTCGAACCGTCTGTTCCGCGGCCTCTCGCCGCTGGTCTCGCGCGTTCCCGGCGGCCTGCTGCACACAAATGTCATCGGCTGCACCATCTTCGCCGCGATCTCGGGTTCCTCGACGGCGACCACCGCCACGGTCGGCAAGATCACCATTCCCGAACTTAAGGCCCGTGGCTATGACGTCTCGCTCGCCTCCGGCTCGCTGGCCGGCGCCGGCAGTTTCGGCCTGCTCATTCCGCCTTCCATTGCCATGATCGTCTACGGCGTTCTGGCGCAGGTCTCGATCGCCAAGCTTTTCGCCGCGGGGCTTCTGCCCGGCCTGATGATGGCGGCGCTCTATTCCGGTTATATCGGGATTGTCTCGCTTATCCGTCCCTCGGTTGCGCCGCCGCATGGCGAGCCTGTCTCGTGGCGCGTGATCTGGAGAGGCGTTCTCGATCTCGTGCCGATCCTGGTGCTGATGACGATCGTGCTCGGCGCCATCTATACCGGCATCGCCACGCCCTCCGAAGCGGCCGCGGTCGGGGTTTTCGGCGCGATCATCATCACGCTCGTCACCGGGCAGTTCGCATGGCAGCTGATGATTGACAGCCTGAAAAGCACGATCCGGGTCTCCTCGATGATCCTGATGCTGATCGCCGCCTCCGCCTTCCTGTCGTCGGCTATCGCCTATATGCATCTGCCCTCGATGATCACGGAAAGCATCGCCGCGATGAACCTGTCGCCCTATGGCGTCCTGCTGATCCTCGCGGTTCTCTACATCGTGCTCGGCATGTTCCTCGACGGCACCTCGATGACCGTCATGACCGTCCCGATCGCCGTTCCGTTGATCGTGCATGCCGGGTTCGATCCGCTCTGGTTCGGCGTCTACCTCGTCATCATGATCGAGATGAGCGCGCTCACGCCGCCGGTCGGCCTGAACCTTTTCATCCTGCAGGCCCTCACCGGCGAGACCATCGGCAAGACCGTGCGCGCCGCCTTGCCGTTCTTCCTGCTGTTGTGTATCGGTACCGCTCTGCTTGCGATATTCCCGCAGATTGTGCTTTGGTTGCCCAACGCCCTGTGACGCCGCCTGTGCGGAACCTCGAAGATCCCTGACCTGAAGGCTGGAACTTGGACGACGACAACAACACGGAAGAGCTTCTGCCGGCCGAGCGCCGCCAGCAACTGGTGGACTGGTTCAAGAGCAACCAGGCCGGCACCAGCCAGGATCTGGCACGCATGTTCGGCATCTCGGTTTCAACGATCCGGCGCGACCTCGACCTGCTGGCGTCCGAGGGCCTCGTCAAGCGCACCCATGGCGGCGCCGTCAGCATCCGCTCGCGCGCGACCTACGAGCCGTCGACGGATCTGGCGCGCCGCACGGCGCTTGAGGAGAAACAGGGAATCGTGCGCGAGGCCATGCGCTTCATCGAACCCGACCAAGCGCTGCTGATCGACACCGGCGCGGTCATCTGTCACCTGCTGGCGGAAGAGATCGCCGGCCTCGATATTCCGCTGACCATCATCACCAACGACCTCCATGTCGCCAAGGTTCTGACCTACAAGCAGAACATCAAGCTGATTGTACCCGGCGGGGCGTGCCGGTTCGGTTCGTTCAGCCTTCTCGGCGAGCCGGGCCTGAGCTTTCTCGCCGACATCCGCTGCGACCTGTTCTTCATGTCGGCTGCCGCGATCGACGAGCAATGCCTCTCGGAAACGCTCCTGGAACTCGTCCAGATGAAGCGGGCGATGATTGCCGCAGCAAACAAGGTCATCCTCATGGCTGAATCCAGCCGCTTCATGGAACGCGCCCTTCACAAGACCGCCCCGATCGACGCGATCGACACCATCATCACCGATGAAGGCCTCAGCCGCGAGCAGATCGACAAGTTCCCCTCTCCGGGACCGCAGTTCATAACGGCGCTGATGTCGTAACAGACACTGCTGAACCGGTGTCTGCCCGGGACCGTCGCATCCGGGAGGCCGGCTAGCGCATTGGCATCCATCCATCCGGATTTCCGCAGCATTGGCCCCATCCTGTCGCGCGCCTCCTGAAAAACCTCCGCGGTTCGGCAAAAAGCGTTCGCCCTTGCCTATCGTTTTGTTCTAAATAATAATAAACCAATTCATCGGGAGGAAGGCATGTCAAAAACACCGATCCTGCAATTCGGCACGAGCCGTTTCCTGCAGGCGCATCTGGACTTGTTCGTGTCCGAGGCAGCGGCGCGCGACGCGGCGCTGGGCGGCATCACGGTGGTCCAGACGAGCGGCCACGGCGGACGGACGAAGCGACTCTCTGCGCTCGCCCGCGGATACGATGTCCGCCTGCGCGGCTTGCGCAAAGGTGAAAGGATCGACGAGACCGTTCACGTGACAAGCATCGGACGCGGGCTGGAACTGTCCGATGATCTTGCGCAGGTGCGGCGCATCATCGCCGAAGAAGCCGAGATCATTGTCTCGAACACAGCCGATGCGGGGTTTCTGCCGCAGCCGGCCGACCGGTCGGCGCGCTTCGATCCGGCCATGTCCTACCCGGCCAAGCTGGCGTACCTTCTGCGATCCCGCTTCGAGGCCGGCGGCGCCGCGCCGCAGGTCATGCCGACCGAACTCGTCCAGAACAACGGCGATGTGCTGCGCGGGCTGGTGCTCGACGCCGCCGCGCGCATGGATGCGCCCTATCGGGCCTGGCTGGCCGAAGAGGTGCTCTGGGTCAACTCGCTGGTCGACCGCATCGTGTCCGAACCGCTTGAACCCGCCGGCGCCGTCGCCGAACCCTATGCGCTCTGGGCGATCGAGCACCGACCCGGCCTGCGCCTGCCCTGCCGGCATCCCGATATTGACGTTGTGACCGATCTCGGCCCGATCGAGCGGCGCAAGCTCTTCGTCCTCAACCTCGGCCATACATGGATGGTGTCCGACTGGCTGGCGCGTGGACGTGCCGGCGCGACCTTCGTTCGCGATATCCTCGCGGACCGGGACCGGTCGGACCGCCTGCGCGGGCTCTATGCCGAAGAGGTGCTGCCGGGTTTTGTCGCCGCCGGCGAAGACGACGGGATCGAGGACTATATTGCAGTGACGCTCGAGCGCTTCGCCAATCCGTTTCTCGACCATCGACTGGAGGATATCGCTGCAAACCACAGCGAAAAGCTCCGGCGCCGGATCGGCGCTTTTCTCGAATGGGCCCGGCGGCATGGCGACGGGGGTGAAAAGCCATTGCTGGAGGAGGCCTTGAAGGAGGAGGACGCATGAAGACGAACCGGATCGGCCGAACTGCGGTGGCGGTGACCGACGTTTCCTTCGGCTGTTCCAGCATCGGCAATCTCTACCGGGAGATTACCGACGGCGATGCCGAGGCGGTGCTCGAGACCGCCTGGAAGGGCGGTATCCGCTATTTCGATACCGCGCCGCATTACGGGCGAGGGCTTTCGGAAATACGGCTCGGGCGTTTTCTCGAAGGGCGGGCCGGATATGTGGTGTCGACCAAGGTGGGGCGCGTTCTCTCCCCGGCGGCGGAACCGATCGCGGAAGCGGACGGTTTCGTCAAACCGGCGCAAAACGATGTGCGTTACGACTATTCCGGCGACGGCATCGAGGAGAGCCTTGAGCAGAGCTTCGAGCGGCTTGGCCTCACCCATATCGATATCGTTTATGTGCATGATATCGGCGAGTATACGCACGGTTTCGGCAATGCGGCGCATATGGAGGATTTTCTTGGCTCCGGCTACGACCGTCTTGTCCGGCTGAAGGAGGCCGGCAGGATCGGGGCCTTCGGACTGGGCGTGAACGAATGCCGGGCGTGTCTCGACGTGATGGACCATGGGCCGGTCGATGTCATCCTCCTGGCGGGCCGGTTGACGCTGCTCGACCGTTCGGCCGAGGCGGAACTCGTTCCCCGCTGCCGCAAGGCGGAAACCAGCCTCGTGCTCGGCGGCGTCTTCAACTCGGGCATTCTTGCGACCGGTGCGGTCGACGGCGCAACCTACGACTACGAACCCGCGCCGAAGGCGGTGCTGGACAGGGTGGCGGCGCTGCAGGCGGAGGCGGAACGGGCCGGGCTGTCGCTGCCGACCGCCGCGCTGCAGTTCGCCAAGCGACACCCCGCATCGGCCTCGGTTCTGATCGGCACGGCCAGGCCCGCCACGCTTGCGAAAAACCTCGAGGCGTTGCAGGCGGGGATATCCGCACGGGCCGAGCGTTTTCTAGGCTAGTTCGTGGTAGCGGAGCGACGAGAGAAGCGTCGTCTTGGAGGTGCGCAGATGGCGTGAGGCCGCGTCGCGCGCGGCGGCGGCATCGCGTCTTTCCAGGGCGTCGATGATCGCCAGGTGCTCCTCTATCGCGGCGGCGTTGCGCATCTTCTCGTCGGTCTTGTCCCACATGTAGTGATAGTGGAAGATCAGCGAGATGACCTTCTGGAATTCCTCGACGAAACGGTTCTTCACGACCGAATTGAGCGCGGCGTGGAAGGCTTCGTCGAGCTTGGAGAACTCGTGATAATCCGTCTCGATGCTTTGCCGAAGCGCGATGTGGAGCCTCCGCAGTTCGGAAAGCCTGGCCCAGACGGGATGATCGACGGGCGCTTCGGCGGCCTGGTTCACCGCGTTTAGCTCCAGGACGAACCGGAAATCCGACAGCTCCACCGCGAAGTCCATCGTGAAGCCGCGCAGCATCCAGCCGCCTTTCTGGCGGCGGGCGACAAGGCCGAACCGGCTGAGGCCGGCGAGGAATTCCTTGATCTCATGCTGGGGGACGCCGAACGTCCGGGAAAGATCGGCCACGGACAAGGGCGTGTCTGCCGGGACATCGAAGCGCAGGATCCAGTCGAGAAAACGCTGTTCGAGATCGTCGCTCGGCGTGTCCGGCTGTTCGATCCTGATGCGATCGGCGTCGACCGGTTTGCGCAGCATCCGCTTTTCCCGTCCCTCCCACGAGATCAGTCCGCGCTCCTGCATCCGGCCCAGGCATCGTCGCACCACCGTGCGACTGACGTCGGCGACGTCGCTCAGCATGGTTTCGGCCGGGATAGCCGTGCCGACCGGCCATGTCTCGCAATAATCGAGCAGCCGGTTATATGCATTTCTGTAGCGGGTGTCGCTTCTTGCCATTGCCTCATCCTCGCGAATCGCGCCGACGGTTCAGAATACCATCGTACTAAATTATAAAAAACAATTGACGCGCATCAAACGCACGGTTATTCGGTACTAAATAATTACGTACAGAACGAGGGAGGAGACCTCATGTTCGATGCGAGCAGGCCGATGCAGCGGCGCGGCTGGGGCGGCGTGTCCTTCGGGCAGGCCCAGTTTCACCGGCTTTCTGCGCTTATGACGCTCGTATTGCTGATCATCGGGTTCGGCCTCGCCAACCAGGCCTTCTTTTCGGTCAATAACGGCCTGACCGTATTGCTGCAGACATCGGTTATCGGTCTTCTCGGAATCGGTATGACGATGGTTATCATCACCGGCGGCATCGATCTCTCCGTTGGCTCCGTTCTTGCCCTTTCCGGGGTCATCACCGCCATGTCCGTCAAGGCGGGATTGCCGGTCGCCCCGGCCATGCTGGTGGGCGTGACGGCCGGCGCACTCTGCGGCGCCTTCAACGGGTTCGTCATCACCAGACTGCGCATCCCGCCCTTCGTCGCAACGCTTGGGATGATGCTGATCGCGCGGGGGCTGGCGCTCCAGCTGACGGGCGCGCGCCCCATCTCCCAGCTCGGCGAGGCTTTCGGAGTGCTCGGCAACGGCGCGCTGTTCCGCATCGTCGAGATGCAGCCGAACGGCTTTCCCAAAGTGATCTTTCCCGGCATTCCCTATCCGGCGATCCTCATGTTTGCGATGGCGATCGCAGCCGCATACCTGCTGAACCGCCGACAGATCGGCCGCCACATCTATGCAACCGGGTCTAACGAGGAGGCCGCGCGGCTTTCGGGCGTGAGGACGAACCACACCAAGCTTTTCGCCTATACCATGTCCGGCGCTTTGGCCGGGGTCGCCGGCAATGTGTTGATGTCGCGGCTCGTCACCGCCCAGCCCAGCGAAGGCGTGATGTACGAGCTCGACGCGATCGCCGCCGCCGTCATTGGCGGCGCATCGCTGTCCGGCGGCGTCGGCACGATCTCCGGCACCATGATCGGCGCCTTCATCATCGGCATCCTGCGCAACGGGCTCAACATGGCGGGCGTCTCCGCCTTCATCCAGCAGATCGTGATCGGCTTCGTCGTCATAAGCGCGGTCTGGATCGACCACGTGCGCAGCCGCAGGAGCGGCTAAGCCAAAAAAGTTTTTCTGCATCTCAAAAGAGGAGGAATGAGATGAAAAGCCTGAAATATCTTATCGCGGCATCCGCGTTCGCACTGACCGCGGGAATGGCGCATGCCGGCGAAATCGCCGTCATCGTGAAAACCACGAATTCCAACTTCTGGCAGAACGTCAACAAGGGCGCCCAGGCGGCAATGGAGAACCAGTCGGGGCACACGATGAGCTTCGACGGGCCGGCGGCCGAAAGCGACATCGCCGCCGAGGTGAACCTGGTTGAAAATGCCATCAATCGCGGCGTCGCCGGCATCGTGCTGGCGCCGTCCGACCCGGAAGCGCTGGGCCCTGTGGTCACGCGTGCCTATCAGAGCGGCATTCCGGTCGTCATCATCGATAGCGCTTTGGCCGACCAGTACAAGGACAGCTACCAGGCCTTTCTTTCGACCGACAATTGCGCGGCCGGCGAGCAGGTCGCAAAGCGGATGATCGAGGAGGCCGGGACGACGGGCAAGGTTGCCGTCATGTCCTATGTCGCGGGCGTCGGCTCGGAAATCGGCCGCGTCGGCTGCTTTCAGGACTATATCGGCGAAAATTCCGAGATCGAGATTGTCGGTCCCTATTATTCTGAAAGCCAGATGGCCAAGGCGCTGAACCAGACCACCGACATTCTGGCCGCCAATCCCGATCTCGTCGGCATTTTCGGCGCCAACGAGCCGACGGCTGTCGGCATGGGTCGGGCCATCGTCCAGGCCGGCAAGGCCGGCGATCTCGTGGCGCTCGGCTTCGATGGCAATGCCGACCTGCAGGAGTTCGTGCGTGACGGCGTGCTGGAGGCCATTGCGGTGCAGGGTTCCTTCGCCATGGGCGAAAAGGGCGTGAACACGGTCATCGACCTGCTCAACGGCCAAAAGGTCGAAGACTTCATCAATACCGGCGTCGTCATGGTCGACAAGGACAATATCGACTCCGACGAAGCCCAGAACGTGCTCTACTGAGCCTTTTGCCGGAGGCTGGCATAAGGCCTCCGGCATCTTTTCCCGTCTCAGTGAAAGGTCAAGCCATGTCCCGAACACCGCTTGTCGACATGATCGGCATCGAAAAACACTTTGGCGGCGTGCGCGCGGTGGACCATGTGTCGATCGATCTCTATCCCGGCGAGGTGGTCGGTCTGCTCGGCCACAACGGCGCCGGCAAGTCCTGCCTGATGAAAATTCTCGCCGGCGCGATGGTCCCGAACGAGGGGGAAATCCGGGTGGATGGCGAGACGGTGCATTTTACCGAGCCGAACGACGCCCGCGCCGCCGGCATCGAGACCATCTATCAGACGCTTGCGCTGTCGGACCATCTCGACGCCCCTGCGAACCTGTTTCTCGGCCGCGAACTGAAGACCCGGTTCGGCAATCTGGATGACGCCCGCATGCTGCGCGAGGCGCGGGAGGTGCTCGCCCGGCTGAACCCGAATTTCAAAAATCTGCGCGATCCGGTCTCGAGCCTCTCCGGCGGGCAGCGGCAGGTGATCGCGATCGCGCGTGCCATCTATTTCGATACCAAGATACTGATCATGGACGAGCCGACGGCAGCGCTCGGGCCTTCCGAAACCGCAATGGTGGCCGACCTTATCCTGAAGTTGCGCGATGAGGGCATCGGCATCTTTCTCGTCAGCCACGATATGCATGACGTGTTCGACCTGTGCGACCGCGTGGTGGTGATGAACAAGGGCCGGGTTGTCGGCGCGCATCCCATCAACGAAGTGACCAAGGATGACGTGCTCAGCCTGATCATCAAGGGCGAACTGCCGGCCGACTGGTCCGCCAAAAACCTGGAGCCGACAGACTAATGGATGCGAAAACGGGTATGATGGAGAGCATCGTCTGCGTCGAACCCGGCCGGATGGCGCTCGAGCGCAGGCCGCGCCCCCTGGAAGCGCCGGAGGACTGGGTTCTCGTCGACATCGCGACGATCGGAATCTGCGGGACGGATTACCACATTTTCGAGGGCAAGCACCCGTTTCTGGAGTATCCGCGCGTCATCGGTCATGAACTGTCCGGCCATATCGCCAGCGGCCCGGATGCCGGCAAGCTGGTCGTCATCAACCCCTATGTTTCCTGCGGCGCGTGCCGGGCCTGCCGGCGCGGCAAACCGAACTGCTGCAGCGCGGTTTCGGTGCTCGGCGTCCACCGCGACGGCGGCATGTGCGCACGCATCGCCGTGCCGGACGAAAATGTCTATCCGGCCGATGGCCTGACGCCGCAACAGGCTGCCATGGTGGAGTTTCTGGCCATCGGCGCGCATGCGGTAGCCCGCTCCGGTACGGGGGAGGGGGACGTCGTGCTCGTGACCGGGGCCGGCCCGATCGGCATCGGCACGGCGCTGTTTGCCCGGCTGGCCGGCGCCGATGTTCACCTGATGGACCTGAGCCGGACCCGGCTTGATCTCGCGCACGACCTATTCGGCTTCGAAAAACGACACCAGCCCAACGATGACATTCTGTCGGGCGCGCTTTCCGAAGGGTTCGACGTGGTTTTCGACGCGACCGGAAATGCCAGGGCGATCGAGGCAGGCTTTCCGCTGCTTGCCCATGGCGGCAGCACCGTGCTGGTCAGCGTGGTGAAGGACGACATCACCTTCTCGGATTCAGAATTCCACAAGCGCGAAGCCCGCATCATCGGCTCGCGCAACGCGCTGAAATCCGATTTCGAGCGCGTGATGGCCGCGATACGCGCAGGCGACATTCCGACCGATGCGATTGCATCGGAAGTGATCGCGATGACCGATCTGCCCCGGCGTTTTTCGAAGCTGGTGGACGCGCGGGATCATCTCGTGAAAGTGCTCGTCCAGCCATAATCGCTATCTCCCCCACAGCAGCAACTATCCGTGCGCAGACGCATCGGCAGACGGGCAAGGGAAGCCGCCGCTTCATCAAAGCGGCGGGCACTTGGTCTTACTGGCGCACGGCCTTGACGTCGTCCTCGGTCACGGCCGGAGCGGAGTTGCCCCAGGCGCTGCGCAGGAAGGTTGCCAGCGTCGCGATATCGGCATCCGACAGCCGGTCACCGAAGGCCGGCATTTCCAGCCGTTCCGGTCGCCCGGCAGTCGAGGGCAGCGCGGCGCCGTGGAGAATGACCTCGGTCAGACCCTTGGTCGTCGACGCCGTCACCAGCGAATTGCCCTTCAGCGCCGGGAACACGCCGGGCGCGCCGCGGCCGTCCGGCATGTGACAGGCATTGCAGTTGTTGAGATAGAGCAGCTCGCCGTCCGAAAGGTTTTCGGCCGATTTCAGCTTCGCCGTCGTCGGATCGTCGGCGGCATCGAGCCGGTCCGTCGTCCGCTCATCTGGCACGGGCTGCGGGTCGGGCGTGACATCCGAGATCGCGCGGAGATAGCCGACCATCGCATCGGCATCCTCATCCTTCATGTATTGAAGGGATTCGCCGACCACGAGCTGCATCTCGCCGACCACGGCCGAATGGGCATTGCGGCCGGTGGTGAGATAGCCCTTCAGGTCCGCGTCGGTCCAGGTCTGCAGCGCGGATTCCGCTGTGCGCAGGTCGGGCGCGGTCCAGCCGTCGATCTCGCCGCCCGTCAGGAAGGCGGGGTTGTCGGCATTGGTGCCGTCCTGCGCCATGATCATGTTGCGCGGGCTGTGGCAGGCCGCGCAGTGACCAAGCGCCTGCACCAGATAGGCCCCGCGCTCAAGCTGGTCGCTTTCGCGAGCCGCGTCATCCGACCGGAAGCCGGGCTTGCCGAGCGCCGCCCAGTTCCACAGACGAATGCCCCAGCGCTGGTTGAACGGGAAGTCGAGCGCGGTCTCCTTAACCGGATTGTCGACCGCCGCGACATCGTTGTGGATGTAGCTCCAGATCGCCCGGATATCCTCCTCCTTCATATGCCGGTAGTTCTCGTAGGGCATGGCCGGATAGAGGTGCACGCCGCCGGGCGCGATGCCGTCGACGAGCGCGGCATGGAACTGGTCGTAGGTCCAGCCGCCGATGCCGGTTTCCTCATCGGGGGTGATGTTGCTCGACCAGATCGTGCCCATCGGGCTTTCGATCGGTCGACCGCCGGCAAAGGGTTCGCCGCCCTCTGCCGTGTGACAGGCCTGACAGTCGGCCATCTGGGTGACGTACTGGCCCTCGCCGGGCGCCGGCTCCGAGTCGGCCGCCAGTTTGGCATCCGGCTTGGTGAGGGACGGCGGCACAAAGATGATCGCGGCGAGCGCCACGACGCCGATAACGATCAGCGCAAGGATGATGCGAAAAAAGGTTTTCATGAACCGCACTCCTCACATCAATGGCCGGGGGTTGGGCAGGTAGTCCTTGCGCAATGCCTCCAGCGCCCAGTAGGCGAGGCCGCCGACCGCGCCGGTAGGGTTATACTGGATGTTCTGCGGGAAGGCAGAAGCGCCCATGACCCAGACATTGTGACAGTCCCAGCTCTGGAGATAGCGGTTGATCGCCGAGGTCTTCGGGTCGGTGCCCATGATCGCGCCGCCAACATTGTGGGTCGACTGGTAGGGGCGCACGTCATATTGCGCGCCATCGCCCTTGTAGCCCGAGGCCATGGCATCCGGGTTCAAAGTCTCGGCGATCTCCTCGATCCTGGCCTTCATGAACTGGGTCATCCTGATGTCGTTGTCCTTCCAGTCGAAGGTCATGCGCATCAGAGGACGGCCGTGGCGGTCCTTGTAGGTCGGGTCGAGGTCGAGACAGGTGTCGCGATAGGCCATGTTCGAGCCATGCGAGCCGATCGAGAGACTATGGCCGTACCATTCACCGACGGCCTCCTTCCAGCCCGCGCCCCAGGCCGGCGTGCCCGGCGGCAGCGCCATCTGCTGGATCGGACGACCGCCGGTATGACCGGCGGTGATGTAGCTGCCGCCGATGAAGCCTTCCTTGCCGAAATCGATCTGCGACATCGAGAAATCGTCGATCGACATGCCGCCGGCCCCGGTGCCCACGAACGGATTGAAAACCTTGTCCCTGAACCAGAGGCTTGTGCCGCCGGTCATCTGATAGGAATAGTTCCGTCCGACCACGCCCTCGCCGGTATCGGGATTGTAGGGCTCGCCGATCTCGGAGAGCAGCAGAAGATGGACATTGTGCAGCGAATAGGCGCAGACCAGCACGAGATCGGCCGGCTGGAACACTTCCTCGCCGGTCTTCTCGTCGAAATAGGTGACGCCCGTGGCGGTCTTGCCATCGGCGGCCTTTTCGATCTTCAGCACCTCCGAGCGGGTCATGTAGCTGAAATTCGGCTTGCGTTTCAGCGCATCGAGAATGCAGACCTGCGGCGATGACTTGGAATAATTGTTGCAGCCGAAACGCTCGCAGTAGCCGCAGTAATTGCACGGCCCAAGCTGCATGCCGTAATCATTGGTATACTGGATCGAGGCATTGGCCGCGGGACGCGGGAACGGATGGTAGCCCATCTTGCGGGCGGCCTCCGCGAACAGCTCCGAATCCCAGGTGTTCTTCAAGGGCGGCATCGGATACTCGGCCGAGCGCGGCGCCTCGAACGGGTTGCCGCCCTCCTGGATCTCGCCATTGATATTGCCCGCCTTGCCGGCAATGCCGGCGACGCTTTCGAACTTGGTCATGTGCGGCTCCAGCTCCTCCGCCGTCACGCCCCAGTCCTGAAGCTGCATGTTTTCCGGAATGATATCGGCGCCGAAGGTCTCCTCGACATAGGAGCGCAGCCGGTATTCGACCGCCTGCGGCCGCCAGTTCTGGCCGTTCCAGTGAACGCCGGCCCCGCCGACGCCGTCGCCCGGCAGGAACGAGCCGAGATGACGGTAGGGAAGCGCCGTCTCAGCCGTGTTGTGGCGCACGGTCAGCGTGGAGTTCACCGGCTTTTGCATCAGGTCGTAGCGGACGGCGTATTTCAGTTCGTCGAAAATGTTGGGATACTGGAAATCGGGCACCGTGCTGCGGTCGTCGCCGCGTTCGAGCGCGAGGATTTCGAGCCCCTCATTCGCGAGCTCCATGCCCATGATCGCCCCGGTCCAGCCGAGCCCGATGATGACGACGTCTTTTTTGGGATCTGTTCTCGTTGCCATGATCTACGCCCTGTCTCCGTTGATCGCCACGGGGCCGAGCGGATATCGCGCGTTCTCGCGGCCCGGCCAGGAGGTGAAGGCGCCGCGCGCGCCGGGAAAGCCGACATAGACCCAGGCCTGCATATCGTGATTGCCGCCATAGGACGGATCGGCGAAATAGCCCTCCTTGGTGTTGGCGAGCAGGAACTGGAAGAAATCGCGCAGCTCGGGGGCGAGCCCCACCTCCCCCTTCTGCAGCGATGTCAGCGCGGCATCCTGCTTTGCCGCTTCGAGATTTTCGAAACGGTCGCCATGCGTCTGGCTGCACCAGTCCTGAAAGACGGGAATCGCCTGGCGGTAGATTTCCGCCGGCGTCAGCGGGCTCTGGAAACCGAGCGTGGGATTGGCGGCGGGATCAAACGGCCCCTGCATGTACCAGGTGGCGGCCTTGCCGAAATTGCCTGCGAGCTGCCGGTCGATGAAGACCGGCACCCGACAGTCGATCGCTCCCGGGCCATTGCCGCCGGAGGGAATGAGGCGATCGCAGGCAGCCATCACGAACGCCCATTCGGCTTCGTTGAAATAGACCCGCTCATACTGATCGAGCGGCGGCGGGGCTTCCTTTTCGGGCGCTTGTGCCTTCACCGCACCGGCAAGCGAAGCAATCGCCACCCCCGCGGCGCTCCCCTTGAGGAACCCGCGCCGGGATGGACGTCCTGGCATATCTCTCATGATGTCTCCCTCTCGCCGGCTGGCACCGGCCTTTTCACCTCGCCGGCGCACGCTATCATTGATCTTGCAGGAAGCAGCGGCTTAATGACGTCCGGACCGGGTCGAGCCGGACCGGACACGCGCGTCTGTCTTGGACGACAGACGAACAACGCCAGACTCTTTCATTTTGTTCCGTGTCCGCCGCCAAAAAATCTTTCGGCAGTCGAAGGCGCGAAGAACAGCCGCAACAGGATCGAACCCCTGTTGCGGGCCTGCCGGGCATGATCCGGGCGGCGGGGTTACGCCGCCCGTTCAGTGGTCCGTTCTTCCTCCCACGCGCCACCCGGGTAATATCGCGTTGTGATCCGCCCGTCCTTCAAGGCTAACAGATGCAGCCAGCGATTGTCGAACAGCGCCTTGACTTCAGGGTGCGCCTCGAGGATGCGGCTGATCTCCCGCTCTGGAGCCTCGATCAGCACCGACAGCCTCAGCGGCGTGTGTTCCAGGCTTTCGCCATTGTGGAGGGTCTGCCACGGAAGACCGGGCCGCAGGCGGCCGCCATTGCCCTCAACAACGCCGATGCCGCCGACCACGTTATGGATGAGCTTGTTGCCGCCGCCGAAAACCTCCGGCGCAACGCTCGAGCCATAATATTGCAGGCTGATCCAGCTCGCGACGACGACAGGCGCGGTCAGGATCAGCTCCAGCGTCCTGAAGTCCTCGTCCGCCCGCCAGTCATAGCTGTGCAGAAAGGCCCGTCCGTCAAGGTTGGCCCCGGCCGTCACATGGCGCGGCGCGGCGATGAAGGCGGCACATCCGGCAAGGCCCCATTCGGGCCTGATCTCCGACCAGTCGGCGGCCCTTGCCGAAATCGACTTGGCGCTGGCGCCCGGCAGGCGGATGGCCCTTTCGGCGCGCGCCTGCGCGCACGCGCGCTGCAGCCATGTCCGAACAGATCCCATCTCGTCCTTTGCCGACGGACAATCTCCGTCGAACACCGTGATCTCGTCCGTCGTCGTATCATGCAAGGCGGCAACAAAATGGGTATCCTCCGGCAGGTCGATGCCATGTCCTGGCAGGCCGGCGCGGGTCTCGTCATCGTTCAGCAGGCCGGCCAGCAGCCTTGCCGAGACTTCGCCCGAATAGCCGCCGCAGGCGCCGCAGTGATAGGCGCTCCTGTGCGGATTGTTCGTGACGTTGGCGCCATGGCCGACCAGCAGAACCGTTTGGGCGTGCCCGCGCGTCAGGCTCATCGCCTTCAAGACTGCGGCGGCCGTGGCGGCCTTCGCCTCCGCAGTGAGTTCAGGGTCCAGTTTCGGCGCGGAGTGGCAGCAAGCAGGCCCCCTGCCGCCAAGACCAAGCGTATCCTTCATCAGCTTGCCGGCATAGAACAGTCCGGCCGCCTCCACATAGGCAAAGGAGGAGACCGCCGCCTGCCGGAACCGACCGAGGGCCCGGATCGTCCGCGCCTTGATGCGGGTCTTGTTTTCGCTCTCGGCTGTGCCACGGCCGGTCGACTGCAGGGCGGGTTTCAGCAACACCGGCAGATGGTTTTCCACGATGTCCGAACCATGGTCCCGGTGGGCTACCGACAGACCGAAAAAGCCCGCGAAGCCCAGCGTTTCGATATCCGGGCTCTGGTTTTCCAGCGCTCGCCGGAAGATTTCCGAGCGCACGTCGATGCAGAACGCGGCCTGCAGGACCGGGCGGTTCCGGGCCTGCGGCTTTGCAGCGGCAAGATTGTTGGCAAGGGACCGAAGATAAGCCCTCTCCGAAGCGTCCTGCAGGATCTCGTCAACCGCCTGTTCACGCGTGGGCGCAAGCGGCGCGGCATAAAGCGCAAGCGTCGCCCGCCACCGCTCCGTCAGCTCCGGATACCGGCCCAGCAGCGCGTCTTCCCAGATCAGCCGGATGGCCAGCAGGTCCCCCAGCGTCTCGTCGGATGTACCCTCCTGTTCGGCGCGCCACAGCAGCCAGCGCGCATGCTGCGCCCAGCCGCCGAGGTCCGTGATCAGCCGGTGGAAGAGAAACTCCGCCGCCTGCGGGCTGATCGCCAGCCGGCCGCACGCCTTGAGGATCGACTGTTCCGGCGTATCGGGCGCTGCGGACACATGCGCGCAGAAGCCTGACAGTCCGGCAATTTCCGGCGTCAGATCCCGGCTCGCCCAGGTCCGCCAGGCAGCGAATGCCCGCTGGTTAGGCGCAGGCGACCAGAGCGCCTGCCCGCGATCGAAATAGCCGGCGGCCCACAGTCCGATCGTCTTTTCGATGATCGCCGGCCAGTCGATGCCGGAAAGCTCGGCGGCCAGATCGGCAATCGTCGGCACGGGCCTCGGCAATGGCCGCTCCCGCATCGCCATTTCCTTCAGATGCGCGAGGTTGGCGGGTTTGTCTGCGGCCGGGTTCGCCTGAAGCGCCGCGACGAGGTCTTCATCGCGGATGCGGCCCGAGACGATGGAGGCCTGGTACACGCGCCTCGTCTGGGTGAGGCTCACGCCTGCGCAGCGCGAAAGACGTGTGGATGCCAATGCGAATTCCTGGCCGGCCTGGCCGAGGAGCGGGTTGACCGCAACGGTCGCTTCCAGCGGGAACGCCGGCGGCACGGCCCGGATCGCCCGCATGCCGGCATCGAGAATGTCCGTCGCCTCCAGCGGGGCGAGATAGCCTTGATCGATAAACATTGGAATTCCTCTCACTGTCTGGATTTTGCAAGCCGATAGCCGCCGATAAAGCGGTCAAGCAGCGCGTTCAGATAAAGGCCGTTCGCGATATGGACCCTGAGCCCTGCCATGGACGGGTGGTGCGCCCAGAGCGGGAACACCGCCTGGGCAAAGGCGACAAGGCCAAAGGACACGACCGCCAGCGTGATCAACGCCCATTCAAGCGGGCCCGCGACCGGCGCATGAGGCAGGCTTGCCCCCCACATCAGCTTCGCAACCTGCTGGAAGGTGAAATAGGCCAGCGCGACGAAGAGCGCCGAAAGCGATGTCCGCCATGTGAGGTCGGCGGGCGCGGCGTCGGCCAGCCCCTGGGCCACCAGATAGGCAACGCCGAAGATCAGCATCGCGCCGATGGCGAGCGCCTGCGGCGTTTTCGGACCCGCCGCCAGCGAGAAGGCGACGGACACGAGGCCGTAGAGGACCAGCGCGATGGCGAAGGAGCGCAGGACGTTTGCAACGCTCGGAATGGCGATCGGACCCGGCCGACGGAGGTTCGCGACCGCAGCGACGGCCCCGCCCGACGACAGGAAGGCATGCGCCTTGTAGAGCGAGTGGGCGACAATATGCAGAAGCGCCAGCGGCCACAGGCCGAGACTGCATTGCAGCAGCATGAAGCCCATCTGCGAGATCGTCGACCAGGCGAGCGCCGTCTTGACCGCGCTCTGCGTCAGCATCACCACTGCGCCGAAAAGCGCGGTCAGTCCACCGAGGGCAACAATCATGCCCATGGCGCCGGGGCTCGCCTGCACGAGATCGGCCGTGCGGATCAGCAAGAAGCCGCCGGCATTGATGATGCCGGCATGAAGCAGGGCGGAAACCGGCGTCGGCGCCTCCATGACCTCGGTCAGCCAGCCGTGCAGCGGGAAGGTTGCCGCCTTCAGCGCCGCCGCCAGCACGAGGCAGCCGACGGCCAGATGCTCGGCGAATGACAAGTGCGGTCCGATGGCCTGAAACAGTGCGCCGAGTTCGACCGTCCCCGTGCTGGAAAAAAACAGGGCGGCGGCGCAGAAAAGCGCCACATCGCCGGCGTGCCAGACGAGCGTGAATTTTGCGGCAGCCCGCCTGGCGGCGGGACGCTCCGGATAAAACAGCAGCAGCTTTTTCAGGCAGATGCCGATAGCGACGAAACCGAGGAAAAGCAGCGTCAGGCTTGCGGACTGGACGAGGAGCTGGACCGCCGCCAGGGCGGCCAGCATCAGCCCGTGAAACCGGCCCTCCCGCGCTTCGCCATCGAGGTAGCGGCGGGAATAGCGCATTACAACCCAGCCGATGAACGCCACCAGGAGCGTCATCGTCACGCTGACGGGATCGAGCCGGACGGCAAGCATGAACGGACCTTCGAAAAGGCGCGCCGTGGAGGGACCGAAGACAAAAAGCTGCGCCAGACCGGCCAGGGCGAAACCAAAAGCGGCGAGCGCGCTTGCCTCGGCAATCATGGGATACCGTCCCGGGCGGCGGCCGGGACGGGCGATCGAGACGGCGGCGACAGCCAGCAACACGATTGGCGCCAGCAGGGGCAAGGGAACAAGAAGCGACATCGAAACCTCAGGGGCGATTGAACATGTCGCCGATATAGCGCCTCGCTTTCATTGAAAAAATTACATATATTCTTCAAAACCGTTCTGTTTTATGAAAGTGAAAGGCGTTGAACCTCCACCACCTGAAACTGTTCCGGGCTGTCGCCCGGGATGGCACGTTGACCGGGGCGGCAAGGGCCCTGAACCTTTCGCAATCGGCCCTGTCGTCCCAGATCAGAACGTTGGAAGCGGCTCTCGGCCATGATCTTTTCGAACGGCGCGGCCGGGGGCTGGTGCTGACCGAGGCAGGCCGGATCGCGCTGGACCATGCCGAAGCGATCTTCCGGGCGGCCGAAGACCTGACCGCCACGCTGAGGAATACGGGTAGGGCGCGCCGGGCCTTGCGCGTCGGTGCGCTGGCAACGCTTTCCCGAAACTTCCAGATCGGCTTCATCGAGCCTCTGATCGGCCGTTCCGATGTCGAGGTGGTGCTGCGCTCGGGCGCCCAGCCGGAGCTGTTGCGCGCGCTCGAGGCGCTGTCGATCGATGTCGTGCTCACCAACCTCGTGCCGGCGCGTGATGCATCCAGCCCCTATCTGGCGCACGCCCTGTCGGCGCAGACGGTCAGCGTGATTGCGCCGCCGGGCGCAAGCGCGCTTCTGGGCCGACCCCTTCCCGAAATCCTGTCCTCGCAACCCCTGATTCTGCCGGCGCCGGAATCGGCGCTTCGGGCCTCCTTCGATGCGATGGTGGAACAACGCGGCATTGCCACAAGGATTGCCGCCGAGGCCGACGACATGGCCATGATCCGCCTGCTGGCGCGCGCCAATGCCGGGCTTGCCGTCATTCCGCCAATTGTCGTGAGGGACGAGCTGGCCTCCGGTCGTCTCATCGAACTGGGCAGGCTGGAGGACCTGCGCGAGGAATTCTTTGCGATCACCCTTCATCGCCGTTTCCCGAACCCGCTGGTTGGCGAATTGATCAACGCCTTCAAGAGCTGAAAAGCGCCGGCAATCGACCCCATGGCGCCGTCAGTGACCCGGCCCGCAAACCCGGAAAATGCGCGTTCCGGCCGCTTGCCCGTCGTCGCGCACGGAATTCCCTCCTCTTTTTCAAACGGTCCCCTCCCGCGCCGGCCGTTCCGACGCTATAGATTGCCCATGCAACGCAACCGTTATCATCACCTTGAATGGCTTCACGGCATCGATTTTTTCGAGGCCGCCTTCAGCACGCAGACCTTTACCCGGCATGCGCATGAGGGCTTTGCGATCGGCGCGATTGCCGAGGGTGCCGGCGGCTATCTCTGTCGCGGCGAAAGCATGGTGCTGCCCGCCGGTTCGCTCTCGCTGATGAACCCGGAAGAGCCGCATACGGGCCACGCCGCCGCAGAATGCGTGCGCTACAACATGCTCTACGCGTCCGAGACGGCGGTGCGCGCGGTTCTGGGCGTGCGCAGCCTTCGCGGCTTTGCCGAGGTCGCGCCGCGCGATCGCGGGTTCCGGCTGTCGCAGGCTTTGGCCCGGCTCGCCGCATGCCTCAACAGTGCCCCAACGGCCGATCCTCGCCTGGCGGCGGAGGAGGCGGTCCATGCGGTTCTGGCCGAAGCCTTCGCGCATTACGGTCGTGCGGACCTGCGCCGGGCGGGAAACGAGCCCGCCGCAATCCGCACGCTGCTTGGCTTGATTGCGGAGGGCGTCGCCGCCGGTAAGCCGCTGAACCTCACCGACATGGCGGCCGCCATCGGCCTGAACCCGTCCTATCTGATCCGCAGCACCGTCCACGCCACCGGTCTGACGCCACACGGCCATGTGTTGCGGGCCCGCCTTAGCCATGCCCGCCGCCTGCTGCTCGACGGCGCGCCCGCGGTTGACGCGGCGATTGCTGCGGGGTTTTGCGACCAGGCGCACCTGATCCGCCAATTCCGCCGCCATTACGGCGTGACGCCCGGCGCGCTCATCCGACACTGAAAGTCAATTTTATCCAAGACCGGACAGCATTCGGGATGACATGGCGTGGCGCGAAAGGAGACCGCCATGTCACTCAAACCCGTGATCATTCTGGATGAAGCGCTGCCGACCGGCCTCAAGGCAAATTTCTCGGCCGTTATGGCCATGAGCCTCGGGAAACTGCGTCCCGACCTCGTCGGCGCGGACACGCCCACAGGGGACGAGGTTTTTCTTGCCGGAATCACAACCGTCGCCTTGCCGGTTCTCGGCGCTCCGGCGGAGGACCTGCCGGTTCTCTTCGACAGGGCGGCCGATCTGCCGATACGGCTGGCCTATATGCGGGCTGCGTTCGAGGCGCGCGATTATGACGACTATACGGCCCGGATCGCCGCCGGACCGCTGGCCGGACACGCCCCGCAGGCTCTCCTGATCGCCGGATCGCGCAAGGCCGTGGACCGGATCTGCGGCCGCCTGCCGCTGCTGCGCTGAGGCGGCGCATCTGCGCTCTGCGGAAACGGACGATCTTTGAGAAAATCGCGGCCTCCGAGCCGCGTTTTGCCACAAACCGGGCCTACCGGAGCTGGACCGCATTCATCGCGCCGTCCAAAATCAAATCATGGAAAACCGCATGCGATCCAGTATCCTGTCGACCCTCTTTTTGTCCTTCCTTCTTCCCGTCAGCGCGCACGCAGCCTGCATCACGCCGGATGGCGCCGGCTTCGTCCTGCAGGGCGACGAGGCGACGAGCCGGGAACATGGGCTGACCTGGAAAAGATGCGCGATCGGCATGGAATGGGACGCCGGCGCACAGACCTGTTCCGGCGCGGCGCGCGATCTCGGGCTGAACGAGGCGATTGATTACGCAGGGACAAAAGGCGGCGGCTGGCGCGTTCCCACCGGGCAGGAACTGGAAACCCTTATCCTCGACACCTGCGAGGGTCCGAAGATCGACTCTGTCGCCTTTCCCAATATCGCCGCCACCGACTTCGGCGACGGCGCGTTGTTCTGGACATCCTCGGAAGCGATGCCGGACATGTTCTACTTCTTCGACTTCACCAACGGCTTTTTCGACATGCACAGCCAGGGCTTCCACCTGTCCGTCCTGCTCGTGAAAGACAGTGCGCGGCGATGACGACATGAGACAAGCCCGGGACAGCGAAGCGTCCGGGCTTGTCACGATACGTATCGTCTCTCCTGGCCTCGACCCTTACCCGAAGCGCCGCGAGATCCAGTCGAAAGCGGCGGCCTGCCAGAGCGCGGCGGCACCCACCTGGCAATGCTCTCCGCCGCCCGATTCCTCGCTGAAGACGACGCTTTCGACTGACCGGGCGTTGACGAGGCTCTTTTCGAAATCGTCAACCTGCGAGACGGGAACGAAGTGGTCGATGGCACCGGCGAGGATCAGGACATCGCCCTTGATCTGCTGCGCGACACCTTCAAGCGTGAAGGGATGGGTGGCGTCGATGAAAGCCTCCGGGCTTTCCTTGCCGAACACCCATTGCCCGTTTTCCAGTGCCCAGGCCACACCCGGCAGTTTCGAATAGACCGGATGGTGGATCATCGGCCGGAATTTCTCGACGACGGCGCCGAAATCATACATCACGTCGAAGGCAATCACGCCGTCGATCCGGTCGTCGAATGCCGCCGCCCGTGGCGCGAGATAGCCGCCAAGGCTGATGCCCGTCAGGATGACCCGGTCGAACTCCGGATGCTTCGCCAGAATGTCGTCGAGGATCGCGCCGGTCGGCTTTTCCCATTCGTGGGTGAAATACATCTGCTGCTCGCGCACCGGACCGGCCTGTCCGGGACCTTCATAAAGAAGCGTGCTGTAACCCCGTTCATTGGCGGCCTTGCCCATCATGAAATAAAGCTCTTCCAGCGTGCCGTCGAAACCGCCGACGATCACGATCAAGGGGCGATGTTCGCCGCCTTCGACCGGGAAAAAAATGCTTTTGAGCGCACCATTTTCATAATGCGTCTCATAGCGCTGATAGGCGATGGAATGGTCGGCAAGCCCGTGATCGAAACTTTCGATCTGGGCTTTCCAGGCAATGGCGCGCCGCGCATCGTCGCCGGGGAGAAAAAACTCCGAGGTTCTCCAGTAGGTGTGCGCGCGGAAACGGGCAAGGCCGCGGCTCGCGCAGTCGCTGCAATCGTTTGCCAGCGTCTCGTTGACGCGCGCAATCCGCGAAAACGCGTCATACCATGCATCGGCGTCGCCTGCGGGAACGGTCGATATGGCCTGCAGCACTTCGGCGATATCGGCGGCGCCCGCGCCGGCGTCGCTCAGCACGCGCAAGGCCTGGAAGTGATAGGTCTGGTCTTCGAAAAGATGACGAATGCCGACGGGCCCTGAAGACGTTTTGTTGAGATCTGACATGGTCATGCCTCCTTATCGGTTTGAACGAGCTCCGCTATCGCGCAGGTCGGACGGCATTTTTTGATATTTTCCGCCAATTCTTTGATATTTTCCGCCACTGTGCATAATCTGGCACCCTCGTCCCGCTGAAGGCTGCCGCCATGCGCACATTCGAGGCCAAGACATCCATCGATCTGTTCGATCTGCTGATCGACCTTGCCCGCCAGCATGACCTTATATCGAAGCTTGAGGCCGCTGGATTTCGAAAGGCGTCGGCTGTGTTGAAGAAGGGGCATTCCGCCGGTTCTCACATGGGGGAAGAGGCTGTTCTTGAACTCGGCACGCTTCTGACCGATCGCTGGGGCGGGCCCGAGGTTGGCGCGGTCCTTGCTGTCAGGACGGACCTCACCCGGCTCGGCATTCTCGGCGAACTGATCCTGCAAAGCGAGACGCCGCAGGCCGTTTTCTACCAGATGGCCCGGTTCAACCGCCTCTTGAACCAGCGCTCCGCCTTTGAACTCACGACCACGCCCTATCGCCTGACGATGACGCACAGCCATGCCAGGGTCGGGCCGAGGTTCAGACGCGCCGCGCAATTCGGAACGATCTGGGCCCTCGCCAATGTGGCGCTCATTCCCGAACATGTTTTCGGGGCGGCCGTACGACCGGTCTCGGCGCATTTCGATTTTGCCGCGCCTGCCCATCTTGAGCCGCTTCATCGGGTGTTCGGTTCTCGCCTGCTCTTCGAACAGCCCGCCGCCGCCGTGTCCTTCGATCGCGCGCGCCTCAGGGATGTCCGTAAAGACACCTCGCTTCCCGTCTGGAAGGCGCTGGAAGACGCCGCTGAAAGGGGGCTGGATGATGTTCCGGCTCTGGACAGTGTCGCTGGCCGTGTGCGTCACCATCTCGGTGAGCATATGGCCGGCTCGATTGCATCGGAGAGCAGTGTGGCCGCTCGTCTGGGCATGTCCGTGCGCACCCTGCAGAGACGGCTTTCAGACGAGGGAACGTCCTTCAGGCGGGAAGTCGATGCGGTGCGCGCCGAAACCGCGCGCCGGCTTCTCGGCGATCGCAGGATTTCCCTTTCGGAAATCGCCTTTCGGCTCGGTTACGGCGAACTTTCGGCCTTCAACCACGCGGCGCTGCGCTGGTTCGGTCAATCCCCGGGCTCCTTGCGGAGTAAGAAGAAAACGGTTCCGGAAAGCGAGACGTGAGCCTTCCAGGTTTTTCAGGGCGAGGGCGCCATCCGGCATCCCCGCCCCGAACGGTTCCGACAACAGGACGCGGTCTATAGATCAGCGATTGCCGTCGCGATTGCGCACCTCGCCGCCCGTTGCCTTCAGACGCGTCATATAGTCTTGCGCGTTCAGAAGCTGCGAGGGAAAATAAAGCCCGGCGGAAACCGGTTCGCCGGTCAGTCCGGTCAGCCGTTCGAGGAGCATGGCGACGCCCATGCCGGTGAGCGGCATCTGGCCTCCTGGATGCACCACGGCCTGACTGGTCTTCAGCGGTGCGCCGTCGCGGGATTTTCCGGTCAGTTCGACGATGATTTCCGTGGACAGCGGTTCGCCGCGCCGCCGTGAGGACGACTCCCCGATGCCCAGACGGAACGTGACATTCGGGGCCCGTGTCGCCTCGGCGAGGATGAGAACGTCATTGGGCGAAAGCAGCTCGCCGGGCATTGCCGTGCCGTCAACCGCGGTCACCTCGGTCTGCACATCTTCCCCGCTGCGCCAGACCTGAGCGCCGTTTTCAATCGACAGGGCGGCGGGCATCATCTTGGTCAGGCGTTCCATATCGGCATATGTTGCCGGGCCGCCGATGTCGTTCTCGTCGATAATGGCGCTGATGCGCACATCGTCGATCGTGGCGAAGGCTTTTGCCGCTTCCAGAGCCGGGATCGTCGTGGCGCCCACGAGCCATTCGGCGCCGAGCACCACCGGCGCGGCGGATGCATTCAGCATATAGGCCGCGACTTCCGGCGCAACCTCGTGAATGCCGGACGAAATGCTGAGATAGGGGATCCGCCGCGATTGCGCGAAGCGCAGGCTGCCGAGGTTATCCTCCTTGAAGAACAGCGCCAGCGCGGAAACCGGCTGGTCGCCCAGTCCGAGATCCGGTTTCGCCAGGTCGACGGCGACGCCGCGGGCATTGCCGATTTCGGCCGCCGCTTCCTCGGCCCGGGCAAGGTTGCGTCCGCCGATCAGCAGCGGGACGTCCGGGAAGTGCTTGCGCAGATGCTGCGCGGTCTGGCGGCCGACAAAGCCGGCGCCGCCAACGAGAAGAATGGGGTCGGGTAGCATGGGATCTCCTATGTGTCGTGCAAGGGTATTTCGATGTGCCCCGGCATCTGCGCCGCTGACGTTTGGCCGTGCCGGACGGGATGGCCATCGTCGCGGCCATGTGTTACATTAAGTAATATACCAAAGGTAAGTTACTAATGGTAATATAATCGAAAACCTGAACCTTTCAACCTCACGGGCGTGATATGCCGAAAAAAATGCCGAAAGCGCAGCGGCGCGCGCAACTGCTGGAGACGGCGCGGGAAATGGTGCGCGAAAGCGGCACGGACGCGCTTTCGCTTGGGAGCCTTGCCGAGCGGGCGGGCGTCAGCAAGCCGATCACCTACAACCACTTCGGCACGCGCGCGGGGCTATTGATTGCGCTTTACCGGGAGATCAACGAACAGCAGGTGCGCGCAACGCAGGAGGCGCTGGACAACGCGCCGCCGGCGCTTGCCGAGGTCGCTCGGCTGCTGGCTGAGGCCTATATGGACTGCCATGAGGAGGTCGGCCCCGAATTTCACGTGATTGGTGGGGCGCTGAAGGGCGATCCTGAAATGGAGACCTATGAGCGGGACATGCTGGATGAGCATATCGCCCATTATGCAAATGTCCTGAAACCATTCTCCAACCTGTCCGGACCTGCACTTCAGCGCAGCGCAATCGCCATTCTCGGCGCGGCCGACGCCCTGGCGGACGCGATGGCCCGCAGGCGGATCAGCAAAGAGGATGCCGTGGGCGATCTCGCTGCATTGATCATGTCAACGGTTGGCCGGAGCTGATCCCGTCCCGACGGAACACGGCGATCGTCGCCTGGTGCACATCAGACCGAGATCGAGCGCGGTTTTCCGGCTCCTCCGGTGATCGTATCCCGCGGCGTTCTGTCGCCGGTGGCGTCGGGTTATCAAGCGGGGGCCGGAACAAGAGCAGTTCAATATCCTGCGCCAAGACAGAACGAATAATAAACTCCTCTGTGCCTCGTCTTTGGCGCGACGTCTTCGGCCATTTGGTGTTGTGGATGTGTTTCCTTCAGTTGTCCCCAATGTAAGGATTGCGTGCAGGAATATAGACCATTGGCTCTTTCTTAGGCGTTTCATGCGGTCAAACGCATTTTTCTGAAGCCTATCGTCTTTTCGGGAACGCCGGGCATTATTGCCGGCGGCGAACATGATTGAGCGCATCGGACTGGCAACGCGCGCAATCGCACGCCGACGCGCCGAGACTGCCTTGAGTACTGGCCTTTCTCCCGAAAAGCTTGAAGATCTGGATGGTTTGCTGTCCGTCGACCCTGCAATCCATCGAACGCGGATTCACCGGTTGCGTTGCGCTCCATAAGGTCGACGAGCCGACAACCTCGTTGGATTGACAGAACGGATTACATTCCTGCGTAATCTGGAAATAGAGGCAGGGCATCAATGTGCCGATGAACCGGTTGCTGGCTGCCTTGGTCCGGATGCGCGAGACGCAGCACTGAACAAAATGGTGCGTCGGAAAAGCGACGCCCCGGACAGCCAGGCCAATCAAGGAGGAGACCAAGATGACAGTTGCATTCGTTGTGAACAACTCAGACGCAGAAGCCTCGGACAAGGGCACTTTTGACCGTATAGACCCGGTAACCGGTGCGGTCGCGACCACTGCGGCGGCAGCCAAGGCGGCCGATGCCGCGATCGTGGCAAAGGCGGCAGGCGCGGCCTTTCCCGCATGGGCCGCCACCGGCCCGGGCGAGCGTCGCGCTCTGCTCAACAAGGCGGCTGACATCATGGAGGCCAAGTCCGATGCGTTCATCGCCGCCATGATCGCGGAAACCGGCGCGACCGGCCCCTGGGCGGGCTTCAACGTCATGCTTGCGGCCGGCGGGATCCGCGAGGCGGCCGCCATGACCACACAGATCGGCGGCGAGGTCATCCCCTCGAACAAACCCGGCACGCTGGCCATGGGGATCGCCACGCCAAAGGGCGCTTGCCTTGGTATAGCGCCCTGGAACGCGCCCGTGATCCTTGGCGCCCGCGCGCTGGCCATGCCGCTGGCGTGCGGCAACACGGTGATCCTGAAAGGCTCTGAAGCCTGCCCCAAGACGCATCGCATGATCGTCGATTGCTTTGTCGAGGCGGGCTTCCCGGAGGGGGTCGTCAACTACATTTCGAACGCGCCCAAGGACGCCGCCGACGTGGTCAAGGCGCTGATCGAAGCGCCTGAGGTCAAGCACGTGAACTTCACCGGCTCCTCCGCCGTGGGCCGAATTATCGGGCGGCTTGCCGGTGAAAACCTGAAACCGTCGCTGCTTGAACTGGGCGGCAAGGCCCCGTTGGTGGTTCTGTCCGACGCCGATATCGACGGCGCGGTGAATGCCGCGATCTTTGGCGCCTTCATGAACCAGGGCCAGATCTGCATGTCGACCGAACGGATCATCATCGATGAAGAGATCGCCGATGCCTTCGTGCAGAAGCTGGCCGACCGGGCGTCGAAACTGCCCTACGGTGATCCGCGCGGGCAGGTCGTGCTGGGTTCGCTTGTGAATCCCGAGGTCGGCGAAAAGATGGACGCCCTGATCGCGGATGCAACGTCGAAGGGCGCGACGGTCGTGGCGGGCGGTCAGCGCGATGGTGCGATCCATGCAGCAACCTTGCTGGACAGTGTGACCGCCGACATGCGCATCTACGGCGAGGAAAGCTTTGGCCCGGTCAAGTCGATCATCCGCGTCAAGGGCGACGCCGAGGCGATCCGCATAGCCAACGACACCGAATACGGCCTATCCGCAGCGGTCTTCAGCCAGAACATCCAGCGCGCGCTGTCTGCGGCGAAGCAGATCAAGAGCGGTATCTGCCACATCAATGGCCCGACCGTTAGTGACGAGCCGCAGATGCCCTTCGGCGGGGTGAACGATTCCGGATACGGCCGTTTCGGCGGCAAGGCGGCGATTGCCGAGTTCACCGATCTGCGGTGGATCACGATCGAGGACCCGAACCAGCACTACCCTTTCTGATTCGATGTGAGACCAGACCCAGCGCGCTCGCCCGGCGCGCTGGGGCTTTAGGCTTGATGCAAACCCTTTCATGTGGGCAGACGGCCACGGTGCTCGGCGGTCAGTTCACGATACGGCGCTGATTGACCCGCCAGCTCGCCACGGGCGATTTCCTCTCCCAGGAGCATAACCTGGTTCTGGTCGGCGGAACGGGAACAGGAAAGTCGCATTTGACGATCGCACTTGCCCGGGCCCTGATCCGCAACGGGGCGTTCAGCGCGAGACAGAAGCGCGCAATGGCAAACAAGGGCGGCTCGCCGACTTCATCGCCAGACGCGACTTCGTTAATCTGGATGAACTGGGTATCTCCCGTTTGCCCAGGCTGGTGGCCAGCGTCTCTTCCATCTGGTCAGCAGGCATTATGAGCGCAGCTCACTCACCGTGACCGCCAATCTTGCCGCCGCGAACGGCAGTTCAGAGCCCGAAGCGACAAATGCTTTGGGCAGTCTGCGTGACTGTTGCGGCGGCATTCAATAGAGGAACGGGACGAATTTCGCGGTTTTTGCGGCGTATGTTTCGAAGTCTTTGCCGTAGCGCTTTGCCAGATAGGCATCCAGCGCAGGAATGTGAAACCAGACAAAACTTGCGATGATAAAGATCGGAACCGGCCATGCGAAGAGGGATGCCGCGAGGATCGCCCATCCGCAAAACAGCACGCTGTCGCCGAAGTAGTTGATGTGCATGGAATACGCGAACAGACCTTCGGTGTAGCACTTGCCTTTGGACGTGGGTTTCTTTTTCCAGTGCCAGCGCTGAATTTCGGATCCGCTGTTCAGGAACGAGCCGATGATGACCATGGCTATGCCGACCCAGTCCAGCCAGCGAAACGGCGTTGCGGCGCCAGAAAGCGCGCCCGCTCCAAGCAGGAGAAAGCCGATTTCAAACACAGCCATAAAGAGGCTCAGCCCTAAAACCTCGGACATTTCCACACGGCGTTTGAGCAGGACAAACAGCGTCAGAACGTGCCGCAGAAAATAGAGGAGGGCACACCCTGCAAGCACTTTGGCCCTGAGGGGATCAGCCCAGTCAAAGCCGCCAAAGGCCAACCATATGCAAACGCCCACCGACCCGGCATGAAGCGCGAAAAATGCAAGCTTCGGTCCGAGACTCTGGTCGTGATTGCGGTCGACGCCACCGGATGTTGCCATGGGAAAGCTCCTTAATAGGGTTTGAAGACCATAAGACTTAGCGTGGCCAGGGACATGAGCAGAGCGGCGACGCCGACGGGGGCTGCTTTTTTAAGAACACGATCGTACCGGAGGGGAAGGGCTGGTTCACCTGCGCGTTCCGTTGACATGGCGATCTCATAAAGTCGGTGTTCGAGACGCGCGCCGAAAACATAGGCTGCAATCAGAAGGATGCTCAACGCCACGGAAAGCCAAACCCACAATGCCTTGAAATCATATCCAGCCGCCCAGATCAGCGCGCCTCCCGTCAGCGGCAGAGCCAGCAGAGCCGGTCCCATGACGTAGCTGTTGACGGCGATGACGATGCTCAACATCGCACCGGCCTTGGCGGAGGGCGCCTGTCGCGCAGGGAGAGGAAGAGATCAGGCATTTTTTAGACCACTTGGACTTTTTAAAGCCAATAGACAGGCCTCAGGTTTCATGTCAATGTTTTTTCGACCACATGGACCATAAAAATGCCGAAGATCGTCAACCACGACGCCCACAAGGATGAAATCGCACAGCGTGCGGCCGCCTATTTTTCAGAGCACGGCTACTCCGGAGTGGGCATGCGCGGCGTCGCGCAATATTTGGGCATGTCAAAAAGCGCCCTCTATCACTATTTTCCGAGCAAAGAGGCACTGTTTCTGGCCTGCACCAAACAGGTGATCCGCCAGTTTCCTGAACCGAGCGGCAATAGCGCACTGGGAGAAGCGGCTCAGCTTCAAGAGCTGATGGATTGCATGAAGCAGGACTTTGGCTCTGAGATGGCGCTTGTTCTTGACTACCTGCGCGGCAAAAAGCCCGACGAGATCGCGGATGATCCGGCGATGCGGGAAACGGTGGCGTATTTTCTGGGTACGGTCACGCGTATCGTTGGAGAGGAGCGGGCACCTGAAACGCTGGCGCAGATCATCGGGACTCTGCTGCTGCACTACTTTTCTGGTGGAAACTGGAAAGCAGATTTTCACGGTTTGCGCATTGACTGAACGATTTGGATTGACGACGATGTTCCGCGCCTTTTGCGTTGCCGCCTTCGCCATGCTCTGCACCGGCTTTTTCCCTTCTGAAACGAGGGCCGCGCCATATCATGCCGGTCTCGTGCGAATCGAGGTTGAGGACGATCTCGAAATCGCCCCTGTCGTCATCTGGTATCCGACCGACATTTCTGAAGAAGTCTCCTGGCAGGCAGGGCCGTTTGAAATCACCGCCGGCCGGGACGTGGCGGTGGCGAAGGGGCGCTTTCCCGTCCTGCTCCTCTCGCATGGTCATCTGGGCGGTCCTATGAGCCATCGCGATTTCGCGGCCTCTCTTGCCCGGCAGGGCTATATCGTGGTCGCGCCGACGCATCTGGGCGATGCAGCAGGACACCCGATTGCCAGCCAGGACCAAATACTGGCGCGCCGGCCGCAACAGGCCATCGCGGCGCTGGATGCAACTTTGCGGGATGATCGCTTCGCCTCTCATGCCGACCGTGCCCGGATCGGCATGATTGGCTATTCCGCCGGCGGCTACACCGCCCTCATGCTGGCAGGGGCTAAAGCCGATTTTGCGCTTGCGGCTTCCTACTGCCAGGCGCATGGCGACGCTGACCCCGGCTCCTGCGGGCCGGAGCAAGACGTCTGGCCCCGGATATCAACGACGCTCGCCAGCTGGAAGCCGCCGATCAATCCCTACCCCATAAAGGCGGCCGTCCTGCTCGACCCGCTTGCGACGATGTTCGACGCCACAGGTCTCGCCGCCGTCAAAATCCCCGTTCTTCTCGTTCGCCCGGAGGATGAGGCCTACATGAAGGCCGGCGCCAACGCGCTGGCGCTTGCCGGCAACCTGCCTGATCCGCCGCATGAGCTCGTGGTTCCCGGACGTCATTTCGTTTTCATCGATCCATGTCCTGAAGAAATCGCGGCCGACGCCAGCCTGATCTGCAACGATGAACCCGGCGTCGATCGGGCGTCCATCCATCGTGAACTGGAGACCGAGATCACGGATTTTCTGAAGCGGAATTTGTGAAGGGCTGACAACAAAACAGGCCAGAAAGTTTTTTTTGCCAAGTTCCATGCACCGAAAACGCGCATCGGTGCGGAAGCCCATCCTCTTGCGCAGTGAATTTCTTCACCGGCGGGCCGCGCCAGCGCTACATCGGGCCCGTGCAACGCAGCCGTTATCATCATCCTGAATGGCTTAGCGACGACGTCGATTTTTCGAGACCGCCATGGGCCTTGAGGACGAAGCGGTCTGGCATCAAACGCCGGGTCGAAAACATTTACATAGCAATAAGATATATTTTCCGCTGCTTTCAGCATTTGACTTGCTTCAGGGATAACGGCGTTATGGGCGGGAGGAAAGCGGCCTTGCCCTCCGGGAGAAGGGCGGGTCGTTTGATAGGGAGGAGATCGTCCCGGTCTTGCGGGACCGACGGCGGCTGCCCGCGATCCGCGGACGGGCCCCTCCTTGCGGCGTGCAACATTCAAGGGGGGAGGTCTTGTCTATGCTTGAACGAATGTTCGATGTGCGCGGTCAGTCCGTGATCGTGACGGGCGGGGCCAGCGGCATCGGCCGCGCCTATGCCGAGATCATGGCCGCCCAGGGCGCGCGGGTCTGCATCCTCGATCTGGATCAGGCGGGCACCGAGAAGACCGTCAGCGAAATCAAGGCCACGGGCGGCGATGTCTGGGGCCTGAAGGTCGATGTCGCCGACCGTCCCGGTCTGGCGGCGGCGTTCGACGCGGTGGCCGACAAACACGGCCGCATCGACACGGTCTACGCCAATGCCGGCATCGATCCGGGGCCCGGCTTCATGACGCCGACAGGCGAGCGCAATCCCGACGGCGCGATCGAGAACATCCCGGACGAGCAGTGGGACCGGGGCATCGAGATCAACCTCACCTCGGTCTACAGCACGGTCAAGAATGCCGTGCGCCACATGAAGCCGAACGGCGGCGGGCAGATCATCGTGACCTCCTCGATCGCCTCGGACATCAACGAAAGCATCGTCGGCACGTCCTACATGCCGGCCAAGGCCGCGGTGAACCATTTCGTCCGCCACATGGCGATGGAACTCGGGGCCTACGGCATCCGCGTCAACGCGATCCTGCCGGGCCCGTTCATCACCAATATCGCCGGCGGTCGCCTGCGCAACAAAGAGGATCGCGCGGCCTTCGAGGCGCAGTCCCTGATCGGACGGATCGGCGATGTCGAGGACATCAAGGGCCTGGCACTGCTGCTGGCCTCGCCGGCCGGATCCTACATGACGGGATCGCTGGTGGTCATCGATGGCGGATCGCTGATCCGCATGACCTGACAGGCAAATGGGCGTGCGGCCTGCCAGGGAGCGGCGGGCGATGCGCCAAAATATGGGAGAGGAGAACAGAAATGGCTTACATCAACAAACTGATCCGGCCCACCCGCCGCGGCGTGCTGCGCGGCATGGGCGCCGGCCTTGCGGCGAGCGTTCTGGGGTCGCCGGCGGTGCTGCGCGCCCAGACGGCGGGCAAGATCCGCATGGGTTATATCACGCCCGAAACCGGGCCGCTCGGCCTGTTCGGGGAAACCGACGGCTATACCGTCCAGAAAATCCGCGAGGCGCTCGGCGGCAGACTGCAATCGGCCAATGGCGACGTCTACGAGCTCGAAATTCTCGAGCGTGACAGCCAGTCGAACCCGAACAAGGCCGCCGAGATCGCCGGCGACCTGATCCTGAACGACGAAGTGCATCTTCTCGTGCCGGCATCGACGACCGATACCATCCTGCCGGCCATGGAGCAGGCCGAACTTTACGAGACGCCGTCGATCTCGGCGGGCGCGCCATGGCAGGCCGTGATCATGCCGCGCGGCGGCGGCGAATTCGACTGGACCTACCATTTCTTCTGGGGTCTGGACGAGGCGCTGAACACGTTTGTCGGCCTGTGGAACGGGCTGGAGACCAACCGCAAGGTCGGCATGCTGTTTCCGCAGAACATTGACGGCGAGACCTGGGGCAACGAGGAATACGGCCTGCCCGTGCCGACCCGCGCCGCGGGCTACGAGGTCACCATCCCCGGCTATTTCCAGCCGCGCACCAATGATTTCTCGGCCCAGATCTCCACGTTCAAGCAGGCCGGCTGTGATATCATCGGCGGCATCACCTATCCGGACGATCTGAAGACCTTCGTGACCCAGTGCAACCAGCAGGGCTTCAAGCCGAAGGCGGTGACCGTAGCGGCGGCGCTGCTGTTCCCGGGCAGCGTCGAGGCAATGGGGCCGCTTGGCAACGGCATGACGACCGAGGTGTGGTGGACGCCGGCCTTCCCCTTCAAGTCTTCGATTACCGGGCAGACCAGCCGGGAGATCGCCGATCAGTGGGAAAGCGAGCAGAACCGCCAGTGGACGCAGCCGCTCGGCTATTCGCACAGCGTTCTGGAAGTGGCGATCGACGTGCTCAAGCGTTCGGCCGATCCCCTGGATCGCGAGGCCAACCGCGAGGCGCTGGCGGCGACCGATCTCGACACCGTGGTCGGCCATATCAACTTTTCGGGCCAGCCGCACAAGAATGTCTGCACCACGCCGATCTTCGGCGGCCAGTGGGTCAAGGGCGAGAAATGGCCTTACGACCTCAAGATCGTGGACAACAGCGTCAACCAACTGTTCGAGCCGCAGCAGAAGATCGTGGCGCTGAACTGGTAGGATGCAGATGCAACAGCCAACAGGCGAACGCCAACGGCTTCTTCAGGCCCGGAACGTATCGAAAAGCTTCGGCGCGTTCCGGGTGCTGCACGATGTCGACTTTGATGTTTATCGCGGCGAAGTGCTGGGAATCCTCGGCCCCAACGGCGCCGGCAAGACCACGCTGTTCAACATGATCAGCGGCGACCTGAAGCCCACCGCCGGCGAGATCCGGCTGGGAGAGGTCATGCTGAAGGGCGAGCCTCCGCACCGCCGCTGCCAGATGGGGATTGGCCGGACCTACCAGATTCCGCAGCCCTATTCGGGAATGACGACCTTTGAAAACCTGCTCGTCGCCTCGGCCTTCGGCGGCGGCAGGTCCGAGGCAGAGAGTTATGAATTCTGTGCGCAGGTGCTCAGCGATTGCGAATTGCTGAACAGGGCCAATGTTCTGGCCGGATCATTGTCGCTGCTGGACCGAAAGCGGCTGGAGCTTGCCCGGGCGCTCGCCTCGGGACCGCAGCTTCTGTTGCTGGACGAAATCGCCGGCGGGCTGACCGACGAGGAATCGAAGGAGCTCGTCGCCCTGATTGCGCAGATCCGCGATCGCGGCGTCACCATCATCTGGATCGAGCATGTTCTACATGCGCTGATGGCGGTGGCGGACCGGCTTCTGGTGCTGAACTTCGGCGAAAAAATCGCGGAAGGCGACCCTAGGACCGTCATCGCCAACCCCGATGTCATGCGGGTTTACATGGGGGTCGAGGCATGACGGAATTATTGTCAACACATGGTCTGGTCGCCCGCTACGGCGATTTCCAGGCGCTCTACGACGTCGATGTTGAAGTCGACGAAGGCGAGGTCATCGCGCTGATCGGCGCGAACGGCGCCGGAAAATCCACCTTCCTGCGGGCCGTTTTGGGGTTGCTGCCGGTAAAGCCGGAGATGGTTCATTTTGAAGGTCAACCCATCGGCGGCACGCCCACCGACCAGATGGTGCAGAAAGGGGTTGCCATCGTTCCGGAGGGACGGCGGCTGTTCACCGGCATGTCCGTCACGGACAATCTGCGCGTGGCGATCGATCAGACGAGCCGTCATGGCAGCAAGGGCGACTGGACGCTGGACAGGGTGCATCAGCTCTTTCCCATCCTCAAGGAGAAGGCACGCGTGCCGGTTCAAAACCTCTCCGGCGGCCAGCAGCAGATGGTCGCGATCGGACGCGCATTGCTGTGCCAGCCGCGTTTGCTGCTGTGCGACGAGATCAGTCTCGGTCTCGCGCCCAAGGTCATCCGCGAGATCTATGCCGTCCTGCCCGAAATCAGGGCGCAGGGGACGTCGATCGTCGTGGTCGAGCAGGATGTCGGGCTGGCGAAGAGCGCGTCCGACCGGCTCTATTGCATGCTCGAAGGGCGCGTGACGCTGAGCGGACGCTCCGACGACGTCACGCGCGAACAGATCAGTGAAGCCTATTTCGGGGGTGGCCATGCAGTGGTTTGACGCACTTGTACAGGGCATCCTGCTGGGCGGGATGTATGCGCAATACGCGCTTGGAATGGCCCTGATGTTCGGGGTCATGCGGATCGTGAATGTCAGCCATGGCGATCTGGTCATCCTGCTGTCGCTGATTGGCATCTCGCTGGCCTCGGCCTTCGGGCTTGGTCCGTTCACGGTGATGGCTGCGCTGGTGCCGCTGGCGGTGGCGATGGGCTGGCTTCTCCAGCGCGCGGTGCTGAACCGGGTGGTGGGCGAGGACCCGCTGCCGTCGCTGATCGCGACCTTCGGCCTGTCGCTGGCGCTGCAGAACCTGATGCTGCAGATCTGGTCGGCCAACAGCCGCTCGCTGCCGGGCGGCGGGATTGAAAGCCAGTCGATCCAGATCGGCGGCATCTATATCGGCCTCCTGCCGATGCTCGTCCTGCTGGTCGCGACCGGCCTGACGCTGGGGCTCGACCTGATGCTGAAACGCATGCGCTTCGGCAGGGCGCTGCGCGCCGCCTCGGCCGATGTCGAGGCTGCGGCCATGACCGGCATCAATCCACGCACCGTCTATGCCGCGGCGACGGCGATTGCGGTCGGCATTCTCGGCTTTGCCGCCGTGTTTCAGTCACTGCGCTCGACCGTGGCGCCTGCCGATGGCGGGGCGCAGCTGATCTATGCCTTCGAGGCCGTGATCATCGGTGGCATGGGCTCGGTCTGGGGTGCGTTCGCCGGTTCGATGGTGCTGGGCATCGCCCAGGCTGTCGGTTTTCGCATCGACCCCGGCTTCGGCGTTCTGGCCGGCCATCTCGTCTTCCTGCTGATTCTAGCCGTGCGCCCTCAGGGCCTGTTCGGGAGAGCGTGAATCATGACTTCTCATTCTATCGCACCCAGCGCGGATGCAGCGCAGATCGGCATCAAGGTCCGGCGTCAGACCCTCTCCGGGATCATTGCGCTGAGCCTGTTCGTGTTCGCTTTGGTTGCGCTCGCGGCCATGCCGTGGTGGGCCAAGACCGGCACGATCCGCATGGTGCTCGAACTGTGCTGCTACATTCTGGCGGCGCAGATGTGGAACCTGCTCGCCGGTTATGCCGGGCTGGTTTCGGTCGGCCAGCAGGCGTTCATGGGCGCGGCCGGCTATGCGCTGTTCGTCATGGCGCAGACCTTCGGCATCAACCCGTTCCTCGCCATCTTCCTGTCGCTGCTGGCGCCCGCCGTGCTCGCCGTTCCCTGCTATATGCTGCTGCACCGGCTGGACGGGCCCTACTTCGCCATCGGCACATGGGTGGTGGCCGAGGTGTTCCGTCTCGTGGCGTCCAATCTTGGCTGGGTCAATGCCGGGGCCGGCATGTCCCTGGGCGTGATGCGGGATTATTCCACCTTCGAGCGCAACATCGCCATGTCGCTTCTCTGCGCGCTGATGATCCTCGTCGCCATCGGCGGCGGCTACTGGTTCCTGCGCTCGCGCTTCGGCCTTGCGCTGATCGCCATGCGGGACAACCCGGTGGCGGCGGCAAGCCAGGGCGTCAATGTCCGCCGTCTGCGGTTCATGGTCTATGTCGCCGCAGCCGTGGGATGCGGTCTGGCGGGGTCGGTCTATTTCATGGCGCAATTGCGCATCAACCCCGCCTCGGCCTTTGATCCGATGTGGTCCAATGTCGCGATCTTCATCGTGATGATCGGCGGCATCGGCACCATCGAAGGCGTGCTGATCGGCGCACTCATCTACTTCATCGCGGATCGTTATTTCGGCGAATATGGCGCGAGCTACTTCATCGTGCTCGGCGTAATGACCGTGCTGGTCGCGCTCTATGCCCGCACCGGCATCTGGGGGATGATCTCCAAACGTTGGGACGCCCCGTGGTTCCCCATCCGGCGCCATCTGATTGTCGCGAAGGAGGATAGGCCATGAAGGCGGTCATCTTCGACACCGTCGGTCAACCGTTGCGCGTCGGCGACAGGCCCGATCCGACGCCGGCGCCCGACGAGGTCGTGCTGAGGGTCGCCGCCTGCGGCATCTGCGGCAGCGACCTGCACATCACCGAGGATCCCGAGCCCTTCGGCATTGCCGGCGATTTCGTGCTCGGCCATGAAATCGCCGGCGAGGTGGTGGCGACCGGCGGCGGCGTCGACACGCTGAAGCCGGGCGACCTGGTTGCCGTCGTGCCGATGCGCGGCTGCGGGCACTGCGCGCGTTGTCTTGCCGGCGATCCGGCGCGCTGCCCGGAGATGACGCTGATCGGCGGCGGCTATGCGGACTATGTCTGCGTTGCAGCCCGCCAGTGCCGCGTGCTGCCCGAGGGGGTTGCGGCAAGCGACGCTGCGCTCGCCGAACCGCTTTCGGTAGCGCTGCACTGCATCGTCCGCTCCGGCATGAAGCCGGGCGATCGCGTCGCCATTCTCGGCGCCGGGCCGATCGGTCTGCTGGTCGCCTTCTGGGCGCGGCGGCTGGGGGCTGCAAGCGTGGTGATGGCCGATCTCTACGATCATCAGGCTGAACGCGCCCGCGCTCTGGGGGCGACGGGCTTTGCGCTTTCAGGCGCGGGTCTTGCCGAAAACCTCAGCGATCAGTGCGGCGGCCCGCCCGATATCGTTTTCGAATGCGTCGGTAAGCCCGGCCTTCTGCAAGCGGCAGCCGAGGCTGTCCGGCTGCAGGGCAAGGTGATCGGCGTCGGTCTTTGCATCGGCGGCGATGAATGGGACCCGTTCGTGGCGCTCTCCAAGGAGATCGACCTGATCTTTTCGGTCTTTTTCCATCAGAGGAATGAATTCGGCGTGGCGCTCGACGCGCTTGCCAAGGGAGCCGTGGTCGCGCCGCAGGCGATCATCACCGACCGCATCGGGCTTTCGCCCGTGCCCCAGGTCTTCGAAGGCCTGCGCCGGCGCACCACCCAATGCAAGGTGCTGATCCAGCCCGAACTTGCCTGAAGGAGAGGATATGACTGTTCAGTTTGAGACATCAGAATACGAGATCGGCGGCGTTCATACGGTGGTGAAGGCCATCGGAAAGGGCAAGCCGGTGCTGTTCCTGCATGGCGCGGCGACGCTGGAAGGCTTCGATTTCGCCGAAGGCCTGGCCGATCGTTTCCGGGTCTATTGCCCGAGCCATCCCGGCATGGGCTATTCGGGCGATGCGCCGCATATTTCAGGGTCGATGGATATCATCATCCATTATCTGAACCTGCTCGACGCGATGGCGCTTCCGGAAAAGCCGCACCTGATCGGCTTTTCGATGGGCGGCTGGCTTGCCACCGAACTGGCGGCCGTTGCCGGCGACCGGTTCGACCGCGTCGTGCTGCTCGCGCCGGCCGGCCTCAATGATCCCGACCATCCTGCGACCGATCTCGGATCGATCGCGCCGCAGGATCTTCCCGGCTTTCTGGCGCATGACGCTTCGGTCGCGCTTCGGTACTTCCCCGATGGCTCCGATCCCGCTTTCGCCGAGAAATTCGGCGCCGATCGCGCCCGCGAGGGTGAGACGGTCGGGCGGATCTGCGCGCCCTTCGGCATGGGTCACCCCAATCTGCGCCGCATGCTCGCCCGGATATCCAATCCGGCGCTGGTGGTCTGGGGCGACAAGGACAGGCTTCTGCCGGCGAGCCAGCTGCCCTTGTGGGTGGAGCAATTGCCGAACGGCCAGGCGCTGTTGATCGAAGGGGCCGGCCACCTGCTCCTGCAGGAGCAGCCCGATAGCGTGACAAAGATCGGCGACTTTCTCGCCGGACCAACATTGTAGGAGGAGATGACATGAACAAACATGTGAAGCCCGGATACTGGGGCGACAGCGTCGATTATCGCGACATCCTGAAAAAGATCGCGGATATCGGCCCGACGCTCGAAGCCAATGCGCCGGCGGACGAGGAAGCGGGCGAACTGACGAAGGAAAGCTTCGAGGCGCTGAAGCCGCTGCGTTTCTCGCATCTGATGGCCACGGAAGAGCTCGGCGGCGCGCAGATGCGCCCGACCGAGGTTCTGCAACTGATCGAGGCGGTGACCTGGTGGTCGGGCTCGGCCGGCTGGGTGTCGATGGTGCATTGCTGCATCGGCGCGATGTCGGCGGCGTTCCTGCCCGACAGCGCGGTCGAACGGCTGTTCGAACCCGGCAGCGACAATCGCTTCTCGGGCCAGGGCGCGCCGCTTGGCATGCTCAAGAAGGTCGATGGAGGCTACACGCTGACCGGCAAGTGGAGCTACGGATCGGGCTTCAGCCATGCAACCTGGTCGCATTCGGCCTGCTTCATCGATGACGGCAACGGAAAGCCGGCCAAGGATGCCGACGGCAATGTCATGGTCATGTGCGCCCATGCGCCGATCGGCGAGCATGAACAGCTTGGCAACTGGGATGTGCTCGGCCTCAAGGGTACCGGGTCGATCGATTACTCCGCCAAGGATGTGTTCATTCCGGAGGATCTGGTGTTTCCGATCCTGTCGGCGCCGCCGCAGCGTCTGAAGGAATTGTTCAGCCTCGGCATTGTCGGTCTTGCATCGATCGGTCACACCGGCTGGGCCATGGGCACGGGCCGGCGCATGCTGGACGAGATCGCCAAATTCGCCCGCAGCAAGTCCGGCCGGGCCGGCATGCTCGGGGAAAGCGAGAAGTTCTGGTACGATTATGGCCGCGCGGAAGCCAATTATCGCGCCGCGCGCGCCTTCGTCATGGAAGTCTGGGGCGATATCGAGGCCAGCGCCGAGGCGGGCAAGATGATGACAACCCGCCAGATCAGCCTCGTTCATCTGGCCAAGGCCCAGATCCACGAGGTCGGCGTCGATGTCTGCAATTTCGCCTATCGCGCATCCGGCGGGGCTGGGCTCAGGGCCGGCGTGATCCAGCGCACCCTTCGCGACATGATGGTGGCGGCGAACCACTTCACCATCGCGCCGTCGCTTGTGACGTCTGCCGGCCGCGACATCGGCGGGCTTTGGTCCGATCGGACCTGGCAGTTCTACGATCTGATCGAGAAGTAATAACCGAAGGGGGCGCAGAATATTGCGCCCCCTACCGAACAGACTGCCGGAGTAATGCCTGATGCCTGAACACCATACCGTCGCCGAAGCCTTTCGCGAGGCTTTCCGTTGCCATCCAGCGGGCGTTGCGGTGATCACCGCCGATCCCGGCGATCAGCCGGTGGCGATGACCGTATCCTCGCTGATTTCCGTCAGCGGGTCGCCGCCGACCATCGCCTTTTCGCTTTCGGCGCGCTCGCGCTCCACGGCAACGGTGCTGCAGGCGGAAACCGTGGTTATCCATATGCTGCGCTATCCAGATCTGGAACTGGCGCGGCTGGGGGCCACGCCCGGCGCCGACCGCTTCGGTCCGGGCATCGCCTGGACGCGGCTTCCGACCGGCGAGCCGCGCTACACCAATGTGTCGACATGGTTCAGGGCGCGCATCAGCGGCACGCTGGCGGTCGAAGGGGCAACGCTGGTGGCCGCCGAATTGCTCGAAGGGGCGACCGCCGATCTTGCCGCGCCCGAACGGGAATCGCTGGTCTATCTGGATCGCCGCTGGCACCGGCTGCGCGAGGACAGCAGCGGCGTGGCGAGCCTCGCTTTGCTGGACGAGGAATACCGCGACGTCTTCCGCTGAAGCACGCGGCGATGCCGCCGGAATATAGCGCGACAGTGGATCGGGCTGTCGGAGGCGCGGTTTATAACCCGAAGCGATATTTTTGCGCAACTATCCGATCATGCCGCCGGAAAGACAGGTCTAAGGTAGCGCAAGGAGGAAGCCAGCCCGGGCAACTGCAGCAGAAGCGCAAAGACGAGGCTGGTGAATGGAGGGGAAGAGGATCATGGCAATCCTTTCCGTAAAGGGTATGTCCAAAAGCTTCGGCGCGCTGAAGGTCGCCGACGACGTCAGTTTCGAGCTTGCCGAAGGCGAGGCGCTGGGCATCATCGGCCCGAATGGCGCGGGGAAGTCCACGCTTTTCAACCTCATCACCGGCAATCTACGGCCGGACGGCGGGCAGGTAATGTTGGGCGACCGCGATGTCACCCGGGAGAGCCCGATGCAGCGCTGCATCAGCGGAATCGGCCGGTCGTTCCAGATCCCGCAGCCTTTCGACCATCTGTCGGTCTATGAGAACCTGCTCGTGGCCGCGCGCTTCGGCGGAGCCGTGGGCGCATCCGAGGCGCCGGGATTGTGCATGTCGATTCTGGCGCGGACGGGGCTGGAGCAACTGGCCCTCCACAAGGCCGGCGTCCTGCCGCTGCTGAGCCGCAAGCGGCTGGAACTGGCGCGCGCGCTCGCCACAAGGCCGCGCGTTATCCTGCTTGACGAGATCGCCGGCGGGCTGACCGATGGGGAGTGCGCGGAGCTCGTAACCACGATCCGCGCAATCCACGCCGAGGGCACCGCCATTCTCTGGATCGAGCATGTCCTGCATGCATTGAACGCGGTGGTGTCGCGGCTGATGGTCCTGAACTTCGGTCGCATGCTGATGATCGGCGATCCGGAAGAGGTGATGGCCGCGCCCGAGGTGCGCGAAGTCTATCTGGGGATCGAGGCATGAGCGCGCTTCTGGACATTCGCGATCTGACCGCCCATTACGGCGACTTCCAGGCCCTGTTCGGCATTGACCTGACGCTGAATGAGGGCGAGACGCTGGCGATCATCGGGGCAAATGGCGCCGGCAAGACCACGCTGATGCGCGCCATCACCGGCATCGCCCGGGTAACGGCGGGCACGGCCGCCCTGAACGGCAAGCGCATCGACCGGCTCACCGCGCCCGATATTCTGCGCGCCGGCATCAGCATGGTGCCGGAGGGGCGGCGACTTTTCCCCAGCCTCACCGTCGAGGAAAACCTGCTGATCGGCGCCCATGTCCGCAAGGGCAATGCCTTCTGGAACCTGTCGCGCATTTTCGAGCTCTTCCCGGTTCTGGCTGAGCGCCGCGGCCAGCCCGCCACCGCGTTATCCGGCGGCCAGCAGCAAATGGTCGCGATCGGACGGGCGCTGATGTCGAACCCGTCCGTGCTCCTGTGCGACGAACTGAGCCTTGGTCTTGCGCCCGTTGTCATCCGCGAGATCTACGCCGCCTTCCCGACGATCCGCGAGAGCGGAACCGCGATCATCGTGGTCGAGCAGGACATCGGCCAGGCGCTAAAGATCGCCGATGGCGTCCATTGCATGATGGAAGGCCGCATCACGCTGTCGGGCCCCCCTTGCGAACTGTCGCGCGATGCCATCCACGACGCCTATTTCGGGATCAGTCACGCATGATTTGGCTTGAAACACTCATTCAGGGCTTGCTGCTCGGCGGATTGTACGCCCTGTTCGCTGCGGGGCTCAGCCTCGTCTTCGGCATTATGCGCCTGGTCAATCTGGCCCATGGCGACCTGATCGTCCTGGCGGCCTATCTTATCCTCGGCATCGGCACGGCCATGGGGCTGAACCCGTTCATCGCCGCGCTGATTGCCATGCCCATCATGTTCGCCCTCGGCTATGTGCTGCAGACCGTGCTTTTGAACCGCGTGCTGGGCGAGGACATCCTGCCGCCGCTGCTGGTCACCTTCGGGCTGTCCGTCGTCATCCAGAACGCGTTGCTGCAGCAGTTTACCGCCGACAGCCGCAAATTGCCGGTCGGTCCCATCGAGGCGCAATCGCTGTCTTTCGGGTCGGTCAATGTCGGCATCATGCCGCTGATCACTTTCGCCTCGGCCATACTGGTGATCCTCTGCCTGAACCGGATCTTCTATCGGACGGCGCTTGGCAGGGCGTTCCGGGCCACGTCCGATGATCCGGTGACGGTTCAGCTTATGGGAATCCGGCCAAGCCGCATTTTCGCGGTGGCGACGGGCATTGCCATGGTCGTCGCCACCATCGCCGCGCTGTATCTGGGCGCGCGCGCCAATTTCGATCCGTCCATCGGTCCCGCCCGCCTTCTCTATGCCTTCGAGGCGGTTATCATCGGCGGGCTCGGGAGCCTGTGGGGCACGCTGATCGGCGGGCTGGTCATCGGCGTCGCGCAGGCCTTCGGCGCGGCGCTCAACCCGCAATGGCAGATCCTGGCGGGCCATGTCGCCTTTGTTGTCGTGCTGCTGTTGCGGCCGCGCGGGCTGTTTCCGCGCGCCTATGATTGAGGACCGGCCATGAGAAAATCCCTGGAACTCCTCTTCGTTGCCATCCTCGTCGCCATCATGGCGATCATCCCGCTGTTCGGCCTGCGCGCGCTGGTGCAGGACCTGTTCATGGTGTTGTGCCTGCTGGTTCTGGCATTGAACTGGAACATGCTTGCCGGCTTTGCCGGCCTCGTCTCCGTCGGCCAGCAGCTTTTCGTCGGCGTCGGCGCCTATTCGATGTTCGCAGCCGTTATCCTGTGGGGTATTGATCCCCTGACCGGCGCGGTGATCGGCGGCTTGGTCGCCATGGCGCTGTCGGTCCCGGTCGCCTTCTTCACGTTTCGTCTGAACGGCGCCTATTTCGCCATCGCGACATGGGCGGTTGCCGAAATCGGCCGGCTTTCCATCGGCCAGTGGCGCGCGCTTGGCGGCGGCACGGGCACCGCTCTGCCGCGTGGAGCCGCGCGCGATATGCCCGGCGTTCAGCTCCTGCGCGACGTTCTCGACATTTCGGGTGCGGCGGCCGTCGATGTACTGACCTACTGGCTGGCGCTGGGGCTGGTCGTGGTGATGCTGGTCGCCAGCTGGCTGTTCCTGCGCTCGCGCATGGGGCTCGGCCTGCAGGCCATGCGCGACAATCCCGTCGCGGCCCGATCCGTCGGCGTCGATGCCGTGCGCCTCAAGGCGCTGGTCTTCCTGTTGACCGCGTTTGGCACCGGACTTTGCGGCGCGCTGATCTTCATACAGACCGGACGCATTGCGCCCGACGCCGCGTTTTCGGTGATCGACTGGACGGCCTTCGTCATTTTCATTGTCGTCATCGGCGGTATCGGCACCTTGCCAGGCCCGATCGTCGGCGTGTTGGTCTTTTACGGCCTGCAGCGGCTGCTTTCCGACTACGGCACGGTCTATCTGATCGTTCTGGGCGTGATCGGCATCGTGATCATGCTGTTCGAAAAGAGGGGATTGTGGGGCGGCCTGATTCAGCGGACCGGTTTCGACCTGCTGTCGCTTGAACACATCCCGCCTGGACCCGGTCCCGATAAACGCACAACAACCTGATGCGCCCGAGGAGGAGCAACGCATGAGCTATTTCAACGAAACGACGTCAGCCGACACGGTCAACGCCCGCATGGGGCCTGAAACCGATCCGCGTCTTGCCGAAGTCATGACATGTCTCGTTCGCCACATTCATGACTTTGCCAAGGAAATCCAGCTGACGCAGGACGAGTGGGAGTATGCGATCGCCTTTCTGACCAAAACCGGCCAGATGTGCTCGCAGGAGCGGCAGGAATTCATTCTGCTGTCGGACGTTCTGGGCGTTTCCATGCTGGTCGACGCGATCAACAACCGGCGTCCCGAAGGCGCGACCGAGAACACCGTTTTCGGGCCGTTCCATGTCGACGGGGCGCCGATCCGGCAGATGGGCGACAATATCTCCCTGGATGGCAAGGGCGAAAGCTGCCTGTTCGAGGGCCGGGTGCTGGACCGCGACGGCAATCCGATCGAAGGCGCGACGGTGGACGTCTGGTCGGACAATGCCGAGGGCTATTATGACGTTCAGCAGCCGGGCATCCAGCCGAAATGGAACAATCGCGGACGGTTCATCACCGGGGCGGACGGCCGCTACAGCTTCGTCGGCATCAAGCCGGTCAGCTACCCGATCCCCGATGACGGGCCGGTGGGACAGATGCTCGGCCATCTCGGCCGCCACCCCTACCGCCCCGCGCATATGCACTATCTCGTCACCGCGCCGGGCTATCAGAAACTGGTGACACACACCTTTGTCGGCGGTGACGAATATCTGGAATCCGACGCGGTGTTCGGCGTCAAGAAATCGCTGATTGCGCCGTATGAGAGGGTTGAGGGCAGCACCACGCAATGGCGCTCTCCGTTCGACTTCGTCCTCGTATCATTGTGAGGTCTGAATGCCCAATGTCAAAATATTCGTCGACGAGGCGCTCTACAACGCGGCACAGGAGAAGCTGGTCGCGCTATTGCCTGATCTGCGGATAGCGCTGTGTTCACTGCTCTCGGTCGACAATGCCGCCTGTCATCTGGCCATGCTTCCGGTTCTCGGCCTGTCCGATCAGCCGCAGGTTAGCGTCGAGCTCAATCTGTTGGCGCGGCCGGACCGGACCCGGGAGAAGATCGCCGAAATTGCCGGAGAGCTTCGCAAAAAGGTCGGCAATGCGACCGGCCAGCCTGTGGCGGTACGCATCTCCATGCTGGATCCGGAGACCTATGTCGCGCTGAAATGACCTTTGCGCTTCAGCGCCGCCGGTGGGTCACCTGTTCTTCATGATCCATACTGGCCTGCAGGCGCTGGGCCTCGATATGCAGGAATTCGATGAACTGCCGGGCTGCGGGCGGTCTCTGTCTTTCGATCATGGTCAGAACGCCGAGCTGGCGGTCGGGATGGTCGATTTTCAACGGCAGCACGGCCAGAGGGATGGTGCGGCGGTTTTGGAAAACCACGGAATAGGGCAGGATGGTCAGGGAGTCCGAACCCATCAGCAGCGACTGGATCGAGGCGAGCGTTCCGCCGGAGAAATTGATCATGAAATCCTTTTGCCCGATCGATTTCAGCGCCCGTTCGAGATCGCGGTAAAGCGGGCTGTTGGCGGGCGGCGCGATCCATGGATAGCGGGCGACGGCATCGAGCGTGATGCCCTTGACCCGCGTCAGGGGATGGTCCGCGCGGCAGGCGACCACGTTCCTGCCCGAAAGCAGAGGCAAAAAGTCCATATCCACAGGCACCTGCCGCGGATGAAGCGGCAGAATGGCGATATCGAGACCGCCATTGCGCAATCCTACGGAAAGGCTGTCCAGATAACCGTAGGACTGGTCGATATACACATCCGAATGACGCGACTGAAATTCGGCGATCATGACCGCCACGACGCCGTCGGTGAAGATCGGCGATCCGCCGACGCGCAGCCTGCCGGCGAGCCCCTGGCGGAAGCGCCGGACCAGAAGGCTGGCTTCCTGGTTGGCGCTGCGGATGCGGCTGCCCAGCCGCGCGAGACTGGCGCCCAGTTCGGTGGCGCGCAATGGCCTGCGCCCGGGCTCGAACAGCGGCATTCCGATCCTCTTCTCGAGCAGGGCCATGCTGCGCGAGACCGAAGGCTGCGACTTGCCGAGCTCATCCGCGCCTTCGGTCAAGCCGCCCTTTTCGACGATCGCCGCCAAGATCTCGAGATGCTCGCTGTCTATTTTCATAACCAAAAGCAATATAATATTCCGATCATCCGATCAATATCTCCGTTTGATTACGCTATTGTGATTTCCAGTCTTCACAGGAGGGAGGGGCCTTTGTCTTTTTTTCGCGAGCAATTCACCGCGCGCAGCGCGGCCGTACGCGTTCGTTTCGGCGCCGGCGTGCGCAAATGCCTCGCCGAGGAACTGGAGACGCTGGGCGCGCGCCGCGCATTGATCCTGACGACGCCCCAGCAAGCGGACCTTGCCGATGCCTTTGCCGAATACTGCGGAGCGCGCGCCGCCGGCGCTTATACCAATGCGACGATGCACACGCCGGTCGACGTCTCGGATGAGGCGGCCAGCCGCGCTGCGGAACTGGGCGCGGATATGCTCGTCTCCGTCGGCGGCGGCTCGACGATCGGGCTCGGCAAGGCGATCGCTCTCAGAACCGGCCTGCCCCAGGTCGTCGTGCCGACCACCTATGCCGGATCGGAGGCGACGCCTATTCTCGGCCAGACCGAAAATGGCATGAAGACCACCCAGACCAATGCGAAGGTGCAGCCCGGCACCATTCTCTACGACGCGGAACTGGTCACGACCCTGCCGGTCGAGATGACGGTCACCTCCGCGCTCAACGCAATGGCGCACGCTGCCGAAGGGCTCTACGCCCGTGACCGCTCCCCCCTTTCCTCGCTGATGGCCGTCGAGGGATTGCGCGCTTTCCGCGACAGTCTGCCGAACGTTCTGGCCGCGCCGACAGATGTGGCTTCGCGCGGGGAAACCCTCTACGGGGCATGGCTTTGCGGCACGGTGCTGGGACAGGTGGGCATGGCGCTGCATCACAAGCTCTGCCACACGCTGGGCGGAAGCTTCAACCTGCCCCATGCGGAGACCCATGCGATCATCCTGCCGCATGCACTTGCCTACAATGCCGCTGCGGTTCCGGAACTGCTGGCGCCGGCGGCAGAGCTTTTCGGCGACGACAATCCGGGCAGGGGACTTTATCGCTTTGCCAGGGAGATCGGCGCCCCTCTGGCCCTGCGCGATCTGGGGATGAGCGAGGCCGATCTGGACAAGGCGGCGGAACTGGCTGTCGCCAATGCCTACTGGAACCCGCGCCCGATCGAACGGGATGCAATCCGGGCGCTGCTTCAGGCGGCCTGGAGCGGGGATATGCCGGCCTTTTGATATTTCGGCGGCAATGTCCGCCTTGTTCTGTTCTTGGGAGGAGACCTTATGCCAGACATCACGACCGATGTATTGATCATTGGCACCGGCCCTGCGGGCTCGGCCACCGCCGCCTTGCTTTCGACCTACGGCATCGAAAACATGGCGGTGAACCGCTATCGCTGGCTTGCCAACACGCCGCGCGCGCACATCACCAACCAGCGCGCCATGGAGGTGCTACGCGACCTCGGTCGCGAGGTCGAGGACGAAGCCTATCTGTTCGCCACCCACCAGGCCTTGATGGGTGAGAATATCTTCTGCGAAAGCCTTGCCGGCGAGGAAATCGGCCGGATGAAGGCCTGGGGCAATCACCCGCTCTCCAAGGCCGAGCATCTCATGTCTTCGCCCACGAAGATGAACGACCTGCCGCAGACCTTCATGGAACCGCTGCTGTTCAAGACCGCATGCGCGCGCGGAACCCAGGCGCGGATGTCGACGGAATACCTGCGCCACCAGCAGGACGCCGACGGCGTTACCACGACCTGTCTGGACCGGCTGACGCAAAAGGAATTCACCATCCGGTCGAAATATCTGATCGGCGCGGATGGCGGCAAGTCCCTGGTCGCGGAGCATGAAAACCTGCCCTTCGAGGGCAGGATGGGCGTCGGCGGCTCGATGAACATCCTGTTCAAGGCCGATCTGACGAAATATGTCGCCCATCGCCCGTCCGTGCTTTACTGGGTGATGCAGCCGGGCGCCGATGTCGGCGGCATCGGCATGGGTCTGGTCCGCATGGTGCGGCCATGGAACGAATGGCTGATCGTCTGGGGTTACGACATCAACGGTCCCGAGCCCGAGGTTACGCCGGAGTTCGCCACCGGCGTCGCGCGGCAGCTGATCGGCGACCCGGATCTTGAGATCGAGCTCCTTTCGGCCAACACGTGGACGGTGAACAACTTCTACGCCACGAAAACGGCGAGCGGGCGCGTGTTCTGCATGGGCGACGCAATCCACCGCCACCCGCCCTCAAACGGACTTGGGTCCAACACCTCGATCCAGGATGCCTTCAACCTCGCCTGGAAACTGGCGATGGTTCTGAAGGGACAGGCGGGCGAGCATCTGCTCGACAGCTACGACGCCGAGCGTGCGCCCGTGGCAAAGCAGATCGTGACGCGGGCGAACCAGTCGATCGCCGAAACCGGTCCGATCTTTGCAGCCCTCGGCATGGCCGAAGGGGTGGACCCCGAGCAGATGCAGAAGAACCTCGAGGCGCGCACCGACGGCACTCCCGAGGCCGAGGCGCAGCGCGAGGCGATCCGCAAGGCCATTGCGTTCAAGAAATACGAGTTCGACGCCCACGGGGTCGAGATGAACCAGCGCTACAGTTCTGATGCCGTGGTAACGGATGGACAGATCGAGCCGGCTTTCCAGCTGGATGCCGATCTTCATTACCAGCCGACAACCTGGCCGGGCGCGCGCCTGCCGCATGTGTGGCTGTACCGCCATGACAACGGAGCCGAGGTCTCGACGCTGGATCTGTGCGGCCATGGCAGGTTTACCCTTTTGACCGGACTGGGCGGCGAGGCCTGGGTCGAGGCGGCGGCCCGGGTGGCGGATACGCTTGGCATTGAGATCGTCACGCATGTGATCGGGCCGCGACGGGAATATGTCGACCACAGCGGCGAGTGGGCGAGACTGGCGGAGATTTGCGACAGCGGATGCCTTCTGGTCCGGCCGGACCACCATGTCTGCTGGCGCGCGACATCGTGCGCCGATGATCCGGAAGCCGAACTGCAGCGCGCGCTGAAACACATTCTGGCCCGGTAGGACATCAGGAAACCGGCGGGCGGCGCGCGACGCGTCGCCCGGTCTCGAATGCAAGACGGCCCGAAACCGGACCGGCGAAACTTCATAACAGAAAGTCATGCAAGCCGCCCAACATCGCATAATCAGCGCTTCCGCCATGCGCTAGTATGATGCGCGAGGAGCATTCGGTTATTGGCGCAATAGCCGATGACGCGCGGGAATCGAACATGCTGCACCTGAAGAGGCGACGGCTCGGATTTTTCGCGTGGGCATTCGGGAGCGGAGCGCTGTTGCAAGCGGATGAGGAGTTTCGGCGGCACTGCGTTTTCAGGCCGATAACGTCTTCGCCGGACCACCCATGTTCATGCGCGGGTGTCGCCGGAAGGGGCGCGCACAGGGGCATGGTCATGCGCTTCGTGCGGGTCGAACAGTTGTTTTTTATGGGAGGATCATATCGTGGCGCAAATCAGCGGCTATCATCATCTGACGCTTTCGACGGATGGTGCGCAGGAGGATTTCGATTTTTACACCAAGACGCTGGGGCTTCATTCGGTCAAGCGCACGGTGCTGTTTGACGGCGTGATTCCGGTTTATCACCTCTATTACGGCTCGCCCGACGGCGATGCCTCGACCATCATCACGACTTTCCCGTTCCGCAAGCCGGGCGTCTATGGCCGCCGCGGCACCAACCAGTCGCGCACCATCATGCAGGCTATCCCGAAGGGCGCCGCGAATTTCTGGGTGGACCGGCTGAACGAGCGCGGCATCAAAGCCGAGAAGATCACCCGTTTCGGCGCCGACCGCGTCGTCTTCGCCCATCCCTGCGGCATTCCGCATGAACTGGTGGAGAGCGACAGCGACGACCGCACGCCGATCGCCAACGAGGCGCAGGGCGTGAGCGCCGAGCACGGCATCAAGGGCATTTACGGCGCCCTGATCGCCTGCTTCGACCGCAGTTCGATGGATGATTTCATGACCGTCGCCCTGCCTTTGACCAAAGAAGCGGACACGGATGAAGGCACGGTCTACCGCGTGCCCGATGCGAATGGCATCATCCAGCGCGTCGAGGTCATCACCGATCGGGAAAGTCCGCAGGGCACCTGGACGCTGTCGGGCGGCACGATCCATCATCTGGCGCTGAACACCGGCGATGAGGAAAACCAGCTGAAATTGCGCGCCCATATCGAGGGTCTCGGCTTCACCGACATCTCCGAGCAGAAGGACCGCAACTACTTCAAGTCCTGCTATGTCCGTTCGCCCGGCGGGGCGCTGTTCGAACTGGCCTGGACGACGCCGCAGGGCTGGGCCCGCGACGAACCTCCCGGCCAGATCGGCAAGACGCTTGTGTTCCCGCCATGGTTCAAGGACCGCGAGGATGAGCTGCGCGCCGGGCTTGAAGAGGCCGAGTTCGTTTGATGGCTTCGGGTGCGCTTCATCTGCCGGCGGAAAAACAGGCCAGGGCGATCTGTGTGTTTGTGCATGGCCGGGGGCAATCGCCCGAGGAAATGCAGGCACATGTCCTGGACCGCCTTGAAGCGCCGGAGGTCGCCTTCGTGCTGCCGCGGGCCGAAGCAGGCTCGTGGTATGAAGCGAGGGCGATCGATCCCCTGACAGACGGGACGCGGTCTGCGCTTGCGGCCGCTCTGGAGCAGCTTGCCGCCGATGTGGCGGGCGCGCGCGCTGCGTTCGGCGCGCTGCCCTTGCTGCTCGCCGGGTTTTCGCAAGGGGCCTGTCTTGTTCTGGAATATGTCTTTGCGGGGCTAGCCGCCCCGCAGGCGCTCGCGGCCTTCACCGGTTGCCGCGTGGGCGCGGAGACGGATGAGCGGCCCCGGCGGCTGGCGCCGGATCTGCCGGTCTACCTGACGGGCTCGGACGCCGATCCGTGGATTCCCGTCAAAGCCTTTGCCGAAGCCGCCAGGGAGATCGGCGCGGGCAAAGGCCGGCTGCGCGCGGACGTCTTCCCCGGTCGCGGCCATGAAGTATCGGATGCGGAAGTGGCCATGCTGCAAAGCCTGTTGCAGGATCTTGCTGCGGGAGCGCCCCTTGGCATGGGGGCGGCGCGCTAGCGCATCGGCCCAAAAATCGGAATCGATTTTCGGAAAGCACGATGCGTAGATTCAATAGGTTAGAGCGTCCTTTGTGCGTCCGAATGGACGCACGGCGCTCTGGTTGCATATTTTCCCGAGCCGCCGTTGCGGAGGCGTTCGCGATGCGGATGGTGACCGGCGGGCAGAGGGATCGGACGGAACACAAAGGGAGAGGAAAAATGATCAACAGACGAAAGTTTCTGCGCTCCACGGCGGCCACCGGGCTGATGCTTGCCGCGCCCGGGCTCGCGGCGCCCGCGATCGCCCAGGGCCGGAAGATCAAGCTCGGCTATGTCTCGCCGCAGACCGGCCCGCTTGCCGGCTTTGCCGAGAGCGATAATTATAATATCGAGGCCTTTCTCGCTTCGTCGGTCGGCAAGAACTTCGAGGTTATTGTCAAGGACAGCCAGTCCAATCCCAACCGCGCCGCCGATGTCGCAAAGGAGCTGATCCTGAGCGACGAGGTCAATCTGATGCTTGTCGCCTCGACGCCTGAAACGACCAATCCCGTTTCAGGCGTGTGCGAATCCGAGGGCATTCCGGTGCTTTCGACCGTGGCGCCCTGGCAGCCCTGGTTTATCGGCCAGCAGGCCAATCCGCGTGATCCCTCAAGCTGGCAGCCTTTCGAGTTCGCGTTCCATTATTTCTGGGGCATGGAAGATATCATCGCGGTCTACACCGCCATGTGGGATCAGCTCCAGACCGACAAGTCCGTCGGCGGCCTGTTTCCCAACGATGCCGACGGCAATGCCTGGGGCGATCCCGAAACCGGCCTGAAGCCGGGCCTTGCCGAACGCGGCTATGCACTGACCAATCCCGGCAGCTTCCAGAACCTCTCAGACGATTTCTCGGCCCAGATCAACGCCTTCAAGGCGGCGAACACCGATATCATCACCGGCGTTCTCATTCCGCCGGATTTCACCACCTTCTGGAACCAGTTGCGCCAGCAGGGCATGCAGCCGAAGGCCGTCACGGTCGCCAAGGCGCTTCTGTTCCCGCAATCGGTGGAGGCGCTCGGCGAGGCGGGCAACAACCTGTCGTCGGAAGTGTGGTGGACGCCGAACCATCCCTTCTCGTCTTCCGTGACCGGGCAAAGCTCGGCCGAGCTTGCTGCGGATTTCACCGCCAAGACCGGCCGTCCGTGGACCCAGCCGATCGGCTTTGTGCACTCGCTGTTCGAGGTCGCCGCCGATGTGATGGGCCGGGCCGAGGACCCCACCGACGGAGAGCTTGTCGCCGAGGCGATCGCCGCGACCGACATGGAATGCGTCGTCGGCCCGATCGCCTGGAACGGCAAGGGCGTGCCGCCGTTTGCGGCGAAAAACGTCTGCAAGACGCCGCTCACCGGCGGCCAGTGGCGGATCAAGGATGACGGCGGCTATGACCTGGTGATCGTCGAAAACGGCGCGGCGCCGGAAATTCCGACCGGCGGCAAGATGGAAGCGCTCAGCTAGCGCGTCTTTCGGCCGGATACCCCTTTGTCTTCCGCCCGGATGACAAGGCGGAGGTCTGGGGCGGGTCTGGGTCTCGATGAAACGCGGACCCGCTCCACATTCATCCAATCGATCGGTGCCCGCGCGCGCCGAAGGCAATGTTGCCGCCTTTTGTCAAAAAAAACTGGCCTGCGCAATCCGATCGGTTCAGACTGGCATTGGCGGGCTCGCCTTGAACCAACGGGATCGGGTCCTTGATGTCTGCATCGACGCAAGGGCCGTGGGCATCGACGCTGCCTGGAGTGATGAGCATGGTTGAAACAGAGACCGTCGACGACGGCGAATTCGATTATATCGTCGTCGGAGCGGGATCTGCCGGCTGCGTGCTGGCCAATCGGCTCAGCGCCAATTCGGCAAACCGCGTGCTGCTGCTTGAGGCGGGCGGGCACGACAACCACCACTGGGTCCACATCCCGGTCGGTTATCTCTATGCCATGGGCAATCCACGGCTCGACTGGTGCTATCGCACGGCGCCGGAGCCGGGGCTGAACGGCCGCGCGCTTGCCTATCCGCGCGGCAAGGTGCTGGGCGGCTGTTCCTCGATCAACGGCATGATCTACATGCGCGGACAGGCGGCGGATTACGACCAGTGGCGGCAGGCGGGCTGCACCGGCTGGGGCTGGGACGATGTGCTGCCGCTGTTTCGCAAGTCCGAAAATCACTTTGGCCCGGCAAGCGCCGTCCACGGCAAGGGCGGCGAGTTGGACGTCTGCGAACAGCGCCTGCACTGGCCCGTGCTCGATGCCCTTGCTGCAGCGGCCGAGGAAATCGGCATTCCCGCCACCGACGATTTCAATGACGGCGACAATGAGGGCGTCGGCTACTTTCCGGTCAACCAGCGCGGCGGCCTGCGCTGGAACGCCCGCAAGGCCTTCCTGAACCCCGCCCGGTCGCGATCCAATCTGCGCATCGAGACGAAGGCCCATGTCGCGCGCATCGCACTGTCGCAGGGGCGCGCGGAGGCGGTGATCTACCGCCAGAACGGCCGGACCAGACGGGCCGCCTGCCGGGGCGAGATCGTGCTTGCCGCGGGCGCGGTGAACACGCCGCAGCTTCTGGAGCTTTCCGGCATCGGCGATGGTGGCCTGCTGCAGTCCCTCGGTCTTCCCGTGGCGCTCGATATTCCCGCCGTGGGCGAGAACCTCCAGGACCACCTCCAGATCCGCACCGTGTTCCGCATCACCGGTGCGCTCACATTGAACGACCGGCTCGCAACGCTGGCAGGCAAGGCCGGCATCGCGCTCGAATATGCCTTGCGCCGCACCGGGCCGATGTCGATGGCGCCGAGCCAGCTTGGCATCTTCACCCGGTCTTCGCCCGAGCATGAGCGGGCCAATCTCGAATACCATATCCAGCCGCTTTCGCTGGAAGCCTTCGGCCAGCCGCTCGACAGGGAGCCGGGTGTGACGGTTTCCGTCTGCAACCTGCGCCCGGAAAGTCGCGGTACGATCCATATCACCGCCCCGACGCCCGACGCGCCGCCCGACATCCGCCCCTTGTATCTCTCGGCGCGCGCCGACCAGATCGTCGCCGTCGACAGTCTCCGCCACGCCCGACGCCTGATGGCCGCCGCCGGTCTGGTGGGGCTCAACCCGCGCGAGATCAAGCCCGGCCCGGATGTGCAATCGGACGAGGATCTTCTGAAGGCCGCCGGCGCTCTTGGCACCACGATATTCCACCCGGTCGGCACGGCCCGCATGGGCGGCGACCCCGCAAGCGTGGTCGACCCGGAACTCAGACTGCGCGGCCTCGCCAATCTGCGCATCGCGGATGCCTCGATCATGCCCACCATCCCCTCCGGAAACACGCATGCGCCGGTGACGATGATCGCGGAAAAGGCCGCGGAGATGATGCTGGCGGCCCGATAGGAATCGCCCGGCACAAGATGTTTTTCCTATAAACGCGGGCTTCAGCGTGTCGCATGCTGGCCCTGTCATGGGCCATGCGCGGCGAACGGGAGACTGACATCTGCTCCACCGCCAAAGCGGGCATCGGCAAATATCTTCCCGGAAAGTTGATCTTTTCGGCGGATCGTCGCCGATCGCGCCTTCATGCTTCCGGCGGCGGGCCGAAACGGTTCGGCTTGCCGCCGCCCGCGCGAGCCAGGAGCACGATGAGATAGATCGCGGAGCCGGCCCCTGAGAGCGCCGCGACGCTGACCACGGCGATGATCTGCGGACCGGTATTGCCAAAGGTCGCGACCTCTTCGAGCGGTTTGGAGAGGCCAAGGAGCAACGCGAAGCTGATGAGGGTGATGGCAAGCGGCAGCCCGGCAGGCAACAGGATCCACCATCCCCGCCGGTTCACGTCATGCAGGCGGCGGACGCCGGCCGAAAGCAGGGGAAGCAGCGTGACGATGATGAAGAATACCGTAACCGGATGACGATCCTGAAGCCCACGTTCCGGATCGGCCGGAAACAGAAGATCGTCGGCCATGCCGGCACTCAGCTGGCCAATCACAAGCGCCAGCACGAACCACCAGTATTCCGCCCGCGAGGCCCGCCCGCCGAAGCGGGCGAATTTCCTCAAGGAGGTCAGGATCGCCCGATGCGGACTCATGGCGCATTCCGGGCGGGGGTCGCGTCTCCCTGCAGCCGGCCGTCACGCCAGAGCTGATGGGAGACGGGACCCTCGGCGTCGTAATAGGTGGTGGTGCCGTCGCGCTTGTCGTGTTTCCACATCTGCACTTCCTCAAGCGCGCCGTTTTCCGCCAGGATGTAGCGCGGCCCGTCCTTCATACCGTTGCTGAAGCTTGTGACCGCGATGCGGTAGCCGTTGCCGTCAAAGGTCGTCCAGCGGCCTTCCTGGATACCGTAGTCGTAGCGGCCCTGTCGCGTCTCATCGCGGTAGGGCACCTGTTCCAGCCATTCGCCGTGCTTTTCGCCGTCGACATAGCGGCCGCCGGCAATCATCCGGTCGCCGTCCAGCTCCTTGTAGGGGCCGTCCAATACGCCCGCGTCATAGGTGGCGAGCCGTTTGAGCTCGCCGTTCATCCTGTATGTGCGCTGCGCGCCGGTCAGCTTGCCGTCATCGTCATAGGTCTCGTGGATGACGTCGCTGGAGTGTTCCGTCCGGCGCCAGTCGCCGACGCGCTTGCCGTGGTCGTAATAGCCCCGGTCCCACTCCCGACCGCGCCAGGCGCGGGTGTAAAGACCGTCCTCCTTGCCGTCGACATAGTGGACGCGGGTGGTGATCTGGTCGATTTCGGTGGTCGAGACGAACAGGCCGCGATATTCGCCGTCAACCAGTTCGGTGCGGTCGAGAAGCTTATCGTTGAGATACTTCGTGAACAGGAGATAGCCGTCGGCCTTGATCTCGGTTTCGGTGAAATTGCCGTAATGCTCGACGGTTTTTTGCCCTTCGCCGCGGCCTTCGATCTGCACCGGTTCCTGGAGCCAGATCAGCGCTCCGTCCTTCCATTTCCGGTTTCTCAGTTCGCTTCCATCTTCGGCATAGTCGGTCTGGGCGACCAGTTCGCCGGATTCCGACCAGCGTTTTGCGCTGCCGGTCGGTTTGCCCATATCATAATGCTGCTCGGCCCGGCGCGCGCCCGAGGGCCAGTATTCGGTGACGACCCCATCGGCCGCGCCATCGACATAACGGCCTTCCTCGATGAGGTTTCCGTCCTCGTCATAATCCTTGTAGGGCCCGTCGCGTCGGCTAATCGACCAGTGGATTTCGGCGGCAAGCTTTCCGTTTTCGTGGTATTTGCGTTCCACGCCGTCGATATGGCCGTCGACATGATTGTTTTCGGCCGAAAGCGTGCCGTCCTCATAATAGAGGCGCCACGGACCGTTTAGCACGTCATCCTTCCAGGTGGTTTCGCGCTGGGTCTTGCCATCCGCCCAGTACCGGACCTCCGTGCCGTTTTTCTTTCCATCCTCATAAGGCGTGCGGCCCACGACATTCTCGTCCTCGTCGAAGGTCACCATCTCGCCGTCGCGACGGCCGGCCTCGTTGAGCGGAACGCGGGTCTTGAGGTAGCCCGAGCCGGGATAGAAGGTCTCGATCTTTCCGACCTTGCGGCCTTCATCCAGCGTCGGGGCGGTGTTCCAGACGCGGGCGTAACGGTCATCGTCTTCGTCGTAGATATCGATGATATAGACGCCGTCCTTTGCCTTTTGCGGCGGCGTGTAGCTGTAGGCGCCGTCCGGGGCTGGTGCCAGGTTTTCATCGACATTGGCGGCATGGGCGGCGCTTGCGGAAAGCGCGAGCAGAAGGGCGAGAGCGGTTTTCATCGGGCGTCCTCCCTCGGTTCGGGCAGATCGGGAAAGCGGATCTCGAAGCGTCGTGTCACCGGGGCGGAACCGGTATCCGCTTCAAGGATGCGTTCGGGCCGGCCGGCGGCGCGGATGTTCCCGTCATCGAACAGCGCTGCGGCGAGCGTATCGTCTGGGGAAAGGGGCGTGCCATCCGGCGTGACCAGCGCCAGCGCCGTGCCCTCGGCATCGACCAGCCGGAAACGCGCGTTGAATGCGCCAATCGTCATGGCGCTGTCCGCGCCGAGGGTTTCCGGATCGATCAGCCATGGCCGCGCGGGATCGAGCGCTTCGCTCGCCTCACGCCAGGCGACGGCGGTCTCGCAATCGATGACGACCGTGATCGGTTCATGCCCATAGAAATGGGTGCGGATGCCGTCATCGGTCTGAAGCTGCAGCGTCGTCGTGCCGGTCCCTTCGTCCGCCTGCGTTTCGAAGACCAGGGCGTGACCGGCAAGCGATACGGGCTCATCCAGCCCCGCCGCGCAGTGCTTCGCCTGCGTCGTCGCCAGCCTGAACCGCAGCGCGGCGAGATCGAGGCCTTCGGGCGTGAGCGCATCGAGCGCCGGCGGCGCGCCAGCCGGATAAAGCGCCCGCATCTCGGGTTCGGTGTCGGGATCGATGCGTTTGCCGCGTTCGGTACGGAAGGTGACCGCGCGGGTCGCGGCCGGCGTTTCGGCATAGCGTTCGACGCGGATGTCGATCTTTTCCGGCACGGTTTCAGCCTTGAGCGCCACCCTGAGGGCGCTGTAATCCGGCAGCGCCAGTCGTCTCGCCTGGCTTTCGGCCGGCGTCAGCCAGTCCGAGCCGCTGTCGGCGGCATAGATCTGGCCCTTGACGTCGCTTCCTTCCGGGAAGGAAAGGCCGAAGAAATCCCAGGTTTTGCCGGAGAGCAGCAATTCATAGCCGTCATCGGTTGGCCGGAACTCGGCCGAGGCACCGTTGCGGCTTACGCTGGCCTTCCCGTCCGCATCCGGTCGCAGCGTGAGCGTGAAAGGTTCCGACGGATACCAGTCGACATCGGCGGTGAGCGCCGTCGCCCGCTCCAGATCGTCGCGGACATCGCCGATGCCGACCGGGCGCGCCCGCGAGACCGTCCGAAACCCGCCATCGCCCGGAACAGTCACGGGCAAGGTGGCGATGAACTGCGTCGGCAACTCGGTTTCGTGGTCGAAGAGATGAAAATCATGAAGCGCGAAACGGCCGATATTGCTGCCCGCCGCGGGATCATGGGCGAAGCTTAGCGTGTAGGTCTTGCCATGCCTGTCTGCCTCTCCCGGTTCGCCGGGAAACACCATGTCGGGCTCGGGCGGCATGACGATGGTTGAAAACGGAAAGGTCGGCATGTCATGCCATTCAGGCTCGCCCCGGAATGCGTGGGTGTAGAGCGGGAAGGGGCTCTCCGTATTCGCCATCGCGATGGTCTGGCGCGAGAAACGCTCATCCTCCGCGCCGGGATTGATGCGCGTATCATAGGTCATCACCGAGCGTTCGACCCAGCCGCTCTCGCGCGCCAGCACCGAAACGCCGGACAGTCTCGTATCCGCCGACACACCCTCATAGCTGAGGAAAACCTCGTTTGGCGTCACCGCGCTGACCGTGATCTCCACATTGGCGACGCCCGACAGCGTGGTCGTGGTCGTCCAGCCTTTCTCGACTTCGATTTCGACCGGCAGGACCGGCTGGCCGAGCTGGTCGCGCATCTGGGCCAGCATGGCTTCCGGCATCTCGGCATCGCCGCGCGGGGCGAAATCCTTGAGCCCGTGACTTTCCGGATCGATCGTGGCGGAAAAGCCCTCGCGCATCAGGTCGGCAAGATCGTCGGGCGCGTCGCCGAAGGCGGTGCTCGTCACCCGCGATCCCTCGTCATAGGCGAACCACAAAGGGAGGACATCCATGCTGATTTCGCCATCGTCGTCGCGGCCGGTGACCGCGAAGCGGGTCAGCGCCGAAACGAACTGGTTGTCGCGGAAACGCGAATCACTGAAGCCGGAAGCCATGGAAATTTCGAGGTGATAGGTCCGTTCGCTGCCGACAGCCGGGTCGAAAATGATGGTCTCGGCCTTTGCCACGCCGGGAATGGCGGCGACAAGCAGGGCGAACCAGAAACGTCGTTCGGTCATGCTTTCTCCTTCGATGGCGCAGTCATGAAGGGGTGGGCTGAGAGAGGCAAGTAACTGTAAGTTGAGATTTACTTCCTGTCGGGAAAGACCGTTCTAACGAACGGATTTGTCTATGCTTTTTGGCCGGGCTATAAGGGCCCGTCACCCGGATTCGCCACACCAAAAGCCAGGGCCTCAGCCTATTTGTTCATGAAATCATGCTCGGTTTTCCAGACAGTTTTTGCCCGCCGGCACGGCAAAGCGGATGGCGGGCTTTTGGTCTCGGGGAAGCGGATCATCACGGCCTTCCTGCTTGTGCTGATCTGGCTCTCGCCGGCCTTGGCGCGCGAGCGGATCGAACGTTTCGAAAGCGACATTGCGATCGGCGCGACCGGCCGCCTCGATATCACCGAAACAATCGCGATCAAGGCGGAGGGGTACCGGATCGAACACGGCATCTTTCGCGATCTGCCGATCGCGGGTCGGACGGCGGAGGGCGGCGTCGATCCCGGCGCGCTGCAGGTCCTTTCGGCCACGCTCGACGGCAAGCCGGTGCCCATGCGCGTTGCCCGCCGCAGCGACTATATCCGCATCTTTCTGGGGGATGCCGGAACCGATCTCGAACCGGGCGTTCACACCTTCCGGTTTGCCTATCGCACCGGACCGCAGATCGAAAACCGCGACGGTCACGACGAATTCTACTGGAATGTAACCGGCTCCTACTGGGCCTTCCCGATCGACAACGCCGCCGCGACCATTCGCCTGCCAGAGGGCGCGGCGGCCACGCAGGTCGCCGGCTATACCGGCCCGCTCGGCGCGACGCGCGCGGAAGTGTCCCGCGGCCTCAGCCCGGATGGCGGCACGGTCGATATCTCGACCTACCGTATTCTCGACCCGGAGGAAGGGCTCACGGTCGCTGTCAGGTTCCCGAAGGGCTTCGTCAGCGAGCCGGCGGCCGCCGAGCGGTTCCGGTGGTGGGTGCGTCGCAATCCGGGCGTGGCGATTTCCGCCGTCGGCCTTGGCGCTCTCGGCCTCATATTCCTATTCGTTTCCCGCAGGATCAGGCGGCCCGGAGAAGAGCAAGCATCACGATACCCTGTGGTCGAGCGGCGAAAGCCGCCGCGCGGCACGACGCCTGCTCAGGTGCAGTATATTTCGATGCGGCGGATGCTCGGCCATTCCGCGCTCCTCGCGACGGTCATCAATCTCGGCCTGCGCGGGCTGATGACCATCGTGCCCGAGGGCAAGGCCTGGCGGATCGTGCTGGATAAGGGCGATCCCGGCATGCTGGCGCCCGAGGAGGAAGCGCTGGTTTCGGGCGTGCGCGCCGAAGGCGGCAGCGTCCTGGTCGAGCGCAAGAACCGGCAGACGCTGCGGCGGCTTTACGGCGATTTCGCCCGCGCGGTGCGCACCACCCATGGCCGGCGGTATTACGCGCCGAACGGCAGGTGGAAACTGGCCGCCGCCTTCCTCTGCTCCGGCCTTGCCGCAGCTCTTGCGCTGACCGGCATGGATGGCGAAGGGTGGATCCTCGCCTATGGTCCGCTGCTGCCGATCGTGATCGGCCTTGCCTTTGCGGGCTTCGATGCGCGCGCCTCGGCGGATACGTTCAGCAATACGGCGGGAAACGGCATGGGCGGCGGGCTGGTCGCGAGCGCGGGGCTGTGGCTGGTGACAGGCTTCTTCACCGGCGCCTTCGGCTGGGCGACGGCGCTCGGCCTCGTGGCAACGCCGCTGCTGTTCTGGGTGTTTGCCGCGCGGATCGGCCAGCCGACGGAAGAGGGGCGGGCGCGCGAGGCGGAAATCGCGGGGCTGCGCCTCTATCTCGAACGCGTCGGCGACATGCGCCACGCCAATCGCAGCGAAAGGGACGCGCTTCCCGCCCTTCTGCCGTTTGCGGTGGCGCTCAATATGAAGTCAGAATGGAGCCGCGCCTTCGACAGTGTCATGGACGCCGGCCCCGGCACCATCAACCCGATCCCCTTCGGCCTGCACCCGACCTTTTACGACACGGGCGCGAATGGCGCGACCATCTTTGGCGCCTGTCAGGCCCTCAGCACCAACCTGACGGCCTGCATCTCGCCCAACGGATCGGGCTCGGGAGGCGGTTTTTCGGGGGGTGGCTTCTCCGGCGGGGGCGGCGGAGGCGGTGGCGGTGGTGGCTGGTAAACCGCGCCGCCACCCAAAACGTCGCAAGTGAGGCCGTGCAGGGCTCTATGGTCGGCTAGAAGCGGACCTCGAAATGGTCGCCCATATCGGGCTCCTCGTCCGTCACCTTGGCCTTTGCGATCTGGATGGCAAACCCGATCGCGCCCTTGGTGGCCCAGACCTCGGCGAAGTCCGGCGTAAACCGGATCAGCCGGATGTCGGGATCGTCGATGCCATCGAACCAGCTTGAAGCAATCGGATTCCAGAGCTCCTCGAGCTTTTCCCGGTCCTGGACCACCTCGGACCGTCCCTCGACGCGGGCATGCATCTCGCCATTACCGGTGACGATCAGCGAACTCTCGGTCTCGCCGGCCTCGATCGCCTTCACCAGATCAGTGCCCTTTGCGGTGATGAACCAGATTACCCCTTCCTTGTCATTGGGGTAGGGTGCCATCGGCACATGGCGGGCCGAACCAATGCCCAGCATCGCGGCGCGAACGTCGTCCATTTCTTTCCAGAATTCGGATTTTGACATTGTTTTCTCCTTTGGAGGCATAAACGTCTTCCGTCCGGAAAAGTTGCTTGCCGGAATCGCGGATCGGGCCACACGTCGATTTTCCCGCAAGGCCCCGTGAGGGCGCGGTCGCGAATGCGCCGCGTCTGCAGACGGGCGCGCGGAGGGACGTCTATCGATCTTGCCCGCCGCCCGAAGCTTCGCGCGGCCCCGCCATGCTGTTCCAGCGCAGGTTCATCACACGGTCGAGCCAGCCAAGACCGGCGAGCGCCAGTCCGAGCCCGATGAGGGAGACGACCCGTAAAAGCCCTTCCAGGCCGGAAATATCGATGAGGAAGACCTTCGCGATCGTCAGTCCGGCCGCGGCCATGGCGACCTTGCGCAGGACGTTGGAGCGCCTGGAGAAGCTGACGGCGAGCAGGATTGCGCAGACGATCAAGAGCGCGATCGTGTAGCTGTAGAGCTCCGGCTGGGTGACGCCGGGCGCCGAAAGGTCGGGCCCGTGCCAGAACCGGCGGATTTCGCAAACGAGATAAAAACCGGCCAGCAGGCTCGATATGCTGACAAGGCCGGTCCGCAGCCACGGCCCGAGATTGACGATCCTCCAGGCGCCGATCGCCAGCACGGCCGCGAGCGGCAGGTAGCTGAGCGCAAGACTGTCGAAAACCATCGGGCCCGTGACGGGGTGGAACCGGAACAGCAGGGGATTTGAAATCGTCAGCGGCACGGCAATCAGCGCGGCGGAAACGAGGCCGAAGAGCAAGGCGAGACCCAGCCGGAACAGTCTCAGCCACCTGCCCGTGGTCGGCACCCGGTTGATCTGCGCCAGCATGGCGACGGCCATCACGGCGGCCAGAAGCCCCGGCTCATCCGGCACCAGCCGCTGCAACACCGCGCAGGCGAAGACGGCGGCGACCGTCCACGTGGTGGTCTCGATGGCCGCCTGAACCGACTGACGTGCGCGCGACACCGTGAGGCGCCATCCGGCATAAAGCAGCACCAGCGTGCCGCCATAGGCTTCAAGCAGCGCCAGCCACGACGTGTCGCTGCGCACGGCCCAGAAAAAGCCGGGATTGGCCACCAGCCGGAAGGCGATGATGGCGAGCGCCGCCTTGGTGAAGAGGCCGATCAGGGCAAGGTCGAACCGCCGGTCGAGCGCGATCGTGAGGACGACGACAACGCCGAGCGCCAGCGTGAGGGCCGCCTTCGTGAGCACCACGAACAGCGCCAGCGCCAGCATCGAGAGCGCGGCAATGGCGAAAAGCGCCGCGCGCATCTGGCGCCGGCTGCGCTCCTCCGCGCGCAACGTCCGGTCGGTCAGCAGCGCCATGACGGCCGATACCGCCAGGAGATGGATGCTCCAGAGATAATCCCCGAAAGCCGCCGCGGGCGACCACAGAAATTCGAAAATGAAGGCGGTCGCCGGGGCAAACGCCGCCGCGCCCAGCGCAAACCCGAGCGCCGTGTTTTGGTCCTCCCCGCAACGGGTCATCCGCCAGAAGGCCATCAGAGATGCACCGACGGACAGGATCAGGGCGAAGGTGATGAAAGCGGAAGACCCGGCTGTTGCATCTGCCGGAGGCTGCAGCGCGGCAACGAATGACGCGAACAGCGGACCGCGCTCGACGACCTGCAGGACAGGCACGGACAGAAACGCGGCGGCAGGCAGGAACGACATGTCCCTCAGCGCTTCCGCACGGCGCATCCATAAAAGCGTCGCCGCGAGGACGAAGGCGATGAGCAGAAAGGCAAAACAGGCCTCTGTCGCGGATGGCGCATCGGTGGACAGGAGAAGGCCGGCGCCGCTGACGAACAGCGTCATGGCCGCGACGACCCGGGTGGGGAAATCGGCGCGCGGCTTGAGACCCGCAAGTGTCGCCAGAACCGTCTGGCCGGCATGGGAGGGCACAAAGCTCTGCACCGGGAGGATCACAGCCGCCAGCCAGGAGAGAGCAAGAAAGACCGTATAGTGGATCAGGCCGCCGGTCGCGAGGTAAAGTCCGGTTGCGGCCATCGCCGTTGCGGTCAGCACGAGGGCGGAGACCCATGCCCAGCGCTTGACGCTGTCCACCGCAAGGCCGGCAATGGCGATGAAGGCGAAATAATAGAAAAACAGCCAGCCGCTCTCCGCACTGCCGCCGACCAGAAACGGCGCGGCGGTGGCCCCGATAATGCCGACGGCGCTCAGGACCGAGCCGTAAAGCCAGCCGAGCGCAACCGCGAGAATGCTGAGCAGAACCAGCCCGGCCAGCGTCATCTCGGCGGAAACCAGTCCATAGAGAAGACGGGCGGCAAGCACGGCGGCAAACAGCGTCACCAGACCCGCGCCTGCAAAGACGGAGGGCAGGTAGCGCGTTGACGGCGTCGTCTCGTCGCCGAAGCGGCGGCGAAGCCCTTCGCCGGCGCCCACCAGCGCCACGCCCAGCATCAGCGCCCCGAAAACCCGCCAGACCGGCGTCAGAAGCCCGTTTTCGACGCCATATTGCACCATGAAGATGCCGCCCAGCGCCAGCGAAAGCGCCGCGAGCGCGATTGTCCAATTCTGGCGCAGCCATCCGCCGAACGTCTGCAGCAACGCTCCGGTAAAGACGAAGGCCCGCGGCGGGCCGCCGGTGGCTGGGGGCATCTTTCCGGCGTCCGTCGATCCTGATTCCTCAGGTGACCGGGCCGTTTCCGGTTCTGTCGTTTGGGCCGCGTCCTCCGCCCGCTCCGCCATCGCTCTTTCCGGCTCTTCGGCCGTGACGGCCGTGGCGGCATCACCGCGGCATTCCAGTTGCTCCAGCCGCGCCAGAAGGCTCCGCTGAGCATCCTCCAGTCTCTTCATCCGCTTCCGCATCCCGGCGTTGGACGCGATCAGCGCCAGAACAAGGATGAGAACCAGAAACTCGAAGAACGATGTCATATCAGGGCATTCCACTTTCACGACGCAATAGGGGCGGTCTAGCGCATCGGCCCGAAAATCGGAATCGCTTTTCGGAAAGCACGATGCATCGGTTCAATAGGTTAGAGCGTTCTTTCGTACATCGCCGCTGCGTCATGCATGCGCAACCGGAATCAATCGCCTGACTAAAATCTCGGCCGCTCACGGTTGCGCATCGCGGCCCGGCAAACTAATCGGGTGCTCTCAAACAGAAAAAGACTGACAGGCAAAAGGACGCACTCCATGGAAAACGAGAAAAAGCGCAGGCACACGTCCAGACGGATCCTGCTCTGGTCGGTCGCGGCAATTGCCGTGATCGCGGCGGCGGGCGTGGTCGGCGGCAAGGTCATGCTGGAGAAGACGGTCAGGAACAGTCTTGAGCAGAGTGGAACGCGGGCCGCCTCGGTCGAGGTCGACTTCACGGGCCATGTCCATCTGAGCGACGTGACCGTTCCCCTGGAGAATGACCAGACGCTGCATATCGCCTCCATAGAGGCGCGGCCAGAATTCCTGTTTCTTTCCGGCATGATCGACGCAAGGGACCTCGCCTTTGAGGCAGGCCCGATGCATGTCTCTGTCCCGAGCGTGCTGGTTGAGGACGCCGGCATCAACCGCGCCTTTCTCGCCGCTGCGTCCGGCGAGGCCGATCTGACGCCCGCCGAGCGCGTCGCGCGGCTTTCGGCAGGCCGCATCGAGATAGCGTCCGTCGCGGTTTCCCAGAGCCAGCAAGGGATTGACCAGACCACGACCTACTCCGACGTCGTGCTTGAGAACATCGTCGACGGCCATGTCGGACGCTATTTTGCAAGCGGCATGACCAGCGACACGGAAGTCGCTCCCGATCCGCGCGCAGACGGGGATGCGAAGCCGGTATCCGTCAAGCTTTCGGTCGGCGCGATTGAGGGCGAGGACATCGATGCCCCCTTCCTGACACGAATCTACACCGAAGCGAAGCCGGCCGATGGCGAGAACGCGGCGCAACAGGTCTACGGCCCGGTCACGGTGAAGGATTTCGTGATGGAGACCGCAGACGGCCGGGTAACCTATGCGGAGATGAGCAGCGATGGCTTTTCCATGCGCCTTGCCGACGAGCCGTTCCTCACAACGCCGGAAAGGTTGGGAGCGTTATCGGACACAGAGGCGCTGCTGCCCGGCGACGGAGAGCGGCTGGGTCTCGAGGCCTTTCTGCTTCTCGATGCCATCGCGAAAGGCGACCTGCAGATTTCCGGCATTGGCCTGACCACGGACGAGGAGCCGGACATGACCTTCGCGATCGATAGACTGGCGGTCACGTTTGATGATCTTGTCCTCGGCTTTTCGATGGACGGGCTTGACGTGCGCGCCGGAGACGACTCCCTAACCGTGCGAAGCGCGTCGTGGACGGACTTTTCGCTGGCTCCCACGCTGGCGGGGGTTCGCGAATATCTCAAGACCGGCCCCGGCGCGCCGGACATGGCGTGGAAGGCTGCGTTCCTGCCTGCTTTCGGCACCCTCAGCCTGTCGGATTATGCCGTCAACATGAACCCCGACGCCGAAAACGGTTTCGATGTCGACAAGCCTCTCAATGTCGCGGTCAAGGATTTCAGCCTGGCGCTTCAAGACCCCGTCAACGGCATCCCCAGCGATATCCGCATGGTGATGAACGAGCTGAAGCTGGATCTGGCGGGACACGACGACAACGAGGCGTTCGCCCTCTTGAAACAGCTCGGCTATCAGGAGGTGAGTATCTCTGAAAACATCGCGCTTCACTGGGACAAGGCGAACAAGGCGCTGATCGTCGAAGACATCGGTTTCAGCGGCGACGACATGGGAAGCGTCTCGCTTTCGGGCGTAGTCGGCGGCTTCGGGGAAGCGTTCTTCTCCGGCGACAAGGCACTGATGCAGGCTGCCGTCTTCGGCCTGAACGGCCGCGCTGTGACGCTGAAAGTCGAAAACGACGGCCTCTTTGCCCGGGGGCTGAAGCTTTACGCCGATCGGAACGGGATGAGCGAGGAACAGGCCGCGCTCACCCTGTCAATGTTGCCCTCGATTGCCGCGCAGACCGTCGGCGATGGCGATCCCGGGGTTCAGGCCATGATCGATGCGATTTCGGCCTTCATCGCCGACCCGAATACGCTGGAAATCGCCATAACTGCGAAATCCGACCAGGGCATCGGCGCACCGGCCTTCATGGCCGCGACGACGGATCCGGCAAGCCTGCTGCAACAGGTCGATATCACGGCAAAGGCAGACTGAGAGACAGGCCGGCGGCCCGGTCTCGGGCTGCCGGCCTCACATGCCATCCCGGTCATCCGGCGGCGGTCGGGGGCTCGTCACCGAGATTGCGCGATACCCTCTGCGCCAACGCCCGCCGGCCAGTTCGCGCAGGGCGATGACAGGACGCAACCGGCGCCGCCAGCGGCCGAATGTCAGGCCGGTTTCCCCGAGCATCAGGCGTTTGAGGGATCGCTCGCCCATGGCGGCTCAAGCCTTCCGGGATGTTCCGCGGGGCGAAAGGGTTGCGGATCGCCGCTCTTGCCCATAATTTTTCCCCTGGCTTACACAAAAGAGTGGAAATCGCGGCCCTCAACGGTCACATAGTCTGATGCTGAACGAAACAATCGATACCGAACGGATTTATGCGCTCTGGGACGAGCTTTCGGATTTCGAGGCGTCGCGCATGCCTGAGGCGCGCGTGCATCTGCTGTCCGTCGTCTGCGATATGATCGACGCGCGACAGGCCGACTGGATCGGCGCCGTCAGGCTTGTCGACAACATCCATCGCGATCCGCTTTTCGGCTGGCGCCCGCGCAGCCTCTCGGCCCTTTATCCCGACGCGGAAACCGAACGGACCATCCAGGAAGCCTTTGCCCTGATGGAGAAGGGCGAACCCGACATCACCACGATCCGCAATGCCGAGCTTGCCGGACAATTCCGGGTTTTCATGCTGGACGAACTTGCAACGCCCGAATGGTTTGAAAGCTATTCCTACAAGACCTTCTATCGCGGGCTGGACCGGCTGGATTCGATCTGGGTCGGCATTCCCATCAATGCCGACGCCGAGATCCAGATCGGCTTTCACCGCGCGCTCTCGCAACCGCGATTTTCGGAGCGTGATCGGCGGATTGTGACGCACGCCTTGCGCGGCATCCGCTGGTTCTATCGCCTGCAGATGCTGTCGGAAGGGATCGGCGTCGCATCCGAACCCTTGACGCCGATGGAGAGCAAGGTGCTGCGCGACCTGCTGCAGGGGCTTTCGGAACGCCAGATTGCCGAAAATAACGGCCAGAGCCCTCATACCGTCCATGATCATGTCAAGCGGATCTACCGCAAATACGGCGTTTCCAGCCGCGCCGCGCTGATGGCGCTCTGGCTGGGTCAGCCCATCCCCCCCTGATCAGGGGATTCCAAACGCAGGACGGCTGGTCGATAAGCCTTGGCAAAACAGGGTCTCGTCAAATCCGGCGCGCCGCGCCGCCGTCATCAGGCTGAATGGAGAGCAGGGTCCCTTGTGCAACGATCAATGTTGGGGGAACCATGCGTCAAACAGCCCTGTCAGAGAATCCCGGTTTCTTGACGGTAACGCACCTGAAATTGCTTGCACTGCTCGAAGAGGAAAAGGCTGAGGTCAGCCTTCTGGATACATCGCGCAAAAACGGTCCTCCCGCGCGCCCGGCTTCGTCATGGTGGGGGTTTCTCGCCTGTGGTCCGCTGGCGATCGTCGGCCTCTTCGCGCATGCCGACACGGCGCTCGCGCAAACCGCGGAGCGGATCGAGCAGACGGTGGCCGGCCAGACGACCATTCTCGAGCGCTTCACCCCGCCGCAGCGTATCGGCACGGTCGATATCAAGGTCCAGGACCAGCGCAAGCGCACCCCCGAAAAGGATGCCGCCCAGGTACGCTTCACGCTGAATTCCCTGACGGTCGAGGGCGCGGAGACGCTTTCCGACGCAGCATTTTCCGATCTCTGGCAGGGCATGACGGGCAAGGTCATCACGCTAGCCGATCTCTATCGGATCGCCGCGGAGATCGACGCCCGGTACCTGAGCGCGGGCTATCTCGCCATGACCGTCGTGCCGGTCCAGGATTTTTCCTCCGGCAAGATCACGCTCCGCGTCTATGAAAGCTATGTCGAGACGCTGGAAGTCAACAGCACCATTCCGGACATCCGCGAGCGGCTTGCGCCCTATATCGACCGGATCATCGCGATGCGCCCGATCCGGATCAAGGAGGCCGAGCGCATCCTGCTGCTGATGAGCGACCTCGGCGGGCTCGATATCGAAGGGACGCTGATCCGGCCGGAGACCCCGCAAGGCGGCGGAACGTTGCGCCTCGACATCGGTTTCGACCGCGCCTCGGCCGCAGCCGGGCTCGACAATCTCGGGACCGATGAGGTCGGCCCGCTGGAACTCTCCGGCAATGTCACCGTCAACGACATGCTGGGGCTTTTCGACACATTGAGCCTCGTCGGCGTCACGATTCCCGACACGCCGCAGGAGATGATTTTTCTTCAGGCATCGCAGGATATCCCGATCGGCTTCAACGGCCTGTCCGCCGGATACGACCTTTCCTACATCACCCAGAAACCCGGAGGCGACCTGAAGGCCGACGATATTCATATCGAGTCCGTGATCGGCACGGCGCGGCTCGACTATCCCTTCATCCGCACCATCGACCAGAGCCTTTTCGGCAGGATCGAGGTCAATCTGCGCAATGACCGCGTCGATGTGATGGGCGCCCGGGCGGCGCGCGAGCAGACCCGCTGGGCGGCCATGTCGCTGACTTACGACCGGCAGAGCGGACCGACGGCATTCCTGACGACGGCCGAGTTCGGCCAGGGGCTGGGACAGGAAACCGCCCTGCCCGAGGTGCCGGAGGATTATCGGTTCGCGCGACTGAACTTCGACATCGCGCATGATCTTGGCGCCGACACCGCCATTCGGCTGCGCAGCGCCGGACAGTATTCCCCAACGCCGCTGCCGGCGGCCGCGCAGTTTTCGCTGGGCGGCGATCCCTATGGCTGGGCGTTTGACGGCGGCACGCTGTCCGGCGCCAGCGGCGCGGCGGCGGCCCTTGAGCTCAGCCACGACATTGAAACCGGCTGGTCGGCGCTTCCGGGCCTGACCTGGACGACGTTTGCGGATTACGGCGTGGTCTGGAACGAAGACGCAAGCGCCGACTATGCGCGCGACGCGCTGGGGTCCGTCGGCGTCGGCGTCAGCGGCATGCTGGCGGAGAAGATGAGTTTTCAGCTGATCGCGGCCGTGCCGTGGTACAGTCCCGACGATGGCGAGGATGAGGGGCTCAGGGTTTTCTTCCGACTGGGCCTGCCGCTCTGACGCGGTCCCGTCCACATCGGCATACAACAACACGACGTTCCGGCCGCGCCGGTGATTAGGACGAGGAGAGGTTTTCCATGTCACAGTTCAGGGCTTCGCGCCGCCATTTCCTAGCAACGGTTTCGCTGGCTTCAGCTTCGCTGGCCTTGCTCTCGACTCCGGCACTTGCCGATATGCTGCCGCCGTCACGCACGCCAGGCGTCCCGGTTCCGCCCGGACAGATCGACGCGGCCGTGGCGGCGCTTGACGGCATCGTCGAAGACATCAAGGCCCGCAGCGGCGTGCCCGGCCTTGCCGTCGCCGTGGTTCACGGCGGCGAGACCATCTATGCAAAGGGCTTCGGCACGCGTGACGCCAATGGCGAATTGCCCGTGACGCCCGATACGGTGTTCCAGCTCGCCTCGCTCTCCAAATCTCTCGGCGCGACGGCCGTCGCCCGCCAGGTCAGCCGCGACGTGGTCTCCTGGGACAGCCGCATGCGGGATCTGCTGCCATGGTTTTCGCTCTCCGATGCGGCGGTGAGCGAAAGGCTGACGATCGGCGACCTCTACAGTCATCGCTCCGGCCTGTCGGACCATGCCGGCGATGAACTGGAAGACCTCGGCTTTGACCGCCAGACCATTCTCGAAAGGCTGCGGCTCCAGCCGCTTTCGCCCTTCCGCACCAGTTACGCCTATACCAATTTCGGCCTGACGGCGGCGGCTGAAGCTGTTGCGGAGGCTTCCGGCATGACGTGGAGCGAGCTTACGGAAGAAGCGCTGTTTCAGCCGCTTGGCATGACGCGCACCAGCGCGCGGTTCGACGATTTCATGGCACGCGAAAACCGGGCGACGCCCCATGCCAAGACTCCGGACGGCTTTCAAGCGCTCTACCAGCGCGAGCCCGATGCCCAGTCACCGGCGGGCGGCATCAGCTCGACGGCCAATGACATGACAAAGTGGATGAAGATGATGCTTGCCGATGGCGGCGACCTCATCCGCCCCGATGCCCTGCAGCCGGCGATCAGCCCGCAGAGCTTTTCCAGCAGGCCGCGCAGCCCGGATGAACGCGCGGGCTTTTACGGCTATGGCTTCGGCGTTGGCACCGACCCGAGCGGCCGCGTGGTGCTCAGCCATTCGGGCGCCTTCATCCTGGGGGCCGGCACCTATTTCGCGCTGATTCCTTCGCTCGATGTCGGGATCGTGGTTCTGTCGAACGCCGCTCCGGTGGGCGCGGTCGAGGCGATCGGCGCGAGCTTCACCGACATGGTTCAGACCGGCAGCGTGACGCGCGACTGGTTCTCGGGCTATGAGCGGCTGTTTGTCGGTTCCTACACGCCGCTCGGCGAGACCGCCGGCAAGCCGTTTCCCCGGGCGGCCGCGGCGCCGCCGCCCGCCAGCTATCTGATCGGCCGCTACAGCCATCCCTATTTCGGAACCGTGGAGGTGGTCGAGGACGCGGCCGACCGCCTGGTCTTGCTGGCCGGACCCGAGCCGAAGGCGTTTCCGCTGATGCCGTGGGACGGCGCAATGATGGTGTTCGATATCGAAAATGAGAACGCCCCTGCGGGCTCGCGCTCCGCCGCAACGTTTTCCGGCGGCCCGGACAAGGCGGAAACGCTGGAGGTCGAACTCTTCGTCATGAACGGACCGGCTCGGTTCGAACGGATATAGAGCGGTTTCCAGCCAATCATTCTGAGGTAAAAGGCTCGCGGGCGGATCGTGTCCCGCGGCGCGGCGCTTCTTCCGGATCGACCGCCATTGCGGCATCGAAGCTGCTCGATGCGGCGTTATCGCTGGTCCGCGCCGGGGGATACACGGCCACCACCGGCGCATTCTTCGCCAGCGCCCCCTATCACGACCATGATGATCCGTTCGAACGACTGATCGGTTACATCGAGTTCCGCACGGCGATCATCGAGGGCGATCTCGCCGAGTTTAACAGTCTCGTCGGCACCATGACGCAGGCGACCTATGGGTCGAATCCGGCGATCCGCGATGCCTGCGCGGCAGGCATTTTCGGGCATGCGGCCACGCTGGAGCCCGACATCGCGGCGGCGATGAAAGCGCGCGGGATTGCGGCAGACTGGACGCCCTGCAGCACGGCCTGGCCGCGCGCAGCCAGGCCGTGCTGCAGGGCGCGTTCATACTGGCCAAGGCGACGGGCGACCGCGCAATCGCGCGCGAGACCGTCGATCACCCGAGACGCTATCTGCTGCTCCTGTTCGAAACGGCGCCGAAGATCGGTGCCTCGATTCCCGAGGAGGATCATCACATGACTGGAATTCCAAATCCTGAAACGAAGACGATCTCCGGAATTGCCCGCCGGTCCGGATTTGTGTTCAATGCACTGCGTCCATAAGTATACCGTCAAGTCATGAGATGCGGAGATCGGGTCAATTGAGATTACGCGCGGTTCTGACGTTCGCTCTCGTTTTGACCGCCGCCGCGGGCTTTCTCCTTTGGCGGCTGGCCGATCATGACCTCGACCGGCGCAACAGCGAGCGCTTCGACTTCGTATCCGCGGGCGCGCCCGTGTCGGGCACGCTCTGGCTTCCCGACGAGACGCCAAGGGCAGCCGTCGTCCTCGTCCATGGCGACGGCGCCCAGGATCGCACGTCAGAAGGCGGATACGCTCCGCTGATCAACGCCATGCTCGATCGAGGCATCGCGGTGGCGTCCTGGGACAAGCCTGGCGTCGGTTCGTCTGCAGGTAACTGGCTGCAACAGACCATGGAAGAGCGTGCGGACGAAACGCGCATTGCGCTTCAGCTGCTGGCCCGGCGTTTCGATGGCCTTGTACACGGGGCTGTCGGCTTTTCGCAGGCAGGCTGGGTGCTGCCGCAGCTTTCATCCAACGATGCGGATTTTGTCGTTCTGGTCGGAGCGGCCGTGTCCTGGCAGGATCAGGGGGACTATTACACGCGCACGCGGCTTGCGCGCGAGGGGCTTGATCCGCCGGCGGTCGATCTGGCGATTGCCGAACAGAAGCTGGAAGACGCGCGCATCTTCGGGCCGGAGGCGGCCAGTGCGCCGGCCGGGATGCCCGCGGATCGCTGGCAGTTCATCAGGATCAACCGATACGCCGATGCGCGCGCTGCGCTTGCCCGGCTCGATCTGCCCTTGCTTGCCATCTGGGGCGCAAACGACCTGAATGTCGAGCCTGAGCGCAATGCGGCAATCTTTGGTGAATTCGTTTCCGGGCGGAATAGCCATAGCGAGATCATCATCTGGCCCGGGGCCACGCATGGCCTTTTGAAATCATCCGCCTACAACTGGCAACTGGCCGATGACTGGTCTCGGTTTGCAATCATGCGCTTTGTCCTTGAGGGCCGTCACGCCTTTGCGCCCGGTGCGCTCGACACGATAACCGAATGGATCCTGGCCAGAGGCAAATTCGGAGCGTCGGTGCGGCAACCATCATGAGAAACCTTCCCAGGGGATGAAAGGTTGCCGGCCATTGCGCCGCGACCGGCATGTGCCCGGTCAGTTGCGAGCGCCATCGCTCAGCAGCATCGCCTCGATATCATCGAGTTGCGATTGCAGGTCGGCGCTGTCCTCCGCCCCCCAGATGCGCAACGTGAACAGTCCCTCCACCGCCAGAAAGGCCGTTCGCGCCGCGCGCGCCTCTTTGCTGTCGCCCATTCGGGACAGGATCGAGCGGTACGACATCTATCCCCTCCTCATGGCCTGTCTGCTGGTGCCCATGGGCACTCTGGCGGACCGGGTGGGAAACAGGAAGGTGCTATTGTCGGGCCTAGCAATCTTCGCCTTCGCATAGGTTGCGCCGCCGGCGAACAGGGCGCCGCCCTGATTGCCGCAAGCAAGGCCGCCTTCAGTGCAACCCATATCGCGTTGCTGTCCGTGGCAGCCGCCGTGATTGCTGCTCTCGCCATCGCCGTCTACATTCTGCTGGCGCGCTATCGCCCGATCGGAGGCGCTCGCCACTGAATGCGACGGTCAGAGGCCGGCAGCGTACACCCCAGGAGCGATGCGCCTTGACGGGTCCCGGCGCGGAAGCCGGATTTCGACGGCAAGGCCGGCGTTTTGGGAAGGAAGGATCAGCGCATCGCCGCCATGCGCCTTTGCAATCGCCCTGACGATGGGCAGGCCGAGACCCGAACCGCCTCTATTGGCTCATACCCCATTGGAAAAGCATTCCCGTCGGGGCCTTGTATCTGACAAAAAACATCCGTACTGTCGCAAAACATTCATTTTAAGCGGATAAATGTCTTAAAACGTACATTTATGACGTTTCAGGTACAAAGGAGAGCAAAATGAAGAAACTTGGTTTGTGGACGATCGGTGCGGTGGCCGGCGCGCTGATTTCGAGCGCGGCGTTCGCCGAGACCATCACGGTTTACACGTCCTACGAAGAGGACGAGGCCGCGGCCTTTCTTGAAAAGGCAAAGGAGGCCATGCCCGATATCGACGTCAATCTTCTGAGGCTCTCCACCGGCGATCTCGCCGCCCGCATCATCGCGGAAAAGGCCAATCCCCAGCATGACGTGCTGTGGGGTTTTGCGGTGACCTCGATGGTCAACCCGCAGATCGAGGAGACGCTGGAAGCCTATGAGCCGAAGGGCATCGATACCGTTCCCGCGCAGTTCCGCGACCCCGACAACAAGTGGTTTGCGGTCACCGGTTACATGGCCGCGTTCTGCGTCAACAACGAGCGCCTCGAGGCCGAGGGGCTGGAAATGCCGACCTCCTGGGCCGATCTGACCGACCCGTCCTTTGCCGATGAAGTCGTCATGCCCAACCCGGCAAGCTCGGGCACCGGCTATATCCAGATCGACGCGCTGCTGCAGATGATGGGCGAAGACGAAGGCTGGACCTTCCTCGACAAGCTCGACAAGAATGTCGCGCAGTACATCAAGTCCGGCTCCCGCCCCTGCAACGTCGCCTCGATGGGCGAGTACACCGTCGGCGCCTCCTACGCCATGCGCGCCATCAAGAACATCGAGGAAGGCTACCCGATCACCATGGTCGTGCCGTCCGAAGGCGCTGGCAACGAGCTGGAAGGCAATGCGCTTGTCGCCTCCTCCGAGCATAAGGATGCCGCCAAGCGCTTCCTCGACTGGACGCTCAGCCCCGAAGCGGCCACGGCCTATTATGACTGGAAGACGATCGTGACAGTTCCGGGCGGCGATGTGCCGGAGCGGTTCATTTCCGCCGGCCTGCCCGAGGATGTTCCGGCCGCGCTGTTCCCGGTCGACTTCCGCGCGGCGGCTGAAGACCGAACGGAAATCATCAACACCTGGCAGGAACGCTACGAGCGCTAAGAAACGCCAGAGGATGACGTAGCCGGCGGGCGATGTTGCCCGCCGGCGCTTTCCGCCCAACGCATTTCGGCGGAGACAAGCTTCGGCTGACCAATTCAATTTAATTGCTTTACGTGCCCCGCGTAGAAAAGCGACATCGTCTTTTCCCGGCCCGCACGCCCAAACCCCCATCAGGAGAGAACGCGCGATGGACCTTTCGATCCGCAACCTTGTCAAGCGCTTCGACAGGCTGACAGCAGTCGACAATGTCACGCTCGATGTCCCGCACGGAAACTTCGTCTGTTTTCTGGGACCATCGGGCTGCGGCAAGACCACGCTGCTGCGCGTCATCGCCGGGCTTGAAGACGCGGACGAAGGCACGATCCAGCTCGGCGGCGAGGACTTGACGGCGGTGCCCACCAGGGCGCGCAATTTCGGCGTCGTGTTCCAGTCCTATTCGCTGTTTCCCAATATGAGCGCGGCGCGCAATGTCGGCTATGGGCTTGAATGCCGGCGCTGGGACAAGGCCAGGATCGGCAGCCGCGTCGACGAGATGCTCGACCTCGTGCACCTTGGCGACCATCGCGCCAAGCTGCCGGCGCAGATGTCGGGCGGCCAGCAGCAGCGCATTGCGCTGGCGCGCGCGCTCGCGCCCGATCCGTCGCTGCTTCTGCTCGACGAGCCGCTGTCGGCGCTTGACGCCAAGGTGCGCGAGGAACTGCGCGTGGAAATCCGCAGCCTCCAGCAGCGCCTGAAGCTGACCACGATCATGGTGACTCACGATCAGGAAGAGGCGCTGGCGATGGCGGATGTCGTCGTGGTCATGAACAAGGGACGCATCGAACAGATCGGCTCCCCGCGCGAACTCTATGCCGAGCCGAAAACCGCCTTCGTCGCCGATTTCATCGGCCGCATGAACATCTTGCGGCTGGATGAGAACGCGCGCATGCAGCCGAGCTTCGGCGGCGTCGCGCTTCATCTTGCCGACAGTGCGCACGCGGCGGACCATATCACGGCCCTCGGCGTGCGCCCGGAAATGATTTCCCTGAGCGATGCAGACGCCAGCGGCGACAACACGCTTCCCGCAACCGTCTCCGGCGTCACCTATCTCGGCAATATCACCCGCGTCGAGGTGGTGACGAATGCCGAGCCTAAGGCGCCGATTACCGTCGAGTTGCACGGCGCGAGCGCGGTTCCGAAAGTGGGCGAGCGTCTCGGCATCGTCATCCCGGCCGAAGCCCTGAGGGTGCTCGCATGAGCGACGCCGTGAAGACCGCAAGCCGCCCCGCGCGCGGCATCGACATTGCCGACCGCGCCAGCGTCTGGGCGATGACGCTGTTCGTCGCAGCGCTCCTGATCATCTTCCTGCTGCTGCCGTTGCTGGGCATTCTGATGCGCAGCCTCGAGACCCCCGACGGTCTCGGCTTGGGCAATTTCATCGCCACCTTCTCGACCATGCGGTTCTGGGAGCTTGTCGGCGACAGCATTCTGGTCTCGCTCACCTCCACGGCAATCGTGGTGGTGGTTGCCTATGGCTATGCCTATGCGCTGCAGCGCGCGATCATCCCCGGCAAATGGTTCCTGCGGACCGTGATCCTGGTGCCGCTGTTCGCGCCGTCGCTGGTTCAGGCGCAGGGACTGATCCTGCTTCTCGGGCGTAACGGCATCCTCAACCGCTATCTCGATTTCGATCTCGATATCTACGGCTTCTGGGGCGTGGCGATCGCCAATGCGCTTTACGCCTTTCCCTACGCCTTCCTGATCCTTTCGGCGGCGCTCGCCGTGGCGGATGCCCGGATCTATGAGAGCGCCGAGGCGCTCGGCGCCGGCCCGCTGCGGATTTTCCGCGACGTCACCCTGCCCGCCACCCGCTACGGGTTGGCGGCCACGCTGTTCATCGTGTTCATGCTGGCAATCACCGATTTCGGTAATCCGATGGTGATCGGCGGCGATTTCAACGTGCTGGCGACGGAAGTCTACAATCAGGTCATCGGTCAGGCCCAGTTCGGCCTCGGCGCGGTCATCGGCGTGGCGCTGCTGGTCCCGGCCATGTTCGCCAAGCTGATCGAAAAGCGGATGACGGCACGTCAGCACGCGTTGGTCACCGAGCAGTCCCGTCCCCTGACGCCAAAACCCTCGGCCCGGCGCGACCTGTTCTTCTCGCTCTATGCCTATCTGGTGGCGGGCCTGGTCGTGTCCGTCGTCGCCATTGTCGTGTTCGCAAGCTTCGTGCATCTGTGGCCATACAATATGAGCTTCACGCTGCGCCACTACCGGTTCGACGTGCAGAACGGCACGGATCCGCTCTGGAACAGCGTGTTCGTCGCTTTCGCGACCGCCATTGTCGGCATCATCGTCACCGGGCTCGGCGCGATTGTCGTGCACAAGTTCAAGACCGCGCTGACCGGTCCGCTGTCGTTTCTGGCGATCCTGCCGGCCGCCGTGCCCGGCATCGTGCTCGGTCTCGGCTATATCCTGGTGTTCAACGACCCCCACAACCCGCTCAATTTCCTCTACGGCACCTTTGCGCTGATCGTCATTCTCGAGGTCTATTACAACCACGCCCACGCCTTCCTGATCTCGTCCACCAGCCTGAAGCAGATCGGCGCGACCTTCGACGAGGCCTCGACGACGCTCGGCGGCACCTCGATGACCACCTTGCGCAAGGTCACCCTGCCGCTCATCTGGCCGACCCTTCTGGGTGTGGGCGTGTTCTATTTCATGCGATCCATGGTCTCGTTGTCGGCGGTGATCTTTCTCGTCACCCCCTCGACCCAGCTTGCCTCCGTTTCGGTGCTGCAATTGTCGGATCGCGGCGCGATCAACCAGGCGGCCGCCTTTTCGGTCTGCATCATGGGGATCGTGGTGCTTTGCCTGATCGTCGTGCGCGTGCTGATGCGGCTCGCCGGCGTCAGAGACGTAAGTCTCATAAGATAAGAGCGGAAAACGCCATGACGGCCTCCCCCATCAAGGCCATCCTTTTCGACAAGGATGGCACCCTCCTCGATTACCAGCGCACATGGGCGCCCATCAACCGGGCCGCCGCCGAGCTTGCCGCGAGCGGCGATCCGGCGCTTGCCGCGCATCTTCTGAGCGTCGGCGGCATGGACGCCGAAAGCGGACTGACATCGTCAAACAGCCTGCTGGCGGCGGGAAACACCGACGAGATCGCCAGGGCTTGGATCGAGGCCGGCGCGCCTTTCACCGTCGGCGAACTGACCGCCGCGCTCGATACGCTGTTTACAGCCGCGGCCTCCGACGCCGTTCCGGTTACCAATCTGGTCAAGCTGTTTCGCAACCTGCATCAACGCGGCTTCCGGCTCGGCATCGCCAGCAGCGACAGCCAGGCGGCGATCGAAAGTCTTGTGGAGCGGCTGTCGCTGACCCCATGGATCGATTTCATCGCCGGCTATGACAGCGGCTACGGCGTCAAACCGGAACCCGGCATGCTGCTGGCGTTCTGCGCGGCGATGGGCGTCTCCCCGGCGCAGACCGCGGTCGTCGGCGACAATCCCCATGACATGAACATGGCGATCTCCGGCGGGGCGGGCCTCAAGGTCGGCGTTTTGACGGGAACGGGAACGCGCGACGTGTTGCAGCCTCTGTGCGATGTCTGCCTTCCGGGTATCCAGACTCTCGCCACCGAAGTATTCGAAAACACACCGGCTTCGAGGACATGAAACGGACAGCGGAAAAGCGGCTGAAAGCGCGCTTTGGCCGCGCTTCAGCAGATGATCTCGACGTCGTTTTCCTCCAGAAGGCGACGGATTTCCCCCTCCGGCATGGTGTCGGTGACAAGGGTGTCCAGGTCGGATATCGACCCCAGCCGCACCATGGCCCGCTTGCCGAACTTGCTGCTGTCGACGGCCACAAGCGTGCGGCGCGATTGCGCCATCGCCGCCGTCGCCACAACGCTTTCGGCATGGTCGTCGTCGCAAAGGTCGCCGTCATTGTCGATGCCGCTCACCGAGATGATCGCACTATCGAACTTGAAGTTGCGGATGAATTCGGGCGTCTCTTCCTGGAAGATGCCGCCATGAATGGGACGCACGAAACCGCCGGGAACGGCCAGCGTGAAATTGGTGTTCTCGTTCAGGATCGTCGCCACCCTGAGGCTGTAGGTCAGAACCCTGAGATGATTGCGGCGCGACAGCGCGCGTGCGATCGCCTCGCAGGTCGTGCCGGAGTCGATGAAGATCGACGCGCCATCGGGCACAAGATCGGCGACAAGTTCGCCGATGCGCTGCTTCTGCTCCGCATTGTCGACGCGACGACGGCGGTAGACAGTTTCCTCCAGCGGGCCGACGAGAACCGCGCCGCCATGAAGACGACGCACGCGGCCCGCCTTTTCAAGCGCAAGAATGTCGCGCCGGGCCGTCTGCGTGGTCACCGTGAAGAAATCGGAAATCTCCTCTACGGAGATATAGAAGTTCTTCTCCATCAATCGCAGTATCGACGACTGACGGCCTTCCTTCTTTCTTTCCTCGCCGCTTCTTTCCACGTCCGCACCACCTCCAGCACCATTTCCGATTCTGTGTCCCCTTTTTGAAACACCGGGCGCGTGTACGCAAGGAATCTATAAAAATGTTGTAAATATGACATATACGGGGACTATATGTCGCTTTCGAAACATACTAACCTGACGACGCAAATCGAAATTTCATAGCGTTCCGATTACGAAAGGAATACCCGATGAATGGTATCATTCAGCGGCTGGGAAGCCGCGCGCAGATTTCAGGCAAGATGCTCGGCCTTCTGAGCGGCGTTTCGCTGCTGGCCGTCAGCGCTGTTCCAGCGAAAGCCGAAGACAATGCGCTGCGCATCATCTCCCTGAACACCTGGGGCGCATCGACGCTCATCCCCGAAGCCGCCGACCTTCTTTCATCGGGCAATTACGACTTCATCACCATCCAGGAATACCGCAACAGCTACGGCGTCGATATCCAGAAGAAGATGGCCGACCTTGGCGCTGGCGATTACGAGCTGCACTCGAAGGGCGACACCGGCCTTGCCTGGCGCGACAAGGACATTATCGATTACAGCAATACCGATGAGCCGGTTCACGTGGTTGTCGGCGGCGAGAACGGCCGCCCGCAGACCATCATCGCGACGGAGCATCTCGATTACCGCGACGATGCCTTTCTCCATCGTAACCGCGAAGCCCATGAGCTGAACGACTGGGCGGCAAGCAAGGCGAGCCCCATTATCATGACGGGAGACTTCAACGCGGGCGACGTCTCCGAGCGCGGACTGCTGGAAGTGGTTCAGCAGGAATTCATGATGAAGCGCGCGCGAGAGACCGGCAATGCGGACCACAAGGCCTGGGCGCTGCAATATGTCGCGCGCAATCACGCCATCGGCTCTGAAAAATACGCCGCCGCCGAAGCCTATATCAACCGCAAGTCCAACACCATGCCGGAAGGCCTGTTCACCGACGAGACCTATCCCGTGGCGGGCAACACGCCCTACACGATGAACCTTCTGAAGAAGCAGTACCAGATCCTGCAGAACCCCGAGGATCGCGAACGCTTCGCCCCCCACAAGCTGGCGGATGGCAGCACAACATGGCCGAGCGTCGAGGAAGACGACGAGGCCTTCAAATGGCCGTCCTGGGGCCGCACCCAGATCGACCACTTCATTGCGTCGCGCCCCTATGCCAAATGGTGGGAACTGACGGATGCCGAAGACGACCACTATGTCGGCGGCGTTCTCGACCAGGACATCAGCACGACGGACGAGGGTCACGCGCTCTCCGATCATGAGCCGCTCGCCCATGAAATCCGCTGGAAGGGCCCGAATGTCGAGGAGATCGGCGACGGCAGCGGCAAGATCCGCCTGACCTTCGATGCCAACACGCGCGATTCGGCAGAGCGCGCCAATGAATTCCGGCTGTCGCGCAACAACCACCGCACCGATGTCTATCTCGGCCAGCTTTCCGATGAGGATGGCCGTCCGATCTATGCGCAGGCCCCGGAAGTCACCGAGGACCGCCTCGGCTTCCTGCTCGCCAACGCGGTCTATGACCGTCACGACCCGGAAGCCTTTCAGGAGGAGCTTTCCCTCTACGTGCCCGCCGAACAGCAGGCGGTTTACAAGGCCTATCTCGACAAGCTGACGGATACCTCCAATCCGGAATTCTTCCGCAACGTTCTCGACGACTATTTCCAGGCGCATCGCGAAGAGTTCCCGGGCATCGGCAGCATCAGCGACATGAGCTGGGAGCAATGGGGCGATATCCTCATGAAATATGTCGATGAGGACCTTGCCTTTGACACCAAGCCGGAAAACCCGGCCTGGGACGAGCTTGTCGAAACGTTCGGTCTCAGCGATCCGGCCGTGCGCGCCGCGCTTTCGGCGAAGACCGGGCTCGACTTCGAAAACGATCCCTTCGCGCCCCTCAAGCTGGCGCTCGACTGCGCCGACGCGCAGCATCTGTCGCTTCAGGGCGCCCGCGCGATGTGCGTGGATGATCATGAGCGCTTCCGCGACATCGTCGTCACCGCCGGCAAGACTGTGGCGATCGACGAAAGCGCGGCACTCGGCTCCTCCGACGGCCTGATCACGCTCGACAATGGCGGCATCCGCACCGCCGGACCGGACGATGACTGGGCTCAGTGGACCGGCCCGATCACGGCGCTCGACAAGGCCATCCGCTTCGACGGCCGGGGCTGGATCGATGTTTCCCACCCGACGGTTCCGGTGACCGCTCTGAAGACATTCTCCGGCGACGGCACGTTTGAAAAGCGCGGCGTCGGCACCCTGCTCTTGACGGCCGACAGCTCCGGCTTTGCCGGCACCACGCTGGTCAACGAGGGCAAGCTGCTGGTGGGCGACGAAAACGGCGCCGGCGCGATCGGCGGCAGCATGGCCGTCAATGACGGCGCGATACTCGGCGGCTCCGGCACGATCGGCTCCGGCGCGGGATCGCTGGTCTCGATTGCCGCGGGCGGCACGCTGTCGCCGGGCAATTCCATCGGCACGTTGACCATCGACGGCGACCTCGCCTTCGCCAGCGGCTCGATCTTCGCCGTCGAAGTCGACCCGGAAAGCGGGCGCAGCGACGCTGTGACCGTCACCGGCAAGGCCTCGCTGGACGGCACGCTCGCCCATGTCGGCTTCGACGGCGTCTACGATCCGCGCTCGACCTACACCGTCCTCTCGGCCGGTGAGATCGAGGGCGAATTCGCAAGCGTCACCTCCGATTTCGCCTTCCTGACGCCCGACTTTCTCTATGGCACGGGCGAAATCGGCCTGAAGCTGCAGCGCAACGACCGCGATTTCGCATCGCTGACTCAAACTGCCAACCAGGCAGCCGTCGCGGCAAGCGTGGAGTCGATCGGCTTTACCGCCGGAAACCAGCTCTATGACGCGATCGTCATGCTGCCGGACGATCCCGATTTCATCCGCAACGGCTTCGACCAGCTTTCCGGCGAGATCCATGCATCGGTCAAATCCGCGCTGATCGAGGAAAGCGGCATCGTCCGCGGCGCGGAGGCCGATCGCCTGCGGGCAGCCTTCGGCACGGTCGGCGCATCGTCGGCGCCGGTTCTGGCCTATGGCCCGGACGGTGCAAACCTCGTCGCTCCCGATCAGGCAAACGGCATCGCCGCCTGGGGCAGCGCCTTCGGAGCGTGGAACACGTTCGACGGCAACGCCAATGCCGCCGGCCTCGACAGCGCGACGGGCGGCCTGCTTGTCGGCGTCGACATCCCGCTTGCCGAAACCTGGCGCGTCGGCGCGCTTGCCGGCTACAGCCATTCGAGCTTCGACAGCGATGACCGCGCGTCGTCCGGTTCCAGCGATAACTACTCGCTCGGCCTCTATGCCGGTTCGCAATGGGGCGGCCTCGGCTTCCGCTCGGGTCTCGCCTATACGTGGCACCAGATCGACACCAGCCGTTCGGTGTTCATCCCGGGCCTTACGAATGCGCTCGACAGCAGCTATGACGCCGGCACCTTCCAGGCGTTCGGAGAACTCGGCTATCAGTTCGACCTCTCCGACGTTCAGCTGGAGCCGTTCGCCAACCTCGCCTATGTCAATCTGGATACGGATGGCTATGGCGAGAGCGGCGGCGCAGCGGCATTGAGCGGCGCAAGCGGCAGCTCAGATACCACCTTCACCACCGTGGGCGCGCGCGTCTCCTCCGACTTCATGATCGGCGCAACGCGAGCAAAGGCAAGCGGCATGATCGGCTGGCGTCACGCCTTTGGCGATATCACGCCGTCCGTCACGCAGGCTTTTGCGGGCTCGACGCCGTTCGCCGTCACCGGCGTCGCCGTTGCCGAGGATGCCGCCGTGGTCGAGGCCGGCCTCGACTTCGACCTGTCGGCCAACACCACGATCGGCGTGTCCTACCAGGGCCAGTTCGGCGACGACGTCAGCTACAACGGCGTCAACGCAAGGCTCCAGGTGAAGTTCTGATCTGAAGGCAGGCCACGTTCCGGCGGAATAATTCCCGTCCGGAGCGTGGCCTATTTCCGAGAGGCTTGCGCCATTGCGCACGGCCGAAAGGGGGCATCCGTCCCATCGGCTCATCTTCTGATTTCGAGCGCGGTCGCAACCGGCGGAGTCGTTCCGGCTTGCCGGTCCTCGCAAGGCTTTTATCGTGCTGCGACAAGCGTGTGATTTTCGCCTTCGCTGTTGAGATAGCGGCGGACGGGAAGCGGCAGTTTCGGCGATTTTTCATTGAACAGGCCGCATCCTTCCAGCAGTCTGCGCTTGTCGGGGTTCGGCCCGGCCACGCGCCAGATCGCCCGCGTGGAATAGGGCAGGTTTTCCTGGCGCCAGGAAACGCCGGTCGTCACCCCGCGCAGATAGGTGCGCTGATGCTCGGCAAACGGCATCAGCGTCGTCTGACACAGGAAGGATTGTTCCCCCACCCCGCGCTCGACGATAAAAAGCCGGTTACGCCAGTAGGCCGCCAGTCCGACATATTTCGAGAACTGTCGAATCTCCTGGTCCCGGTCATAAATCCGCTCGATCGATTTGACCGTGATCTGGCCGTTTTTCTCCTCGATCCTGGCACAGCTTCGGACGATTTTCCCGGGCCATGACAGGCTTTTATGGTAAAGTTCGTAATAGCCCGTATACTGACGCAGCTCCGGCAGGTTTCCGGGGAACCCCTCCCGCAACAGAAAATCCGGTCCGACGGTCTCGGCAGGCGTGCCGAGTACGTCCTGGAAGCGCTTTTCCGGCAGCAGGAAGTCCTGCGGCTTGAGGTTGAAATGCCGCGCGATTTTCCCTGTATTATAGGGCGAAGGGCGCGTTTGCGCGGCAAGATAGCGGTTGAACTGCTGTCGATTGATGCCGATCTCGCGGCAGATTGCAGTAATCGACGGGCGAGTGTTGCAGGCAAATCGCAGATTGGCTGCAAAGAGACTGTTGTTTTGGGATTTCAATGTTTTCGAGGCCGGTCATTATAGCGTCAATTAGCGTCATTGTGCGTCAATACGCGAAGTTGCCTGGCTTGCGCAAGCCGCTTATGCCTTTGCGCATGAAATTTGACGGACCCGTCAATCGCGCCTTCAGGCATTTCGATATCGCCTTTGCGATCATCCGCAGTCGCGGGGCGACGCGGTCGATATGTGCAATGCTAAAACAGTCAGGGGAAACCATATGAGAAACACGAAATCAGCCATTCAGAAGACCGGCCTCAACCGTCGCGCCTTTCTGGCCTCCGCAGCCGCGGCCGGATTTGCGGCGACCGCTTCCGGTCTTCTCATTCCGCGCGAAAGCCTTGCGGCCGAAGAGCCGCAGCGCGGCGGTCATCTCGTTCTCGGCCTCGACGGCGGCCAGACCACCGATATTCTCGATCCCGGCACCTATGCCGGCAGCACCATGTTCCTGGTGGGCTTCACCTGGGGCGACCGGCTGGTGACCACCGATCCGGTATCCGGCGAGGCGCTGCCGAGCCTTGCCGAAAGCTGGACCTCTTCCGACGACGCGAAGACCTGGACCTTCAAGCTGCGCAAGGATGTGCGTTTTCATGACGGCACGCCGTTTACCGTCAACGACGCCGCCCAGACGCTCCGCCGCCATTCCGACAAGGATTCCACCTCCGCGGCTCTCGGCCTTCTCGAAGAGATCGAGACCATCGAGGAAAGCGGCGGGGATCTGGTGATCACGCTGAAGAACGGCAATGCCGACCTGCCGCTGATGCTGACGGACTATCACCTGCAGGTCCAGAAGAACGGCGGCATGGATGACCCCAACAGCGCCATCGGCACGGGCCCCTACAAGCTGGAAAGCTTCGAGCCGGGCATTCGCATTACCTTCTCGAAGAATGAGGATGACTGGAACGAGGATCGCGGCTTCGTCGACAGCGTCGAGGTTCTGGTCATCAACGACAACACCGCCCGCATCGCGGCCCTTTCGTCCGGCAAGGTGCATTTCATCAACACGCTCAGCCCGAAGACGATGTCCTTGCTGTCGCGGGCGCCGAATATCGAAACGATCAGCACCAAGGGCAAGGGCTTCTATTCCTTCCTGATGCATGGCGACACCGCGCCCTTCGATAATAACGATCTCAGAATGGCGCTGAAGCTCGCCATCGACCGCGAGGCGATGCTGAACACGGTGCTCGGCGGCTATGGCACGCTCGGCAACGATTATCCGGTCAACGATGCCTACGCGCTGGCGCCGACCGATATCCCGCAGCGGGCCTACGATCCGGAAGAAGCGGCGCACTACTTCAAGAAATCCGGCCACGAAGGCCCGATCCTGCTGCGCACCTCCGATGCCGCCTTTACCGGCGCGGTCGACGCCTCCGTCCTGTTCCAGGCCAATGCCAAGGAAGCGGGCATCGACCTCCAGCTGCAGCGCGAGCCGGCCGACGGTTACTGGTCGAATGTGTGGAACAAGAAGCCGTTCTGCGCCTCCTATTGGGGCGGCCGGGCGACGCAGGATATCCGCTACACCACAACCCAGCTTTCAACCTCGACCTGGAACGACACCCGTTTCAAGGACCCCGAATTCGACAAGATGCTGCTCGAAGCCCGCGCCGAGACCGACCAGGACAAGCGCCGCGCGCTCTACCGCCAGATGGCGATCATGGTGCGCGACAATAGCGGCCTGATCCTGCCGGTGTTCAACAATTACCTCAATGCCCGCTCGGTGAAGATGCAGGGCTGGATCGACGACGTCGGCAACGACCTGTCCAACGGACAGATCGCCAGCCGCGCCTGGCTCGTTTCTTGATCCGAAGAAAAGAGGAAGCCGCGGGATCAAGCCGCGGCTTTCACACCCCCATGACAGAAACACAACCAACACCAACCGCCCCTGTCGGCGCGCCCTCTCCCGGCCTGATCTTCGTTTTGCGCGCGCGCTTTCCCATGGCAAGCCGTATCGGCGAGCGGATCGTGCTCGGCATAGGCCTGCTTCTCGCCAGTTCGATCCTGATCTTCGCCGGGATCGAAATCCTGCCCGGCGACTTCGCCGAGACCTATCTCGGTCAGGCGGCAACGCCGCAGGCGATCGCCAATCTGCGCGCCGAATTCGGCCTCGACCAGCCGCTCGTGACCCGCTATTTCGACTGGCTCGTCGGCATATTGCATGGCGATTTCGGAACGTCCTGGGCAAGCGGCCAGTCCGTCAGCGGCCAGATTGCCGCCCGGCTGGGCAATTCGCTGCTTCTGGCGGGCGCCGCAGCCGTGATCGCCGTTCCGCTCGCCGTCGGCCTTGGCCTTCTCGCCGTGCTCTATCGCGACCGTCTGGCGGACCGGCTGATCAACCTCGTCTCGCTTGCCGCCGTCTCGCTGCCGGAATTCTTCGTCGCCTATCTGCTGATCATGGTGTTCGTGGTCCAGCATCCGGTCGCAGCCTTTCCGGCCACGGTCTATGACAGTATGAGCCTGTGGCAGAAGCTTCAGACCATCATCCTTCCGGTGGCGACGCTGGTTCTGGTGGTGCTCGCCCACATGATGCGGATGACCCGTGCGGCGATCATCAATGTAATGTCCTCCGCCTATATGGAGACCGCCGAGCTGAAAGGCATCGGCGCGATGCGGGCGATCGTGAAACACGCGGCCCCCAATGCGCTGGCGCCGATCATCAATGTCGTGGCCCTCAACCTCGCCTATCTGATCGTCGGCGTCGTCGTGGTCGAGGTGGTTTTCGTCTACCCCGGCATGGGCCAGTACATGGTCGATGCGGTGACGATACGCGACTTGCCGGTGGTGCAGGGCTGCGGGCTGGTCTTCGCCGCGATCTATATTCTGCTCAACATGACAGCCGACATTCTGTCCATTGTCGTCAATCCGCGTCTGAGGCATCCGCGATGAATATCCGTTCCGTTCCGCTGACGGCGTGGATCGGCATGGCCGGTATCGCCATCGCCGTCATCGCCGCCGTCTTTGCGCCCTTTCTCGCGCCCTACGGCGAAAATCAGGTTGTCGGAAGCCCCTGGGAGGCGGCGAGCGCGGCCTTTCCGCTCGGGACCGACAATCTCGGCCGGGACCTGCTGTCGCGCATGATCTACGGCGCGCGCATGACGCTGTTCGTGTCGTTTTGCGCCACCGTGCTTGCCTTCTCGCTGGGCGTTGTCCTGAGCTTCGTAGCGGCCGTCATGCGCGGCATAGTCGATATGGGCCTGTCGCGCCTCAACGACCTGATGATGTCGATCCCGACGCTGATCTTCGCGCTGATCGTGCTGGCGGCGCTGCCCCAGAACCTGTTCGTGCTGATCGTGGTCATGGCGGTGCTCGATTCCACCCGCGTGTTCCGTCTCGGACGGGCACTGGCGGGCGATATCGCCGTGATGGACTTCGTCGAGGCGGCAAGGCTGCGCGGCGAAAAGACGGTCTGGATCGTGTTCCGCGAGATCCTGCCGAACGCGATGACGCCGTTGCTTGCCGAATTCGGCCTGCGGCTCGCCTTCGCCGTTCTGTTCATCTCCACCCTGTCTTTCCTCGGGCTCGGCATCCAGCCGCCGACCGCCGACTGGGGCGGCATGGTCAAGGACAACAAGGACGGCATCATCTTCGGCGTGTCCGCGGCGCTGGTGCCGGGGGCCGCGATTGCCGCGCTCACCATCTCCATCAATCTCGTCGTCGACTGGCTGCTGAAACGCACATCCAGCCTGAAAGGAGGCCGCGGTGGCTGAGCTTCAAACATCGGACGAATCCCCTCTGCTTCAGGTCCGTAACCTGCAGATCGGCGCGATGGCCTATCCGCCGGGCGAACGCCCGCATCCGATCGAGATCGTCAAGGACGTGAGTTTCACGCTGGAACGCGGCAAGGTGCTCGGGCTGATCGGCGAATCGGGCGCGGGCAAGTCCACCATCGGGCTCTCGCCGCTCGCCTATGGGCGCGGCGGCGTCACCATCACCGGCGGCGAAGTGCTGTTGGACGGCGTCGATATCCTGAAGCTCGGCAAGTCCGGCACGCGGGCGCTGCGCGGCGCGCGGGTCTGCTATGTCTCGCAATCGGCGGCGGCCTCGTTCAATCCGGCCCACAAGCTCGGCGATCAGGTGATCGAGGCGACCGTGCGCCACGGGCTGATGAGCCGTGGCAAGGCCCGGAAGCGTGCTGTCGAACTGTTCGATATCCTCGGCCTGCCGGATCCGGAGAGTTTCGGCAACCGCTATCCCCACCAGGTGTCCGGCGGACAGTTGCAGCGGGCGATGACGGCGATGGCGCTCTGCAGCCATCCGGAACTGATCGTCTTCGACGAGCCGACAACGGCGCTGGACGTCACCACCCAGATCGACGTTCTGGCCGCGATCAAAAATGCGATCGCCAGGACCGGAACCGCCGCGCTCTACATCACCCATGACCTCGCGGTAGTGGCCCAGGTCGCCGACGACATCATGGTGCTGCGCAACGGCGAAACCGTGGAATATGGCAGCGTTGAAAAGATCATCGAAAACCCCGATGCCGAATACACCCGCGAACTGGTGAATGTCCGCGCGATCCGCCACGCGGAGGCCGCCGACCAGTCCGACCGCTTCTTCGAGATGAACAACATCTCGGCCTCCTACGGCACCATGCCGGTGCTGTTTGATGTGTCGCTGCATGTTCCCAAGGGGCAGACGCTCGCGATTGTCGGCGAATCCGGTTCGGGCAAATCGACACTTGCGCGGGTCGCCACCGGGCTTCTGCCGCCGACAGCCGGTAGCGTGCGGTTCAATGGAAAAGACCTGCCGCCGGCGCTGAAGAACCGCAGCCGCGAGGAGCTGCGGCAGCTTCAGCTGATCTATCAGATGGCCGACACCGCCATGAACCCGCGCCAGACCGTGGGCGGCATCATCGGCAGGGCTGTGACCTTCTACGAGGGCCTGCGCGGTTCGGCGCGCCACAGCCGGGTCAACGAGTTGCTCGAGCAGATCGAAATGGGCAGCGGTTTCTACGACCGTTACCCCGCCGAGCTTTCCGGCGGCCAGAAACAGCGCGTGGCGATTGCCCGCGCGCTGGCCGCCCGGCCGGAGCTGATCATCTGCGACGAACCGACCTCGGCGCTCGACCCGCTGGTGGCCGACGGCATTTTGAAGCTGCTGCTGCAGCTTCAGAAGGAAAAGCAGCTTTCCTACATCTTCATCACCCACGACATCGCCATTGTCCGGGCGATTGCCGACAGCGTGGCGGTGATGCATCAGGGCAAATTGGTCCGTTTCGGCCCCAAGGCGGAGGCGCTTTCCCCGCCCTTCGACGACTATACCGATCTGCTGCTGAAATCCGTGCCCGAAATGAAGATCGGCTGGCTGGAAGAGGTGCTTGCCAACCGCAGGACTTCCAGCGCCGGCAACTGACACATTCCGGCCGGGCCACCCCTCCGGCCCGCGCTCCCTTACTGACAGACCCCGAATACGAAAAGGTCAAAACCATGGCGAAACAAGGTTTTACGACGTCCGAGGACCAGTGGATCACGCTTGCGGACGGCACGCGCCTGGCAACGCGAATCTGGATGCCGGACGGCGCGGCCGACAAGCCGGTGCCAACCGTGCTGGAATATCTGCCCTACCGCAAGCGCGGCGGAACCGATCCGCGCGACGAATCCACCTATCCGGTCTTCGCCGCCGCCGGCATTGCCGGTGTGCGGGTCGATATCCGCGGGTCGGGCGAATCCGACGGCGTCATCGATGGCGAATATACCCCGCGCGAACTCTCCGATGCCTGTGAAATTCTCGAATGGATCGCCGCACAGCCCTGGTCGAACGGCAATGTCGGCATGATGGGCATTTCCTGGGGCGGGTTCAACTGCCTGCAGGTGGCCGCCCTCAAGCCGCCGCAGTTGAAGGCCGTGATCTCGATCGCCTCCACCGTCGACCGTTACAATGACGATATTCACTACAAGAACGGCACGCATCTCTCCGCCCAGCTCTCATGGGCGGGCACGATGCTCGCCTATCAGTCGCGCACGCCGGATATCGATCTCGTCGGCGACCGGTGGAAGGACATGTGGCTGGAGCGGCTGGAAGGCCAGCCCTTCTTCATGGAGGAATGGCTTGCCCATCAGCGCCGCGACGATTTCTGGAAACACGGGTCGATCTGCGAGGATTTCGACGGGTTCCCGGTTCCCGCGCTGGTCATTGCCGGCTGGGCGGATGGCTATCGCAATACGCCGCTGAAGGCGATCGAGGGCCTCGGCGACAGGGGCAAGGCGATCGTCGGCCCGTGGGTGCACAAATATCCGCATTTCGCCTGGCCGAAACCGCGCATGGACTTCCACGCCGAAGCCATCGCCTGGTGGAAACGCTGGCTGGACGATGCCGGTAATGGTGCTGAACAGCTCCCGCAGATGCGCGCCTATATCCTCGATGGACCGCGCCCGGCGCTGAGGCGCGACAGCGATCCCGGCTACTGGGTCGCCAAGCAGTCCTGGGAAGCGCCAGAGACGGACACTCTGACGGTTGGAGCCGACGGCACGCTCAACGCGACAGGTGGCAGCGAGGGCACAGGCGACATCTATCTGCGCTCCCCGCTCGACACCGGCATCAGCGGCGGCGAATGGTTCACGCTGAAGCCTGACGCGGAGATCGCCGGCGATCAGCGCAGCGATGACGGCGGTTCGCTGACCTTCCAGACAGCGCCGCTTGCGGAAGAGGCCGTCTATCTAGGCGCGCCGGAACTTACCGTCGATGTTGCCTGCGAGGGCGACTGGGAAAACCTCGCCGTGCGGATCATCGATGTCCATCCCGACGGCACGGAGACCCGCGCCTGCTACGGCGTCCTGAACCTTGCCCATCGCGACGGTAACGAAACGCCGGCCAAGATGCCGCGCGGCGAGAAGACGCGCATCACCATGCAGCTTGACGCCATGGGCTATCGCTTCGCGCCGGGCCATCGCATCAAGCTCGCGCTTTCCACAAGCTACTGGCCGATCATTCTGCCGTCACCCGAAGCGCCGGGGCTCACGATCGATACCGCGAGCATCCGCCTTGCCCTGCCGCTCCTCGGCGATCATGAGCGCATCACCGTCGCCGAGCCGGAAAACCCAAATCCGCTGCCGCAATATGAAATGCGGTCACCGGAGGAGACCCGCCGCTCGGTCGAAAAGGATCTGGTCACAGGGCTGACCCACTACCGCATCTACGAAGACACCGGGCTGGAAGTGCATCCGCAAAATGGATTGCGCACGCAGGAAATCCGCAATGAGGACTGGTCGATCGACCCCAACGACCCGCTGTCGATGAAGGGCGATATCGACTGGAATATCCGGATCGAGCGCGATGGCTGGTCGGTTTCGACCAGGACAACCACGACAATGCGCTGCACGAATAAGGACTGGATCATCGCGGCAAGCGTGACGGCATTCGAAGGCGACCGCGAAATCTTCGCGAAGTCCTTCGAACAGCGCATCCCCCGCGATTTCATGTAGTCGGCGCTGCCGCCGGGCATCGGGCGATGGATCGACATCCCCCGATGCTCCGCTTTCCATCTATTGAGATGTCGGATGGACAAAAGCCGGATTCTGCTTTTCGCTCGACGCCGCAATGGCGACGGCGAGGAAGCGGAAGGTGCCTGCCATTCTGTGTACTTCCGCCGCCAGCCGACACCGCTACATCAGGTTGGGCAACAGAAGCGCGATCGTGGGGAAAATCAGGATCAGGACGAGACGGACGACATCGACGACCAGAAAGCTCGAAAGCCCCCTGAATATCGTCGCAAGCGAGACGTCCTTGACCACCGAGCGCAACACGAAGGCGTTGAGGCCCATGGGCGGCGTGATGTAGCTGACCTCGGTGACGATCACGACATAAATGCCGAACCAGATCAGATCAAAGCCGTATTGGGCGACGATCGGATAGAAAATCGGCACGGTCAGCGTAATCATCGACAGGCCTTCCAGCATGCAGCCGAGCACGAGGTAAATCAGGGTGATCATCAGGATCACGCCCCACGGATTGTCGCCGAAACCCGTCAGAATGGTCTGCATGTCGCTCGTCATGCCGGAGAGATTGACATAATTGGCGAATGTCAGCGCGCCGAACAGGATGAAATTCATCATCGCTGTGGTCTTGGCCGTGTCGTAAAGCGTCGAAAGCGCTTCCAGCGTGGCGTACGAAGGCTGTGCCATGCTGCGCCAGCGCGCGGGCGTCAGGCTCTCCATGCGGACGCCGTCAATCGTGATTTCGCACCTCGTTACAAGCCTTGAGTTCCAAACCGGAAGTGCGTTGTGGCGGGGCTCAAGACCGCTCAGGATAATTTCAGAAAGTCCTCACGCATCGGCACGAAAGTGTCGAGCAGCTTGCCGGCTTTCAGGCAGCGGCAGCCATGCGGAACATCGGGAGCCTTGTAGAGCAAGTCGCCGGCCTTCACGATCTTGGTTTCATCGCCGATGGTGAATTCGAACGTGCCGGAAAGAACATAGGTGAACTGCTCATGGTAGTGGTGATGAAGCGGCCCGATGGCGCCTTCCTCGAAGGATACTTCGACCGACATGCCGTTTTCGCTGTAGGCAAGGATTTTCCGGCTCACGCCGTCACCCAGATCCTCGACCTGGACGTCATTGCTGTAAACAAACATCTTTCTTCCTCCTTTCGACAGGACGAAAACCGTCCGTCATTCAACGTGCATCGTCAGTCCGAAACGGGCCCTGGCGAGATCTGCAGCCTCAAAGCAAATGCGGAAGATGCGCCCGCCCCAGACTTCCAGATGGCGCGGATCGGTGATCTCGATCGGTTCCACATTACGGACGCGCAGATTTTCCGGCGTAATGACGAGTGTTCTGTTCTCACCGGCTATCCGGCATGATCCGTCCTCCTGCACCGTGATCTTTCGGTCGGAGACATGCAGCGGCAGCATGAAGCGTCTCAGCGGTACGCCGAGCGTTACTTCGTCATCGATCCGGATTTCGGCGGCCTCGTGGCTGAACGTGATCTTGCGATGGATGCGTCGAGAGCCCGGCTCGCTGAAATAGGCCGGCCCGGCGTCGAGGCTGAGGACAGTTGAGACGCCGTCATGCCGGTAATCAACATCGCGCGCGGCAGCCCCCGCCCCTGCATACTGCAGCTGTTCATTGACGCTCGGAACATTATGACCCTTCGAGCTGATGTGCCACATGTCGTAGCGCGTTTCGGTAAAGGTCGCGCGCGAATAGGCGCCTTGCCCGAGGTCGATGATCATCGGTTCACCATCGAGATAGACGCTGAAATGCCCGACGTCGTTATGGGAGTGATGGTTGACCTCCGGATCATTGCTGCCGGCGATTGCGCTCAGCATCAGGCCCGTTCCCGGTCGCTCATCCGAGCGCGCGATCATCATCTGCATATCGGCAAGCCAAACACTTTTTTCGCAGGTCCGGGGCACGGCATTCCGGTTTTCAGGCGTCCAGAACAAAAGCCGGGTCAGATGCACGAGAAACTGCCGGGCATAGTCATTGCGTCCCCGCGCCCTGCCCGGATTGGCAAGCTTGCGCGCCGCCAGCCGGTCGATATCCTCGCTGACGAGGCTTGCAAGCTGCTCCGAACCGATCAGACCGGCATAGCGGCTCAAAAGCCCCTGGTCGAGGTCGAGCTTCAGGCCGCCATCGGCGAAGTTGACGAAGAGGTTCTCGCCGATGTTGAGGGGCAGGATATGCTCCCCGAAATTGCGGAATTTCTCATTTTCCGCTGCGTTCAGGGAGAGGCCGAAACGCTCTTCGACGAGGCTGACAAACCCGGCAAGTCGCCCTGCGCTCACAACCCAGTAGCCGGGCCCCTCGATACAGGCGCCCGATGGCTCGATCGTGTCGAAGAAGCGCTGCATCGGCACCATGAGTTTCAGCGCAAGACTGACGAGCCGTTGTTCGTCCTCGACCGTATAGCAGGCGGCCAGCAGAAGATTATGCGAACACCACGCCGTCCAGTTGTTGCGCCCGAGATACCAGCCATAAAGCTTGGGTCCTTCTAGCAATTGCAGTGCGCGCCGGTCGATTTCGCCATGAATGCGGTGGTAGAGCGACGGTACCGTTTCCAGCAATGTATGCTTGAGAAGATAGCATGTCTCGGCCAGCGTCGCGGCCGTTTCACAGGCGAACAGATCGAGATAATCGTCGCCGGGCACCGGCAGGGGATCATCCTCTTTCCAGGGATTGGCCCGCTTGAACATCACCATGTCGTGCTGGCCGGCAAAATTATGCGCCGGCACGCACCAGCTCACCTCGCCGAGAATTTCCCAGAGATAGTCGATGATCTTCGCAAGATATGTGCCCTTGGCCGTCAGGCATTCCGCGATGACGAGATGCGACAGTTCGTAGCGCCGGCGAAAGTAGCTTTCCTCGTAAAAGGTCCGGTCGCCATTGGTCATGAAATTCATGTACATCGTGCCGGTCAGCGGATCGATCTCTTCATCCAGAAGCTGGTCGGCAACGGCGATGATGGCCGCAACCGGCATTTTCAAAGCCGGTTCTTCGGCAACGGCCGCCCACCGGTCACGCGCCTCGATACCGGGAAACGGTTTCCAGTCTTTGTGTTTTTGCAGTCCATCAAGGAGCCGCTCTATTTTCATCGCATCTTTGAACATTTCAATTTCCCGTTCGGGCACAGGCCGATGACCGCTGAGCGGCCGGCTGGTCATTTTCGATATGTCTTGCGCTTCAGCTGTCTTCGCGGCGGCGGATCCGTTTCCCGCTTTCGGCATCGAAGACCCGGACCTTGGAGAGGTCGGGGATGATCGTGACCGCCTGTCCCGCTTCCAGCGGACGCTGTTCCTTGAAGGCCGCAGTAAGGCGGTAGCCGCCCGTATCCGATACGATCACCATGTCCGAGCCGGTGTTCTCGACGGCATGAATGGTGGCGAAAATGCCGCCCTCCCGATGCCCTTCCACAATGCCGACATGTTCCGGGCGAATGCCGTACAGAATAGCCTGCCCCTCGCGGCAATCATGACCCGATCCGAGCGAAAGCAGGGTTCCGTCGACAAGCCGGGCTGACGCCTCGCCATGACCGCCTTCCACACGCGCCTCGACAAGGTTGATCGACGGCGTACCAAGAAAGCTGGCAACGAAGGTGTTGACCGGATCCTCGTACAGCGTCAACGGCGGTCCCGCCTGCTCGATCCTGCCATCGCGCAGCACGACGATCTTCTGACCGAGCGTCATGGCCTCCACCTGGTCATGCGTCACGTAAACGGAGGTCGTGCCCAGGCGTCGATGCAGATCGGCGATCTCGCCGCGCACCTGTACCCTGAGCTTCGCATCGAGATTGGAGAGTGGTTCGTCGAACAGGAACACCGACGGATCGCGTACGATGGCCCGGCCCATCGAAACGCGCTGCCGCTGGCCGCCGGAAAGCGCCTTCGGCAAGCGCTCAAGCAGTGGCTCAAGCTCGAGCATACGCGCGGTCTCCTGCACCTTTTCGGCAATCTGCGCCTTCGGCATGCCGGCAAGTTTCAGCGCAAAACCCATATTCTCGGCCACCGTCATCTGCGGATAAAGGGCATAGGTCTGAAAGACCATGGCGATATCGCGCTGTTTCGGCGGCAGCTCGGTCACGTCGCGCTCGTCGATCCTTATCGCGCCGCTTGTGACGTCTTCGAGACCAGCGATAATGCGCAGCAACGTCGACTTTCCCGAACCGGAGGGCCCGATCAGAACACAGAACTCGCCATCTTCGATATCAAGCGACACGTCATGGATCACGTCGACCGCGCCGAAGGACTTGTTGACATTTTTGAGGCTTACTGAACCCATTTTTTCACCTGAACCTTTCGCTTAGCCCTTGACCGCGCCGGACATCAGCCCGCGATTGAACTGTTTTTGAAGCAGGAGATAGACAATGATGCAGGGCACCGTGGCGATGACGGTAACGGCGATAAAGATGTTCTGCTGCATGATCTCGTCGACGCGCAGCGAGCGCAGGACAACGGGCAGCGTATAGAGATTGCGGTCGTCGACAGCAATCAGCGGCAGAAGATACTGGTCCCAGATCATCAGGAAGCCGAAGATGGTTGCCGTGCCCAGCGCCGGCTTGACGAGCGGCAAAACCACGCGCCAGAAAATCTGCAGCTCATTGGCGCCATCGACCCGTGCCGCATCTTCAAGATCGCGCGGAATCGCTTTCATGAACTCCGTCAACAGGAACACCGAGAATGCCCAGCCAACCACCGGCAGGATCATCGCCGCATAGGTGTTGTAGATGGACGTATGCAGGATCGGCAGTTTTGCATGCAGGATCAGGTAGAGCGGGATCGCGATCACTTCATCCGGCAGCATCATCGTCGACAGGATCGCAAGGCTGACGATGACGGCACCCCGAAACTTCTTGCGGGCGAGCGCATAGGCGGCGAGAGCACTGACCAGCGTCTGCAGTGCCGTCGCGATGACAACGACGAACATGGAGTTGAAGAGGTAGATCCAGACCTTCACTTCCGTCCAGGCGTAGATGAAATGGTCGAGCGTCGGCTGGCTCGGCCAGAGCACCAGCTGTCCGGGCTGAACCGTGTTCTTGGTAAAGGCGGTGGCGACAACACCCCAGAACGGGCCGCAAAAGACAATGAGCAACAGGGCATAGACCAGCCCGCGGGCGATACGTTGAGAGAGCGTCATTTTCATCAGATCATCCTCACGTCCGGTCGATCCGGTTCTTCACGGTGACATGGACGATGGTCAGGGTCACCGTGAAGGCGAACAGCAGGAAGGATACCGCCGAGGCATATCCGTAATCGAAGCGCTCGAAACCGGTCTTGAAGATACTGGTCATGATCACTTCGGTGGCGCCGGCCGGCCCGCCGCCGGTTGTGGTGTAGATTTCGGTGAAGACGCGGAAGCCGCGGATGAGCGAAAGCATGATCACCACAGAAAAGGCAGGCACCAGACCGGGGATCGTGACATGCCAGAGCTTGCGCAGCGGGCTGGCGCCATCGACATCGGCAGCGTCGTAAAGCTCCCGATTGATGCCCGCGAGACCGGCGATGAAGATCACCATGTTGTAGGGCACATTTTTCCATATCTGCAGCAGTATGACGATGAACAGCGCCTGATCGGGATCGGACATGAACCCTTGCGGCGCGACGCCGAAGACGCCCAGCATCTGGTTCACCACCCCGGTTGTCCCCGGATAGAAGAGAATCCGCCAGATTTCGGCGAGAACGGCGATCGAGGTCACCGCCGGGAAGAAAATCGCGGTCCGGATCAGACGGATATGGCGGGCCTGCCCCTCCAGAGCCATGGCGACGGCAAAGGCGAGCATGCCGCCGGCAAGCGTGGTCACGACGACATAGATAAGCGTATTGAGCGTTGCCGCATGCAACGCGCTGTCGGAAAAGGCGCGTTCAAAATTGGCAAGTCCAACCCACTGATCGGCGCCGATGAACTTCACCTTGTAAAAGCTCATGAACAGCCCCTTGACGATGGGCACGAACTTGAACCAGGTGAAAACGATCAGCGCCGGAGCCAGAAAAAGCCAGGGAATGATCCAGCTCAGATTTTTGGAACGAAACCGCATATGCTCCTCCGCGGAACGCCAGAAGGCTCTGGCAGGCGCCGGAAACGCCCCGGCACCGAAAGTTGCGAAAATTGAGGGTAATGACGTGCAGCCGGACATGTTTCACTGGCTGCCTGGCGCCGCGCCACGGGAGAGGCAAATGCGCGGCGCCAGACTTGTTGGGCAGACCCTACCTGGCGAGGACGCCCTGCTGGTCGAGTTCGGCGTTGATGACCTCGTCTGTGTTCTCAAGGCCAGCCATGATATCGGAATCGCAGCTTGAAAGCACCTGATTGAGACCCTCGGCTGCGGCCTGCCGGATCGGTTTCCAGTTGGGCACGCTCGGGAAGTAACGGGCCGACGTGGCATAGAGATCGGCATAGGTTGCCCATGCCGGATCGGGCTGGACCGCCTTGGTATCCACATTCTTGTTGACCGAAAGGCGCACAATCGCGTTGTCGCCGGTACCGGCGGCCATGCCGGTTTCCTGTCCCTTTTCGGAGATCAGATATTCGATGAACTGCTTGGCCGCGTCCTCTTGCTCGGTGGTGACCATCACGAAGGCGGCTTCGCCTTCGGCGAGCTCGGCCTGGCCGGCCGGACCGGCGGGCGGCGCAATGACTTCGAACTTGTCGCGGCCCGGCTCGCGCACGAAAGCCGCGATGTGATAGGGACCGGAGCGATAGATGCCGGCCTGACCCGACGAAAAGACAGGCGTCGCATCGCCGGTGGTCGACGTGATCGCCGCGGGCTGCGCATAGCCTTCGCAGATCATTTTGCGGGCAAAGCCGACAGCTTCGACGACCTCGGGCGTTGCCATGGATGAAACATAGCCGTCGCCCTCAGGCTGCAGGAACTGCCCGCCCGCCTGCCAGATCAGATCCGACATGAACCAGGATGCGTATCCGCGCGTGCTCGAAAGCGGCATCACATAGCCATAGGTGTCATCGGCGCCGTTGCCATCCGGGTCTTCCTCGGTAAAGGCCTTGGCCAGATTGTAGAGATCGTCCCAGGTTTCCGGCACGTCATAGCCCAGCTTCTCGCGCCAGTCCTTGCGGACGAACACCGCAAAGGCCTGTGCGGAGGTGGGAACGCCATAGTAGTTGCCGTCAGGCGCGTGCACGCTGTTCCATGCGACATCGTAGAGCTGGTCGCCGCCTGAAATCGACTCGCGATCGATCTGCTTGACGATGCCCATCTCCTGCAACTGGCCCATCGACGTGGCATCGTTGATGATCAGGTCCGGAAGGCTGCCGCCCGCCGCCGCCCGCGCAAGACGCGTTTCAAAATCGATATTGGCCAGAAACAGATCGACATTGATGCCGGTTTCGGCAGTAAAGCCGTCGATGATGCGTTCAATCGTCGGGCGTTCGGCGTCGCCATAGCGCATCCAGACTTCAAGCGTTTCGGCGGAATAGGCTGTTGTTGCAAGCGTCGTGCCTGCCAGCACCACGGCTGCGAAAGCTCCTGCTTTCCTCATGGGAAACCTCCTCAAAGTTGACTTTTCCCTGCACACCTCCCGGATAACGCCTGAAGCTCACCCACGGCAGGGCATGCTCTCCTGAGCATGGACGGACTATACGCACAGATTTTTCGACAAATCAAGAAAACGTTTAACTAAAATTTTCTCGTGTTATGAGCGGCACTTAGTGATATATAGAAGGCCATATCGGCCTGACAGGTGAGAATTTACGGCGCCAGAAGGCGCGCCTGCCCGTCAAAAGCCGCATCGAGACAATCTCATCCCTGGAATGAGCTGATATTATAGGAAAGCGTTTACCTCGCATGAGCCGCCAACGAAGACCGACGATACGCGATGTGGCAGAACGAGCTGGTGTTTCCATTGCAACCGTTTCCAAATATGTAAACGGGCAGCAATCCTTCTCTCAACCGGTCGAAGACAAGCTGCGCAGCGCCATCAAGGATCTGAGCTATAGCCAGAACCCGCTTGCACGCTCTATGGTAACCGGACGGACGACGGCGATCGGACTTGCCGTCATGGATATCGCCAACCCGCATTATGCCAATGTGGTCAAAGGCGCTAACCGCGTGGCACTGGAAAACGGCTACAATCTCCTCGTCGTCGACATGGAAGAGAGCATTTCAGCGGCCCGGCCGCTGCTCGAGGCGCTCTCGCCGCGCACCGACGGGCTGATTGTCAGCGCCCGCGTTCCGCAGGATGTCGTTGAATGGTTGGCAGACCTCGACAAGCCGGTGGCCTTTCTTGGCCAGCCCGAATGCGACGATGTTCTCACGGTCGGCACGGATAGCGTTCAGGTCGCCTCGCTCCTGGCGCAATATCTGGTGCGCCAGGGCTTCAGAAAGTTCGGCTATGTCGGCTATTCGCGGGCATCATGGAATATCGAACGTCTTCGCGGATTGCGCGACGTTCTGGAACCCGCAGGACTGGACCTGCAAGTCTTTGACGTTGAGGAACCAACCAGCGAGGCCGGCGAGCGGGCGGCCGCCCGCGCGCTGCTGAACCCGGATCGTCCTGATGTCATCATCGGCTGCAACGACCTCGTCGCAATCGGCCTGATGAGTGAGGCGCGCGCGCTTGGCTTCAAGGTGCCCGATGACGTGGCCTTTGCCGGCATAGATAATATTCCGACAAGCCGATACATAACGCCGCCGCTGACCACCGTTGACGTCTGCAGCCAGGCAACGGGTGAGGTCGTCATGAAGCGTATCATGGCGATGATCGAGGACAAGCCGCAGCCGGAAGGCCTGACACTGGAACCCGCCCTCATCATTCGCGGGTCAACGCAACGGAGTGATGTGACCCGGTAAAAACTGAACAGGTGAGATGAGTGGTTCCCGGCTCCTCGATTCGGCATTATGGCGCCAGCGGAAGCCACGATGGCAAAAGCCCCGATCGCTCGTCTCGGACGGCAGTAGCTCGCGACGCAGGGTCCGATAATATCGGGATGGTAGTCAGCCCCCTCAGATTGGTTCCTCCGGGCTTTCGGGCGATAGGCAAGCGGACGGATAGACGAAACAGCGCGGGACACGCCCGTCGACTCCATCCGCATGGCCGTGTCTTTTTCCCTCGTTGGCCTTTGTGCGGCGTGCGATCTCAGCACTTCGGCGACGCGGGCATGGAGAGGCGCTTCATTGCAAACTGTCTTTCACGAGCAGGACGGACAGGTAAAAACCCTGGCTGCGCATGTCGAAAAAGCCGTTGGTGAAGTCGAAGAAGTAGAACATGTCGGGCATCGCTTCCGAGGATGTCCAGAACAACGCGCCATCGCCTTGCCGCGCGGCGTCGTCAGTCGCCTCGTTCAACCCAAGATCGCGCGCCGCGCCGGGCCCCTGCGCCGGCGTCCCATAGCATGTCCGATCCGCCTCGCGGTAGGCTGAATGGCCCCCAAGTGTTTCCGCAAGACGGATCGATGACATACCCTTGTCGGATTGCAACAGCCACTACATCGCCTTGAGCCATGCGCTCAAAGGCTGTTTTGTCGAATGCATCGGGGTGTGGGTCGTCACCGTGAACTGGAACCGGCAATCGCCGCTTGAGCATTGATTAAGACCGCGCAGGATTTTGAACTGCTCTTGTTACCGCCCTGTGTCGCCGGCTCGAAGCATGTTGCGATGACGAATGGCGGGACGAGGACTGACCAGTCAAGGCCCCCGAAACAAATCCGTTGACAGCATATAGAGCTATTTATATTCTCTTAAATGGGACTATATTACATAATAATGGAGCAGCAATCATGAACCGTCTTCTCTCTCAATTGTCATGCGCTTCGGCGCTGGCGCTCGCGATGGCCGTGTCCGGTCACGCCCAGGCGCAAACCGAAGTCGATGTAGCCATGATCGGCGAACCCGATACGTTCGACCCCATGGTCTCCACCAAGGACGTGGTCAGCATCGTGACCCAGCACTTCGTCGAGACCCTGTTCACCTTCGACGACAATTGGGCGACGGTTCCGCTGCTTGCCGCGGCCACGCCGGATGTCAGCGATGACGGGCTGACCTATGTCATTCCGATCCGCGAAGGCGTCACCTTCCACGACGGTTCCACCATGGATTCGGCTGATGTTGTCGGCTCGCTGGAGCGTTGGCTCAAAGTGGCCTCCCGCGGCAAGAGCGTCGCCGCCTATGTCGACAGCGTCGAGGCGACCGGCGATTATGAGGTGACCATCAAGCTCAACCAGCCTTACGCGCCGCTTCTTTCCCTGCTCGCATTCTCAAACTCGGCGGCGGTGGTCTATCCCGAGGAGATCCTCGCCGACCAGATCGACAATGTGGTCGGAACCGGTCCTTACGAGATAGCCGATTATGTGCCGGACCAGTACATCCAGCTTGTCCGCTTCGATGGCTATACCCAGCCGACAGGCGCGGCCGAACGCAAGCAGATTCCCGATGAAATCCGCTTCGTGCCCGTTGCCGACCCGAATACGCGGGTTGAGGGCTTGCTTTCCGGCCAGTTCGATTTTGCCGACAGTCTGTCGACGGAATCTTATGGCAGGCTGGAGTCGAGCGACGTCGCCGAGCCATTGCTGCTGGAGCCCTTCGGCTGGCCGCTGTTCGCGATGAACCACAAGAAGGGCATGATGACCGATATCGAAATCCGCAAAGCCGTCCAGGCCGCCCTGCCCTTCGACGACATGCTGTATGCCGCCTTTGGCGACGAGAAATTCTATCAGGTCGAAGGCGCGATGTACCCGGAAGGCTGGGTCTGGAACAATGACGGCGGCGTCGAACTCTATAATCAGAACGATATCAAAGCCGCCGCCGCGCACCTGGAGAAGGCGGGCTATGACGGCACGCCGCTGCGCATCCTGACCTCGCGCCAGTACGAGTTCCACTACCAGATGGCCCTGGTCGCGAAGGCCGCACTCGAAGCCGCCGGCTTCAAGGTGCAGATGGATGTCGTGGACTGGGCCACGCTCGCCGAGCGGCGCAACAACCCCGATCTGTGGGACATCTACATCACCCACTCCCCGTTCCTGCCCGAGCCGGCGCTGATCTCCAGCTTCTCGGCCGAAGCGCGTGAAGGCTGGAATGATCCGGTCAAGAACGAGATCTATGCCCGTTTCACCACCGAGACGGATCCGGAAATCCGCAAGGCCGTGTTCAAGGAACTCCAGACCGAACTTTACGAGAATGTCGGCTTCATCAAGATCGGCAACTTCAATGCGCTTCAAGGCAAGTCGAAGACGCTCGAAGGCGTCAGCGCTTCGCCGTGGCCGCAGTTCTGGAATGCCTCGACGTCCGAATAACGAGGCATGCCGGCGCGGTGCCATGATCGCTGCGCCGGCCGCTCCTGATAAGTCCTTCATGGTCGCGAGACGTCGAATGCGGTTATCGTCCGGGGCTCGGATATGCTTCGTCGATATGCCAGGGGATCGAACTGAATGACAAATTATCTGATCAGGCGTTTTGTGGGCATGCTGGTCGTAACCTTCCTCGTGCTGACGATCGCCTTCGTGCTTGTGCGGCTTGCGCCGGGAGATCCGGCGGCCCTGATGCTGGGGCCGGACGCGACGCCTCAGGACGTCATGGATCTGCGCGCCAGCCTCGGCCTCGATCGGCCGATCTTCGTGCAATACCTCACCTTCGTTGCCAATGCCGCACAGGGTGATCTCGGCCGCTCGCTTTTCTTTGACAATTCCGTGACGTCGGTACTCGCGGCGCGGGCCGAACCGACCGTGTTCCTGTCGCTGTTCTCGCTGATCTTCGCCCTCGTCATCGCCACGCCGATCGGAATCTACGCGGCTTATCGGCGCGGCTCGGTGCTGGATCAGTCGGCGGTGACGACCGCCATGCTCGCCGCATCGGTTCCAAGCTTCCTGACCGGCCTCATCTTTCAGCGCTATCTCGCCACCGAACTCGGCTGGTTTCCCGCCTCCGGCTATGGCGGGCCCGATGCCGGTTTCCTCGATCGAATGTGGCATCTTGTGCTGCCCTCGATCACGCTCGGCATCGTGAACTCCGCGCTGATCCTGCGTTTCACCCGCGCTTCGATGCTGGACATTCTCGGCGAAGACTATGTGCGCACCGCCCGCGCCAAAGGCATGAGCGAGCGCCGCGTGGTGCTGCGTCACGCGCTCAAGAACGCCGGCATTCCGATCATCACCGTCGTCGGGCTCACCTTCGCGCTGCTGGTGGCCGGCGCCGTGGTCACGGAACGGGTGTTCAATCTGCCGGGACTTGGCAGCCTTGTGGTGAATGCGGTGCTGCGACGGGATTATCCCGTGATCCAGGGCACGCTCATCGTGGTGGCGATCCTCTACGTCTTCATCAATCTTCTGACCGACCTTCTCTATCTGGTCATCGACAAGCGGGTGCGGTACTGACCATGGCCGATACGACACTTTCCTCCGGCACGCCGGAAACGGCCGAACCGGAAGGCACGGGCGAACCCGGTTTCTTCCGTGTCCTGCTTGCGCGGCGTTCGGTGCAGGTCTCACTGGCCGTGTTCCTGGCAATCGCAATTCTCTGTCTGTTCGCGTCGCTGGTGGCGCCCGCCAATCCCGATGCGATGTCGGTGCGCGAGCGCCTGCAGGGACCGAGTGCTGCCCACTGGTTCGGCACGGATGCGTTCGGACGCGATGTACTGTCGCGCCTTCTTTACGCCGGGCGCTCTTCGCTCAGCATCGGACTTTCGGTGGCGATCCTGTCGTCGTTGATTGGCGTGGTGATTGGCCTGACGGCAGGCTTCTTCAGCCGGCTCGACTGGCCGTTTTCGCGGTTGATCGACGCGATGATGGCGTTTCCGGACATCCTCATGGCGCTGTCGCTCGTCGCGATTTTCGGCGGCACCCTCACCAATGTCGTGGTCGCGCTCTCGATCGTTTATGCGCCGCGCGTCGCCCGCATCGTCAGAGCCTCGACGATGGTCATCCGCGAAATGCCTTATGTCGAGGCCGCACGGGCTCTGGGAACGCGGACCTGGCGCATCATGATCACCCATGCGCTGCGCAACATCGTCTCGCCGATCCTGGTGCAGGCAACGTTCATCTTCGCCTATGCGATGCTGGCCGAGGCCGGCCTCTCCTTCCTCGGCATCGGCGTCGACCCCGAGACCCCGACCTGGGGCATCATGGTCAATGAAGGCCGCCAATACCTCGACACGGCCATCTATCTCATCCTGTTTCCGGGCGTTGCCATATCGCTGTCCGTACTGACTCTCCAGATCGTCGGCGACGCGCTGCGCGACGCTCTCGACCCGCATCTTGCCAAGGAAGCCTGAATGTCTCTCACCCTCGTCAATTTCCACATTATCGGGTTCGATGACGCACCCGATCAAATCCACATCGGCGATGACGGCCTGCTTGCGAAGAACGCCGCGCCGGACGCCCGGCTCATCGATTGCAACGGCGCCTTTCTGTCGCCAGGCTGGTGCGACCTGCATGTCCATGTCTGGCATGGTGGCACGGACATTTCGGTGCGGGCCTCGCAGGCCGGCCGGCCGACCGGCGTCACCGCCATGGCCGATGCCGGCTCGGCCGGCGAGGCGAGTTTTCACGGCCTGCGCGAATACGTCATCGAACGCCAGTCCGAAACCGTGCGCGCGTTTCTCAACATCGGCTCCATCGGGCTGGTTGCCTGCAACCGGGTGCCCGAACTGATCGACTGGCGCTCCATCGATATCGACAAGACACTGGCCGTGGTCGAGGCCAATCGCGACGTCATCTGCGGCATCAAGGTTCGCGCCTCGGGCGTGATCGTCGGCTCCTGGGGGATCACACCCGCCAAGATCGCCAAGCGCGTCGCCGAAATGACCAGGCTGCCGCTGATGGTGCATGTGGGCGAACCGCCGCCGCTGATTGACGAGGTCTTCGAACTTCTGACGCCGGGCGATATCGTGACCCATTGCTTCAACGGCAAGGCCGCCGGCTCGATCCGCGACACCGATGCGCTGTTCAAAATGGCGCAGGACATGGCGGCGCGGGGCATATTGATGGATATCGGACATGGCGGGGCCTCGTTCAATTTCGAGACCGCGCGCGCCTCGATGGCCGATGGCCTGAAGCCGTTCTCGATTTCGACGGACCTCCATCTCCACAGCATCGAGGACCCGGTGCGCGACCTCGCGACCACCATGTCCAAGCTCTACGGCCTCGGTTTGCCCTTCGACGATTGTATTGAAGCGGTCTGCGCCGGACCGCGCGGCGTGCTCGGCCTCAGCGGGCGCGGCGGTCTTGCCGCCGGAACACGCGCCGATTTCACGGTTTTCGATTTCGCCGAGGCTTCGCTGCCGGTCCTCGACAGTCAGGGCAACACCATGACGCTGGAACGGCTGTTCGAGCCGCGCATGACGGTGATCGGCAACGATGTTCAACCGGCCGCGCGGAGGGCCTCATGAACGAGGACGCCATTCTGGATGTCCGGGGACTGAACGTCCGCTTTCGCGGCCAGGGGCGCGAGGTGGCGGCGCTGCGCGACGTCAGCTTCAGCATCGGCCGCGGTCGCACGCTTGCGCTGGTGGGCGAGAGCGGTTCCGGTAAATCGGTGACCTCGCTGGCGCTGATGGGCCTGCTGCCGCCGAACGGCAGGATCGCGGCGGGCACGCTCGCCTATCGCCACCGCGACGGCCGCATGCTCGAACTGACGGAGCTTGGCGAAGCGGAGCGGCGGCGGCTGCGCGGCGACCAGATGTCGATGATTTTCCAGGAGCCGATGTCGTCGCTCAACCCGCTGTTCACGATCGGTGACCAGATCGGCGAGATGCTGTTCCTGCACGAGACGATGGACGCGGCGACGCGGCGCAGGCGCACGATCGAAATGCTGGAACTGGTCGAGATACCGGAAGCCGCGCGGCGGATGGACAGCTACCCCCACGAACTCTCGGGCGGCATGCGCCAGCGCGTGATGATTGCCATGGCAATGATCTGCAAGCCTTCGCTTCTGATCGCCGACGAGCCGACGACCGCGCTCGATGTCACGATCCAGGCGCAGATCCTCGACCTGATGCGGCAGTTGCAGAAGGATTTCGGCATGTCGATCCTGTTCATCACCCATGACATGGGCGTTGTGGCCGAGATGGCGGACGATGTCGCGGTCATGTATGCTGGCGGGGTGGTCGAGCAGGCCGGCGTCGACGCGCTCTTCAACGACACCCGGCATCCCTACACGAAGGGACTTCTCTCCTCTATCCCGGGGCCGTGGCGCCCGCGCGGCGAACGGCTGGTGCCGATTCCGGGTTCCGTTCCGCCGCTTGCCAGCCTGCCGCCGGGATGCGCTTTCGCGCCGCGCTGCGGCTATGCCGAACCGCGCTGTCGCGAGCCGGTGGCGCTGACGCGCAAGGCGCCCGACCATCTGGCCGCCTGCATCCTTGAAGGTGTTGAGGCGCCATGACGGAACCGTTTATCAGCATTCGCAACATGACCAAGACGTTCGGCCCTGCGAGTGACCCGGTCTATGCCGTCAACGACGTCAGCTTCGATATCCCGAAGGGGTCGATAACGGGGCTGGTCGGAGAAAGCGGTTCGGGAAAATCCACGCTCGGGCGCAGCCTGCTCAGGCTGATCGAGCCGACATCGGGCAGCACGGTTTTCGACGGCTGCGACCTCAACAGCCTGAAGGCCGGTGACCTGAGGGCCATGCGTCGGCGCATGCAGATGGTGTTTCAGGACCCGGTTTCCTCCCTTAACCCCCGGCTTTCGGTCGAGGCGATCATTGCCGAAGGTCTCGTCGCGCATGGCATCGGTTCGCGGCGCACCCGCCGCGATAAAGTGGCTTCGCTTCTGGAAGAGGTTGGTCTCAGCGCCGACCACATGCGGCGCTATCCGCACGAATTCTCGGGCGGCCAGCGTCAGCGCATCGGCATTGCCCGCGCGCTCGCGCTGGAGCCGGAATTCATCGTCGCCGACGAGAGCGTCTCCGCCCTCGATGTGTCGATCCAGGCGCAGGTGCTCAATCTGCTGCTCGATCTGCGCGAACGGCGCAACCTGACCATGCTGTTCATCGCCCACGACCTGTCGGTTGTCGACTATCTCTGCGATCAGGTCGCGGTGATGTATCTGGGCCGGCTGATGGAAATCGGTCCAGCCGCCGATATCCACGAACGTCCGCGCCACCCCTACACGCTGGCGCTGAACTCGGCAATTCCGATGCCGCGGCCTGGCGCTGCGCGCGACCGGGAGGTTCTAAAGGGCGATATCCCCAGTCCGATGTCGCCGCCATCCGGATGCGTCTTTCGGACCCGATGCGCGCATGCGCGCGAGATCTGCGCCTCCGGCATTCCCTCGCCCGTGGAGGTTTCCGCGGGTCATTACAGTCACTGCAAGAGAATAGAGGCAATTGGTGAAAATTGATAATTTGCGGGAATCGCCGGAGGCGAGACTCGTCCGGTCCGGCCTCGCGCTCCCGGCGGATCCGCCCCGGCCGGTCGGCTCGTTCTGCAACGTACGCCGGTCCGGCAATCTGCTGTTCGTATCCGGCCAGGGACCCGTGCTCGCCGACGGCACACTCATGACCGGGAAGGTCGGCGACACCGTTTCGGCTGAAGAAGCGCGCGAACATGCCGAACTCGTCGCGGTCAACATCCTGACCGCCCTGCGCGCGTTTTGCGACGGCTCGCTCGACCGGGTGAGAGGCGTGGTGAAGCTGCTTGGCCTCGTCAACGCGACGCCGGAGTTTTCGCGCCACCCCTATGTCATCGACGGCGCCTCGGATCTGCTCGCCCCCATCTTCGGACAGGCCGGCATTCACTCGCGCTCCGCGTTTGGCGTGGGCTCGCTGCCCAACCAGATCACGGTCGAGATCGAGGCAATCTTCGAAATCGATGCGGAAGGCATTCAAGCCGGAACAACGGCGGATGTTCTATGACCCACGGCGCGCTCGACAAGACTTGCAGCCTCGCGCACCTGCACGGAAATGCTGTCGAACTTCTCCTCGAGCCGGTGGCGCGGCATGACCACGGACATGGTGAGCTGGCAGGCGCCGTCAGCGTCGCGGATGGGGGCGGCGATGCAGACCACGCCCTCCTCGGAACTGCCCGACTGCACCGAAAGCCCTTCGAGAAAGTCCTTGCGACTGCGCTCGGAAAGAGCTTCCGGATCGGTTTCGGCAAGCCCGGTGTTGGAGGGACGAGCGCTTTCCGCGAAGGCGGCGGTGCGTTCGGCCGGATCGAGGTGGCCGAGCAGAAGCAGGCCCGAAGCGGTCCAGTTGAGCGGAACGCGGGTGCCGACATCGGAGGTCACGCGAAAGTGGCCCTCGCCCTCGGCCATGCCGATGACGACCATCATGCCGCCGTCGCGTGCGCAGACCTGAACCATCTCGCCGGTTCGCCGGCTGAGCGCGAGCATTTCCTTCTCGGCCTCGACATACATGTTCATGCGCGAGCGGTAGGCAAGACCGTAATGCATCAGCCGCGGTCCGAACCAGACAAGGCTCTCGGACGTCCGGCTCAACATGCCGCGTTCGACCAGTTCATCGATCAGTCGGTAGATCGTGGAAACCGGCGCGGCGGCGCTCTTGGCGAGTTCGTAGGCGGTCATGGGACGCCTGTAGTCGAGCAGGATATCCATGATCTGCAGCGTCCTGTCGATACCGCTGGTGCGCGAGCGCGGCGCTTTGCTGGTGTCTTGCATTCCAGTTCCGACCTTCCTTGATTGACCTCATCTTATTTCATAATTATGGAGTATTTTTCAATGGGCAATGACCAACCCTCCACAGCGCCGGACTGGCGCTGGCACGACGAAAACGGCTTCCGGCGCATCGTCAACGTCGCCGGCACGATGACGGGGCTCGGCGCCTCGGTAGCGCCCGCCCCGGAAGTTTCGGGCGAGACGGCCGCCGCCACCGAGCGTTTCGTCGACATGCATGAATTGCAGGCGCTCGCCAGCAGGACGATTACGGAACTGACCGGCGCCGAGGCGGGCTGTCTGACGGCTTCGGCAGGGGCCGGCATATCGCTTGCGGTGGCGGCCTGCATCACCGGCCTCGACCCGGCGCGGGTGGAGGCGCTGCCTCTCAACCCCGGCCCGAAGTCGGGGGTCGCGGTGCAGATGGGGCATCTGTGCGAATACGGGTCATCGATCGCGACCGGGGTCGCGCTTGCCGGCGCGAATGTCCGCGTCGCCGGCACGGCGACGCTGTGCAAGGACTTCCAGCTTTCCGCGGTCCTCGACGAGAACTGTCGATTTGCCTTTGAAACCGGGACTCGCGCCTTGAGCGTTTTCAAGGATTTGCGTGAGACTGAAGTGTAACGCCTTTCACTTCAAACGAGACTCCAGGGGGCTTTTGTTACACTCAAATTGGGATTGATCGACCGGTCGATCGACCGTAATGTCGGTGTATGATTTCACCCCTCGAAGACCCCAAAATCGGCCAGGACACTGGGGACGACGGTCCACAAGAATTCCTGCGAGATCTTTTGCGCCGTAGCGGTGGAACGGTAAATGCTGAGGTGGTCGCAGAGGCACGTGAAGAATATGGTATTCCGCGCTCGACGTTATTTCGGCTCGTTGCGCGGTTTAGAAAAACGCAGCGCACCTCAAGCCTCAAACCCAAAAAACGCGGGACGCAGGAAGGCGTGACCCGTCTGGACCCGAGAACGGAGCGGGTTATTGCCGAACAAGTGGATGACTTATGGCTCAAGAAGGAAAGGCCGAGCTTTGCTGCACTATTACGACGAATCCGGGAAGTCTGCCTTGCAGAGGGCCTGTCTGCTCCGGCCCGTAGAACAGTGCAACGGAGAGTTTCGGAACTGATCCCGATTTCCGCGGCCCGCAAGCGCGGGGAACGAGAGATCGAAGCTGCATCAACGCCAAGTCCTGGCCAGTTATCTGTTGCCAAGCCGAACGCTCTTTGGCAGATCGACCACACAATCGTCGATGTCATCGTTGTCGATGAACAGTATCGTCAGCCCATCGGACGGCCAGTGCTGACAATTGCTATTGATGTTTGCACCAGAATGGTCGCCGGTTTCCATTTGTCATTGGAAGCCCCGTCCAGAACGTCTGTTGGCCTTTGCCTCCTGCACGCGGTTTACGACAAAACGGCATGGCTGGACGAGAGGGGCATTGATATTCCCTGGCCCGTCGCCGGACTACCCACGGTTCTCCATTGCGACAATGGCGCCGAATTCAGATCGCGCGCGCTCGCCGACGCTTGCAAGGAATATGGCATCAAACTGCAGTTTAGACCGCCAGCGACACCGCGCTTCGGTGGACACATCGAGCGGCTGATCGGAACGATGATGGGAGCTGTTCATCTGCTGCCAGGGACAACGTTCAGCAATGTGAAAATCAGGGGTGATTACGATTCCGAGGACCGTGCGACCTTTACATTACGCGAACTGGAAAAGTGGATCGCACTGGAAATCGTTGGGAAATACCATCAACGTATTCACGCCTCACTGTTGCGCCCTCCCCTGGCCCTATGGCGCGAACGGCAAGGTGAAGTCGATTTCGACTTGCCGCCGGACCGAATGGCGTTCTGGACCAGCTTCCTGCCAGGCGACCGGAGGCGCCTGCTGAAGGACGGCATTCACCTGGAGAAGATTCGCTACTGGTCGGACGCCCTATCACGGGATGTCGGCCGGGGTGCAGAGCTTGAGATCAAATATGATCCACGAGACCTTTCCCGGATATTCGTTCGCCAGTCGGACGGCCGGTTTGTAGAGGCGCGGTATCGAAATCTCGCCTATCCGCCGGTCTCATGGTGGGAATGGAAACACGCCAAGAAAAGGCTGCGAGACCAGGGACGGCGTGAGTTACAGGAAGACGTTATTTTTGCAGCGATCGCAAAACAGCGACAGATTGAGGACATTGCCGCATCCTCAAGCGCTAAAGCGCGCCGGAGTACCGCGCGAAGACCTGTTAAACAGGACCAAAAGGAAAGCGGCCATGTCACGACCATAGATATGACCAAACCAACTGCTTCAGGCGACGACACGGAATTTTGGGATTGATGATTGAATTCACGCATTTAGCGCCCGGCGCCGCAGCACTTGCCAACGCACCAAACGAAACACGGATTCGTGCCATTCGATCTGATCGTTGGGTCGGTTTTGATCGCGCCCGTCGTGTGTTGCGGCATCTTGATGGACTTTGCGACCATCCACCATCAACGCGTCCGCCGGGGCTTGCAATTTATGGCCATAGCGGCATGGGCAAAACTATGCTGGTGGAAAAGTTCAAACGTGATCACCCACCAGTTATTAATCACAGCACCGGTGTTGAGAGTATGCCAGTGCTGGCAATCACACTGACGTCACGACCTACGGAACGCCGAATATATGGGCAATTGCTGATGGCCATGGGAGCGAGCATCAACGAACGCCTGACGCTCATGGAACTTGAGATAAGGACCGTTCTCCTCCTGAAAAGCAATAACGTTCGCGTTCTGGTATTCGATGAGGTTCACAACCTGCTTGCGGGAACCCCGAGAGAACAGCGTGTGATCCTCCAACTGTTGCGATATCTCAGTAACGAGACCAAAGCCTCGCTCGTCTGCCTTGGTGTGTCCGAAGCCCGCGACGCGATTGCCGGCGACACTCAACTGGCACGGCGCCTGGATCAGTTTGTGCTGCCTAGATGGAATGCAAATGAGGAGTTTCAGGAACTGGTCACCGCAATTCTGCGCAGTCTACCGCTCCAACTTCCGTCCGCCTTATCGAGCCAAAGTCTGCGACACCTCTCCCGTCTCGGCGACGGCATAACGGCACGTGTGTTTGGGATACTCAACGAACTCGCAATTGAAGCCATTCAGGATGGCACAGAGCGGATCACCGATGAAAACATTGAATCCTGGAAGCCTTCCTTGGAAAAAGAAGCGGCATTCGCCTAGCCGACAAAACGTTACACTTCAATTGAGACTTTTCGGGCTTGAGTCTCAATTGAAGTGTAACGTTTTGGTATAAACTGACCGAGTCTCAGTTTGGAGTGCAAATCGATACCAATTGTTTCTAAATCGTGTGTTGCTAAAGCAGCATTTGAATCGCATTTGAGATAAATCCAAGTCTTTGATTTTTCCCAGTTTTTATCTGTTCCTCGTAGTGTCTTTCCATCAACTTTGGGGAAAGGTTCAACATGGGAAAGTCAGTTATTGCGGCGCTTGCGCTCGCCTTGTCATGCGGCGCCGCCGGCGCCAATGCACTCCATCTCAACCAGACGCAGCCAACTAGCGTTGCGAATATGGTGACGTTCGGCAGAACGACAATACCTATCGGCTATTATGACTATTGCCAGCGCTACGCCGATCGCTGTGACCGCCCCGCAGATGGCCAGATCGTCGAATTGACACGCGAACTTTGGAGCGACATCATTCAAACCAATGATGATGTGAATACGTCCGTTGCACCTCTGACCGACAACGAAATATTCGGGGTTGAAGAGCGGTGGGAATATCCCAAAAATGTTGGCGATTGCGAAGATTACGCACTTGAAAAGCGCAAACGCCTAAATCAACGGGGCATACCCTTGGGTGCACTATCAATGACGGTTGGACGGGATGCAAATGGAGGCGGACATGCGGTCCTGACCGTTATCACCGATCGGGGGGATTTCGTTCTGGACAACGTTGAACCTCGGGTTCTGCTCTGGAAAGAAACAGAACTCTATTTCCTCAAGCGCCAATCGCAACATGACCCCAACACATGGGTCAGTCTCGTCTCTGGTTGAATCGTGGGCTGGAGGTCGATATCCAAACACCTCCAGCGCCTACAACAAGAGCTAGCAAAAAGCTCGCGAACCCTCCGTACAATGCTTCCATCATGTTATGGCCTCCGACAAGACAAAAAAGGCCAAACAGGACTGCAAAGCCCGAATAGGCCGCCAGGGTCGTCGCGCTGAAAAGGCCGATACGTGCCAGCAGGTGAGAAAGTCCGATGTGATCCATCCCCAAATTATGGATGCACCATCGGCACACAGCCAATCACTTGTCGGTGATTGGCTGTGAAGGCAACGGATCCATCTGGGTTTCCAACTGCAGGTGAGTGATGCTCACGCCAAACACGGTTACTGCGAAGCAGCACAACGCCAATAGCAGATAAATGTTCCGGCGCTTGCGCTGTCGCGCCAACGTGTGCGATTCTTCGATCGAAAGTCGCAGAGAAGTGTCGGTCATTTTTGTCCATTACCTGATCTTGACGATTTGTCGAGATCGGATACACGAAGCTGCTCGTCACTGGAAGGCACGCTGACCCAAAAGACTGCGGCGCGCTTCCAAGAGAAGCTGGTTCCCAGCTCGGGTGGATGGAACTCGGTGCGGAGAAAGACGTCCTGAGCGAGCCGGGGCCTTGGATTGGCATATGTCTCCAGTCTTGGCTGATCGCACGACGGCCTGGCCAATGTTCTAGGCCGAGCGCAAAGTCCCAAGCGGGAGCGGAGCACGGAAATGCCCGTCTCTAATACGGGCGGCAATTCACCACGTCCCAATCGCGTTTGGCAAAGGTAAGGACCGTTTTCGCATTCGAGCGAGACCTCCTTCGTCAGCATAGCGAGCTCGAAAATCCTTGCTGGTACGTAGTTTTGCACCTCATCAGTTTCAATAGCCAGGACCGACCCACCGGCCCCCAAAATCGCATGGCCCCTTCTTGGTGCTAAACCAGCCCCGAGCCCAATTTTGGTGAGCCGGCTTATACGCGCCAGGAAAACGAGCCCTTCATGGTGCCAAAGAGGAGTGGCTGGTGAATTTGCCAGGAATTATATATCTAATGCATGTCGCGTTCAAATGGATTCATTTGAACGCGACATGCATTGATTCAAAGAGTTACAGCGCCGCGCATCCGATTGGATGTGCGGCGCTGTAGTCGATAGGTTTCGAGCACACCATACGCATCTTGTCCTCGGGCCACGTCCGGCGCGTCAAGAACACATCAAAAATCATTCTCGAAGCGAAGAACGTGGCGCGGCTTGAGCGGACCGAAATTCCGCTTCATCCGGAAATGCAAGTTCGATTGGAGAATTGTGCCAGGCTTATGCGCTCAGAAGCCTGCACCTGGCGCAATTGCTCCGAGCTCCTTGAGTGAGGCCGTAAGGTTGGACTTGCCACCCTTGTAGCCGAATACGTAGTTTGCGGTGCCAGAAATCGAAAACAGAGGCTCATAGCTTTCCTTCGCCGTGTCAGCTTCAACAGCATCGGTCACGTTGTCGAGGATCAGGCTACGATTCTCAAATGCAACAGACAGAACGGCGTGAAATAGATTACGGCTGGTATCCTTGAGCACGACTATTTCCATGGCGCTCATAGGAACATCGAGGCGGGCCAGCAAAGCCATTTTCAGGATGGCGTAGTCTTCGCAATCGCCACTGCTGCGATCCAGAATTTCACCGGGCGTCGACCAGTAGTCCACCCGTTCATGGTTCTGGTCGTCTGCCTTGTAGGCGACAATTCTGTTGACTGATGCTGAGACGTGGCGGAGTTGCTCGCTGACAGTTGATCCGCTCAACGCAAGTTGATCGGCAAGGTCTGCGCACTTTTCGGTGCAAATGTCGTCGGGTGCGCCGGAAGCGACAGCCTTCTTGATCAGGCCGGATATGCGGGCACCACTCTTGATCTTGCCGAAGCGGATCCTGTAGGCACCGAACAAAGGCGCTTCCTGACGAATGGTCTGGCTGATCGACACCCCAGCGGGGGCCGCCATCGCAGGAATCGAGGCGGTGATGACCTGGGCCTGGTCGATCATCTTTTCATTGAGAGCCGGATTTTCCGCCAGGCCCTTATCGGCAAGTTTTGTGAGCGCCGATGGTAGTGCGAGGTCGTTGGTGGAAGCAAGGTCAAAGTCAGGATCGACATCAAGATCAAGGGGAGCGAGGCCAGCTTGGGTCAGGGCAAGGGTCGTGGTGAGGTATTCCGTGGTCAGCCAAGCTGAACCCCGGGCGACATTCCGGTTCTGCAAGAGGGGAGCGGCGGCACTGGAGCTTATAAGAACTTCAGGATTTGTTTCGAGTGTTTCGTAAGCACAAGCCTGTGCGAATGAAGCGCAGAGCAACACGAGTGCGAATGCAGATACTTTGGAATATGATTTCGCTTTATATTTATCTTGCATCTGATTATTCTCCCCTTCGTTGAGGAGAAGACTACAATGCAGAGTATAATATCCCGCAAATGGGCATGCTTAACGATTTTATACTTATTTCTCTAAAAATTTATCCAATTTCATTGCGAGACTCCATCGTTCGTGGTTGGGCATTTCCGCTTCTGCGGAGCATCTTGATTGATCGCTGGATCGCCGCGCGGTTGCGGCTGATTTTAATCTCTCAATCTGCGACTTTTCATGCTGTCATGTCGTCAGGATCAGCTTGCAGGTATCGCATCCTGCGTTCGCATGCTTTGTCCCGAAGATATTTCCTCAATCTCGTCGAAGATAGGTTCATGAAGGCACGGCTGAGCGGTAAACGCGCAGTCCTCGGGTAGAGTAACATGCGCAGAGATCAAAATGCTCCCTTCCGTCTCAAGTCAGCTGCATCAGCGCCATGCCGGAATTGTTGCCGTTGTTTCGTATCGCGGTCTCCGCCGCTGGATCCGTCATGCAGCCATTTTGGAACCGAGCTTTGGCGCCAGACGGACATACGCCAACTCGCTTATAAGTTCGATCAATGTCTGCGTGACAATGATCGCAGGAAGGAGTGGGACCGCGCCGGGAACAGCGAATGCCAGCGGAAGGACGACGAGAGAATTACGCGTTGCGGCACTGAACGCGAGGGCCCGCCCGGCTGGCGCATCAAGGCAAAACAGCCTGCTCATGCCCCATCCCGCCAAGGGTGCAATAACCGCATATGCCACGTAAATCGGGACGACCCGTAACGTGTCATCAAGTGCGGGGCCGAGTTGCGGCACCACAGCGGCCACGACAACGAATAATACAAACGCTGTCGCGGGAACTGGGAGCAGCCCAAGAACCGAGGCTACACGTGCCCCCGCGGCACTTTTGATGGCCCAAAACTGGACGAGAGCGGAGAAGACAAGCGGGACCGCAATCAACCAGGCGAATGCGTGAACAAATGGCCCCGCTGTCACAAGAGACCCAGCCTCAGGGCCAAGGAAAAAACCCAGGTAGACGGGAAGCATCATCATCTGGATGACCAGAAGCGCGGGCGTCGCAGCTAGCAGGAGACGGGCATCGGCACGACCGAGATGCGAGAAGGTTACGACATAGTCGATGCATGGCGCGAGAAGCACCAACAGCACGCCTAGCCTTATCATCGGATCGGGCGGCAGAAACTGAACAAGGGCTCCCACCAGAACAGGAACCACAACGAAATTGGTCAGCAGCAGGACGCCAAGAAAGCGAAAGCGCGAGAAGGCCACTCGCAACTCGGCTAGGGGGACCTGGAGGAACGTCACGAATAACATGAATGCCAGCGCGGGGTTGATGCCGATTTCCAGCGCCGTCATTCCGTTGAGAGTTACCGCCACAATCATGCCGAGGACGACAGCGCCAAAATAGATGGGGACCTGACGGTTTTCGAGGGTTTCACGCAGGAGGGTCAATCGAACTCTTTCGTTTGTCATTTTGGCTTCGGGGAAGGTCTATATGGAATTACGGGAATGGCTATCCCGGTGGCGCCATCTTTTTGTCAGACCCAAGAACGGGATGTGAGTGACGCAATCTATGCCATGCGCGCCTTGAAGTCAGCGCATCCAGCGTACAGGTGATTGGGGGCTTAGGTCTCCTCAGGGGTGGGGCATGCAACGCAGCCGCATTGATTGGTTGCAGATGTCGCGAAAGTGCTTCCACCCACAACAGTTTAGCGACGAGTGAGGAAGTATCCGATTTCCCAACGGCAGGCTGAACATCAGAGCTTGTGGGGTCCAACAGGATCGAAAGGCAACCTGTCGCCGCAAGCCGGGTCAACGTCGGAACTCTTCAAGAGCACCGCATGAAGTTCGTCGTGAAGGCGGCTTGTTTTGCGACCACAACACCAAGCCAACAGAGCCGGTCAGCTAGCCGCTTTCAACAACCTCTGGATCTTCAGCAGAGCCACATGCCGATCCTCGTGATAATCGATGATCCCGCCAAATCGCCCGTCGGCCCGAAACAGGAACACGCCGGCGGTGTGGTCCATGGTATAGTCATCCTCCCTCGGCACCTTCTCGAATGTTGCGCGGAATTCGTCCGCGGCGCGCTTGATCTCGGCAGGTGACCCCGTCAGACCGGTGATTCTTGGATCGAAGTTCGACAGGTAGTCGGCAAGAACCTGTGGAGTGTCGCGCTCCGGGTCGACACTGACCAGAAAGATATTCATCCGGTCGGCGTCAGGGCCGAGATCTTGCAGCCAGAGCGAAATATCGCTCAGCGTTGTCGGGCAAACATCGGGGCACCAGGTAAAGCCGAAAAAGACTATTGTCGGGCGGCCAATCCACTCTGATGGACTCACCGTCACGCCATGATGGTTCGTCAGGGTGAAGGACATCTTGCCGATACGCAATGGTATCAGCGCGGAGCCCGTTTGCAGGCTGTCCCGGCTCTGCCACCACCCCAGACCGAGCGTAAAGGCCAGCGCGCCGACGCCCGACGCCCCGGCAACGAGCAGCGTACGGCGTCTCAATCTTTTTTGTCCACGCAGCCTGCATCTTTCGCACCCATTCCCCGGATCGCCACGGGAACGGTCACGTCGCCTGCCTCGCGGAACGTCAGTGTAAGCGGGAACGTCTCGCCTTCCTTCAGCACCTGTGTAAGACCCATCAGCATGCCGTGATAGCCGCCTGGCTCCAATTGCACGGTGGAATCTGCTGGCACGGGAATCGCCGTAGCGTGCGGCATCGAAGCCACGCCATCCTTCACCACTGTTTCGTGCAGCATGGGCTTTCCGGACACCGGCGTCGCGATGCCGGCAAGCACATCGTCTTTCACGCCAGTGTTGCGGATGGTGACATAGAAGGCGCTGGGCCGGGCCATTCCGATCGAAGCCCGCGACCAGGCTTCCGAGATTTCGAGTGAGCTAAGTTGAACAGTTTCACACGCCAGTACCGGGGTGGCGGATAGGCTGAGAAGGAGAGCGGTCAGAAGATATTTCATCGTATTCACAATCTTTGCCTGAGGTCGTTAAGGATTTCACTTGCTGGCGTGCCATAGCTGAATTGGCGCAGCCAGTTTCCGTCAGGTCCGATCAGGTATAGTGCTGCGCTGTGTGCCATTGTGTAACCATCCGGCGCGCCGGAACTGTCCTCGCGCTCATAGAAAATCCGGAAACTGCGGGCTGCGGCGCGGGTCTGCGCCTCGTCGCCAGCCAGACCGAGGATTGAAGGGTGAAAGGCCGCAGTATATTCCGCGAGTTCCAGGCTGCGGTCTCGTGTCGGGTCGATAGAGATGAAGAGGGGCTGTACCTTTCCTGCGTCATCTCCCAGACCCTCCATCACTTGCGCCACTTCGGCAAGCGTCGTCGGGCAGACGTCCGGGCAATTGGTGAAGCCGAAAAAGACCAGAAGATGCTTCCCCGCAAAGTCCGAGGGCATGCGCACTCTTCCCTCAGCATCAAGCAGGGAAAAGGTCGGCCGGAAAGACACTTCGGCCACCGGTGTTTCCGCGCGCTCATCAAGAAGATGCAACGCGCCGTAAGCCGGAATAGCAAGGGCCACCGCCGCCCAGAGCATCTTCTGCAGAACCTTCAATCGCATCCTTGCCGTTCCTCGCGTTCCGGCTAGTCGTATAAAGCCTCTAGTGACATGAGCTTCAAGCGGAATATCTGAACATGCTCGGTCGGGAGGCGCTCCGCTGGTTAATCACTTCTGGGAGGGTCGCAGCGGGCCGGACGCAAATAATCATGAAAAGCGGCGACGCAATGCAACATTGAACGCCTCGATAGCAAGAACCATGGCGATGACCGCCAGCGTGACACTGGCAGCCTTTTCGTATTGAAATGAGCGAACATAGGTCTGAATGTAGAAGCCGATGCCACCGGCTCCGACGATGCCGAGGATAAGCGATTCTCGTAGGTTCAGCTCGAAACGAAAGATTGTATCACGGGCGATCACCGGAGCCATTTGCGGCCAGATTGCATAGCGTAGGCGTGCAAGCGGCCCGGCGCCCGCACTTTCCAGTGCGGCGATCGGTCCGCGGGCAACCCCATCAATTGCTTCAGCATAGAACTTCGCCAGCATGCCCGTTGCATGGATGGCAACCGCGATGATGCCCGGAAGCGGGCCGAGGCCCACTGCGCCAACCATCAACATGGCGACGAGAATCAGCGGAATGGCGCGAATCAGCGCGAGAGCTGTCCGCACCGGACGGTGAACGACGGGCGGGGCCATGGTTTCCGATGCAAAGACGCCGAGCGGCCCCGACAGGAGCACAGCACCGAGTGTTCCAAGGATGGCGATGCGCAGCGTCTCGGCGCTGCCGTTGATGATCTCGGTCATCACTGACGGATCCGGTGGAAACATCCGCGCAAGGAAATCACCGATGCGCGGCCCGGCGGAGAAGAGGCGGGAAAGTTCGACGTCGGTCGTCGCGAGCGACCAGAGCACGGCCCCGGCGACGAGCCCGCCCGTCGCGAAGCCGCCCCAACCCCGGCTTTCCATCACGGCACCGCCTTCAGGCGGGGCTGTACGGCAGCATTCGCATCATCATAGAGCCGGGCTGTCGCGCCCTCGGTGAGCTCTGCCGTCGGAGTGTCGAAAACGATCCGACCGTTGCGCATGCCCACGATTCTCCGCGCGAAGCGCCGCGCAAGGTCGGGCTGGTGAGAGGAGAAGACTGTGGTCGCGCCTCGTCGACGCGCGGCTTCGGTTAGAAGCGAAAGGATCTCGGCTGCGCGTGCGGGGTCGAGGTTGCTCACCGGTTCGTCGGCAAGGATCAGGCGCGGCTCCTGCGAGAGGCAGCGTGCGATTGCGACTCGCTGCCGTTGTCCGCCGCTCAGACTGTCCACCCGTCGCTCAGCCAGGTCGACAATGCCGCAATCGGCCAGCGCCGCGCGCGCAACCGCAAGATCGTCTTTCGACGGCCGCCCGAGCAGGGCACGCAGCGGCCTCATGCGGCCCAGCCTGCCGTTCAGCACGTTGCGCAGCACGCTGGCGCGTTCGACAAGAGCGAAGTCCTGAAAGATGAACCCCGTATCGGCCCGGCACGCGCGCGGCGGCGCACGGTCCGCATCGAGCGCGTCGCCCAGCACCGAGACGCGGCCGCGCCAAGCCCTCAGGCGACCATCGAGCAGCGTCAGGAGCGTCGTCTTGCCCGCCCCCGAAGGCCCGATCAGCGCGAGCGCTTCACCCGGCGGGATAGACAGCGTCACCTGATCCAGCGTCGGCAGGCCCGAGGTGACATGGGAGAAACATAGCTCCTCGATGCGGAGGGCCTCGGTCATTGCAGAAGCCCGTAGCGGCGGGCGAGTGCCCGAACACCGTCGAAAGCGACCGCATCGGCCGGGACATAGCCGTCCGGGCCGTAGAGATGCCGCAACATGGCGCGATGTTCGAGCTCGTTCAGCCGCAGCATAGCGTTCACGAAATTTTCCTGCACCTCGGCGTCCAGTCCCGGGCGGGCAATCACCAAGTGGCTAGGGATCGGCTCGCTCTCGGCGATCCAAGTGACTTGGGACTGTTGGCCTGGCGCGAGCAGGAGATCGGCATACTGGCTGGCGCCCGCGGCATCGACCAGTCCCTCTGCCATTGCCTGCATCGCCTGCTGATATCCGCCCGCGAAGAACACTCTGCCGAAGAACGCTTCCGACTCTGCGGGTCCCGCGATCAGTCCCGCGCGCTCGAATTCAACCAGCGGGTAGAGATAGCCTGACTCCGAAATTGGATCGGCAAAGGCGATATCGCGTCCGCGCAAATCGGCCAGCGTGGTGATGCCGCTGTCGCGTCGCACGAAGACCCGTCCGGTGTAGGTGGGGGCGTCGCGATAGATCTCGGATAAGAGCGGCACCGCACCGATTTGCGCCTCGGCCAGAACAAAGGGCAGCGCTCCCATGAAGGAGATGTCCGCATCGCCGTTGCGCAGCGCCTCGACGGCGGCGGCGTGATCGATGGTCACGAAACCTTCGACCGGCACGCCGATCTCTCGTGACAGCCAACCGGTGATGGCCTTGATGTCGCCCAGTAGCTTTTCAGGGTTCTCCTGCGGAATAAAGGCCAACCGCAACGGGGCAGACTGCGCGCGAACCGGTGCCGCGAGGGCCGCGAGACTTGCACAGCACAGCGCCAGCATATGACGGCGGGAGAGCATGGAGTTCATCAGAACGCCCTTTCTTCGATGGCTTGCGCCTCGGACTGAAATGCGGCCCAGCTTGCCTCTGCGGCGGCCCAATTGTCGGCGCGGACTTCTGCGCCAACTGCAGCCAGGTGTTCTGCGAGGGAGTAGATCTCCGGGCGTGCGACAAGGTTCGCCATGGTGCCAGCATCCGCTGCAAGATCGGCGGCGACGGTATCAGTCAGGAGCAGGATGTGCTGAGTGTCCCGGCGCGGCAGAAGGGTATCGAGGGTGGAGGCAAAGGTTGTCAGCTCCGCAAAAGCCAACCGGAATGGCGTATTCTCGGTGTCGAAGTCCTCATAAGGTTCATCCGCCGCGCCAACGGTCTCAAGGTAAGCGGTGAGATCGGCGCGCTCGGACTCGCTGAGGCCAAGGCTCTTGGTCGTGTCGAACCAGTTGACAACGGCGGCCAGCGTCGGCATCGAGCCGTCGTGGAAATAGGGCGCGGTATAGACGGTCCCGAGCAGGGTCGGCGTGTCCAGCGCCCCGCCGCGCGACCCTTCATAGGCCGGGATGACCGATCCTATGTCATGTGCCTGCCGGTCCAGGAAATTGCCATCTGGCACATGACAACTGGCGCATGATTTGCCGTTCAGCCCGTCAAAAGGCTGGTTGAAGATCGCCGCGCCGCGCTGTGCCGCCTCAGGCGCGGCCTCGGTCAGGCGGCCGTCGCCGGTTAGCATCGCGTTCGGCAGAAAGTCGAACTCGGTCATGTACGCGACGAGGGCGTCCAGCATGAAGGGCGTCGGCTCGGCCCCAGCGAATTCGTTGACGATCACGTTGCGGGTGAAATCGCGAATGCTGGCAAACCGGCCGTCACGGCCATAAGGACCCGTAAACCGCAGGCCGCGCAGGCTGGGAATGTCGATCGGGTCGGCGCGGCGGTCGTTGAACATCGGATTGAAGAAGGCACCGTCCACATCCACTGCTCCGGGTTGATGGCTGGCGCCGGGAATGAAGAAACGCTGGTTGATATCCGAACGGTTGTGGCAGGTCGAGCAGGCGATGCCAATTTCACGCGCCGGGCCGCTGAATATTTCGGGGCAGTCGAACAGCATGTCGCCATAGGCGATGAGCGGCAGGTCGGTCTCATCTATGCCTTGCTCCTCGAAACCCAGTACAAGCAGGGGCAACGGATCCTGATCGAAGATGTCAGAGCCCGGAGGCAGCGTCGCGGGAAGCGTTACCGCACGGCCGCTGAGGGCGATGGTTTCCGGCACGGCGGTGAGGGTTGTGCGCGGTGCAAAATCGGCGACGCGGTAGTTCGCGGCGAGATAGTCGGAAACAACCACCCGCGCTGTCGCCATTGCGTTGAGATCGGGTTCGGTCGCTCCAGCACCCAGCACCCCGGTGGAGCCGGTGGCACTGGACAGCTCCAGCCAGGCCCGTCCGAGCGCGCGGGCCGCTTCAGGGTCGGCGGCGGCGAGATGATCCTCGATTGCGCGATAAAGCTCTCGGGCCGTGCGTACCGCCTGCTGGGCTGCAGCGGGGCTCTCGGCCGCCAACGCCGCGTCAAGCTCTTCGTCGATGCGGGCGGAGATAATACGCGTCGCGGCCTCGAAAACCGCTGCCCGATCTTCGCGCGCGATGGCAGCTGTCAGCGGCTCGGTCGGTAGGGAGCTTTGGCCCGCGAGCCAATCGAGCGCACCTTGCGTGTATTCCGATCCGCGATAGGGCTCCTCCCAGGCGCGCCCCAATTCATCCCAAGGCACGGGAGTAAGATTGCCCAGAAACAGGGTCAGCCGGTAGGCGGCAGCCTCGGGTAGCCAAGGGGTATCTCTGGCCGGGGTCGCCATGGCCGGCCCGGCGAGCAGACCGATCCCCAGCCCAAAGCCGAAGACGAGAGCTAGTAATTTGATACGCACACGCGCCTCCATCCCGATTCTTAGCTAAGGCTAACTTATACATCCTTGACCAACATATTGTCAATCGGGCAGCGATCCGGCATTGTCCTCTGATGATTGACCAAACTTCACAGTCTAGCGACGATCTCGCGCCGGACAGCCGCGCCCCCGAAGCACAAGCCAACGGGTTCGCGACCGTACGCGAGGCGCGGCGTAACGAGTTGGCCGAAGATTATGTCGAACTGATCGCCGACCTGATCCACCAGTATGGCGAGGCACGTCCGGTCGATATCGCCGAGCGGTTTGGCGTTCGCGCGCCGACCGTGACCAAAACGCTGAACCGCTTGGCGCGCGAAGGACTGATCACCCGCGAGAAGTACCGTTCAGTGTTCCTGACGGAAGCAGGTCGGACGCTGGCACAGGAATGCCGCCGTCGCCACGAAATCGTACTGCGGTTCCTGATCCGTCTCGGACTTGACCCCGAAACGGCGGAGCGTGATGCCGAGGGGATTGAACATCATGTCAGCGAGCAGACACTCGCCCTGTTCGAATCCTATGCCAATCGGCCCTAGCGGAACCTCACGTACTCTCGACCGCGCTGCGGACTTCAGCGATGAGGCCGTCCAAACTGGGTTCCGATAGTTCGCGCCCGTTTAGAAAAAAGGTGGGAGTCTGACGGATACCCACCGCTTCGACATCTGCCTTATCCTGGTTCAGAATTGCTGTAATTCCGGGAAACAACCTGTCGCTCTTGGCCCGTTCCAGATCAAGACCGGCAGCCGCCGCGATCTGCCAGGCCAAGTCCATACGCGGTGCACCGTGCACAGCCCATGCTGGTTGCTGCTTCAGGATGGCATTGAGCACAGGTTCAAACTTGTCCTGCATTCGTGCGGTCTCCAGGATACGCACCGCCTCGTCCGATCCTTCATGAAACACAGTGTAGCGCATGACGACGCGCACCTGCTCCGGGAACTCCTCGCGTATTGCCTGAACTGCCGGATGAAAGGCCCTGCAGGCCTCGCAGGAGGGATCAAAAAATTCAACAAGGGTGACCGGAGCCTCATCGGGGCCGAAGCTTGGCGAATAATCTCGAATCAACTGCGCCTCATCAACTGCCGGGGTTACTGCCTCGGCCTCGGTCAATTGTTGGCGCCGGGTCAGGAAGAAGGCGCCGCTACCGAAAGCGGCTAGCCCGAGAGCCGAAGCTCCAATCAAGAGAGTGCGTCTGTTCATGCGCGTCTTCCTTTCGATAGAACAAGGCAACTGAGGATCGCTCCAAAGGCGATCAGGGATAGATAGGGAATGGGCAGGCCAAGGATGGTCTGTGCCTGATCGGTGCAGGACGGCCCGGTTTTTGCACAAGGCGTGACAGCCTCTTGGATCCAGCCGGAGTAAAGGCCGGAATGCCAACCCGCCAACATCAGGCCGGCCGCTGCCAACGGCAGGCCGTAGGGTCGGGCCATGCCGTCGGCGCGCCAGATCGAAAGGCCGACGATGGGCACCAGGGGAAACATGGCAATGCGTTGGTACCAGCAAAGAGTACAGGGCATCTGTCCGAGCACTTCCCCAATGAAGAGAGCGCCAAGTGTTGCGGCCAGAGCGATAACGAACGCCGCCAGCAAGGGCATATCCTCGCCGGACAATGATTGAGGGTCAGGATTGGTCAACGACGGTGTCCTTAGATCGGTGTGAAGCGAATGTGGCGAACACGATAAACAGAGCGCCAAACGTAATCGCAATATCGGCTGTGTTAAAAGTTGGCCAGCGCCAGCCCTGAAAAGAGAGATCTATGAAATCAGTGACCGCGCCCTGTCGCAACCGATCAACCACATTGCCAAGCGCGCCACCCACTATCAGAGAAAATCCGATCTGTTCGACCGGGTGACGCGCCCGAAATGCCATGATGGCGAGGACCACGGTCAAGGTGCCGGTCAGCGCGGCCATGACCAGCGGTTTACCAGCCATGAGGTCAGAGAACAGACCAAAGCTCACCCCTACATTAAAGCCGAGCGTCAGATCCAATCCGGGCAAAACTGCCACTGAATTACCCTGCAAGAGCAGCGACAAGGCCGCCGCCTTGGTCAGTTGATCAGTGGTTGTTGTGGCTCCGATCAATGCCCACACCCACCGAGCGTTCATGGCCTTATACCGCGACGCATGCTAACCCAACGCGGCACAGTTGCGGCATACTGCTCATAATCCCGCCCCAACGCTTGGCTAAGTATAGCCTCCTCGGAACGAACCTGTATCGAGGCTGACCAGAAAAAGATCAGCGGGGCAAGAATCGTCGGGATTGCTGGAACCGCTAGACTGATACCGGCCAGAAGCATGAATTGACCGACAAAGGTGGGATTGCGGCTGAACCGATAGAGTCCGTCCGAGACGAGGTTGCCGGTCGCTCCCTCGGTTACACCAACGCGCCACGAGCTCCCCATCGACATTTGCGCCGCGAAGGCAAGCATCGCGCCGACCCCTGCTACGAACACGCCGATCAGACCAAGCGCTGCTGTAGAGCCTCGGCTCCAGAACGGATCCATCTCGCGCAAGACAGGCATCACCAACCAAAGTAGCGGCGCAACAGAAGCCAGAACAAAGGCCGCACGGAACCCCATTGCGGCCCATCGGTCACGTCCCCTGGCACGGCCAAACAGCCATACCGGCTTTCCCGCTGCCCGTGCTGCGATCGCGCTGCCCCAGAAGAAGAGGGAAAGGTAGCCAAAAAGAAGGACCAGCACGGACCAACCAAAGCTGGAAATCATGATATCAGGCCTCCTGCTCTGGATTGAACCGCAGCAGCCGCAACGCGTTCAGCGTGACGAGCACCGTCGCTCCGGTATCGGCCATAATCGCGATCCAGAGACCGGTCAGCCCCAAAACGGATGTCACGAGGAAGACCGCTTTCAGACCGAGCGCAATGGTAACGTTCTGGCGAATGTTGGCCATTGCCGCACGGGTAAGCCGGATGGTCGCCGGAATGTCGGTCACCCGGTCACGCAGGATGGCCGCATCGGCCGTTTCGAGCGCGACATCGGTCCCCGATCCCATGGCTACGCCAACGCTTGCCTGCTTGAGGGCTGGGGCGTCATTAATGCCGTCACCGATCATCATCACGCCGCCATGTTCGCTCATGTCGCGAATGGCTTTAAGCTTGTCTTCGGGCATCATGTCGGCCTGATATTCCATGCCCAGGTTTTGCGCTATTGCCGCTGCCGTACGCGGATTGTCTCCGGTCAGGATGATGGGTGTAATACCGATGGCTCTCAGCTGGCGAACCGCTTCGGGCGCATCGGAGCGCGGTTCGTCACGCACAGCGATAATGCCGAGCGGGGTCTTCTCGCGGAAGACCACCACAGCGGTCTTGCCCTCTTCCTCAAACGTTGTGGTCTGGGCGAGGTCAGACTCGTCAATGCCGGCGTTCTCCCTGGCATATCCGGGCGAAGCCACCCAAGCGGAAGCGCCTCCCACAGTGGCGGTCACACCCTTGCCCATCAGCGCCTTTGCATCGCGTGCCGGTGGGATCACTATGCCTTCTTCCTCGGCCTTGCGCAAAATGGCGACAGCCAAGGGATGGCTAGAGCCGCCTTCTACGCCCGCCGCGACAGAGAGAAGCTCGGCCTCGGTTGTTTTTCCCAAAGTCACGACGTCTGTCACCACCGGTCGCCCATGGGTCAACGTCCCGGTCTTGTCGAAGGCCACGCGGCTCACCTTGGCAGTCGCTTCAATCACGGCGCCGCCTTTCAAGAGAAGGCCCCGCCGCGCACCGGTGGAAAGTGCCGAAGCGATGGAGGCGGGAACCGAGATCACGAGGGCACAGGGGCAACCTATCAACAAGAGCGCCAGCCCGCGGTAAACCCAGGTATCCCAAGGCTGGCCAAAAGCCAGTGGCGGCACGAGCACGACCAGCGCCGCGACAGTGACGATTGCAGGCATGTACCAGCGGCTGAAGCGGTCGATAAACCGCTCGGTCGGCGCGCGAGCCTCCTCGGCCTCTTCCACGAGGCGAATGATGCGTGAGATGGTGTTGTCTTCGGCGGCTTTGGTTACGGTAATCCGCAGGGCGGCTTCGGTATTGATCGATCCTGCAAATACAGGATCGCCCGGACCTTTGTTCACCGGCACACTTTCACCAGTTACCGGACTGTCGTCCACCCCGGAGGTGCCTTCTGTGATCTCGCCGTCTGCCGGAATACGATCGCCGGGACGGACGAGCACGATCTGTCCTATAGCAAGACTTGCTGCCGGCACTTCGCGTGTGACGCCGTCCATTTCCAGAAGCGCCGTTTTCGGGACGAGATTGGCAAGCGCCCGTATCCCGTCGCGCGCCTTGCCTGCCGCCACGCCTTCCAGGACTTCGCCCACTGCAAAGAGGAAAACAACCAGTGCCGCCTCTTCCGCCGCATTGATGAACAGTGCGCCGATAGCGGCAACCGTCATGAGGCTTTCGATGGTGAAAGGCTGCCCCACGCGCAAAGCGACAAACGCGCGGCGGGCAATGGGGGTAACTCCGATCAGACACGCGGCGACAAAGGCCCAGTTTCCCACCTCTGGCACAATCAGTTCCACTCCCCAGGCTATCATGAGAAGCAAGGCGGTAAAAATCACCAGTCTGCCCTTGGCCGTCTGGTACCACCGCTTGCCTCGATCTGCGGGATCGTCATGTACGTGTCCGGGACTGCCATGACCGGAATGATCTTTTGCCTTGCCGCCGGCCTGGGAGTGGCCGGTACAGCTTGCACTCTGATCGACAGCTTCGTCCTGCACCGCCGTCGCGACGCGCGGTTCGATACCGTAACCGAGCGCACGAACAGTTCTTTCAACCTTGTCGCGGCCGGTTTCACCTTCGTCCAGCGTCAGGCGCAGGCGTTCGGACATAATGCCGACCTCGACGCCGGTGACTCCTGGCAGCCTTGCCACGGCGTCCTTGACCTTCGTCGCACAAGACCCGCAGTCCATGCCAGATACAGTCCAGTCGCAACTGATTCCCTTTTTTGCTTCCGTTTCCGACACATTTTTTCCTTCGCTCAACAGGGGTTTCTCGGGCTTGATATCGTCAGCCACCCCTTTTAATGTCTCTAGCTACTGTAGCTTCAAGAGAAAAATTATGCTGACCATTGGAAAACTTGGGCAGGCGGCGGGGGTCAAGGTGCCAACGATCCGCTACTATGAGCAAATCGGCTTGTTGCCGGCGGCTGAGCGCAGCGCTGGCAACCAGAGGCTCTACAGCCGTAAGGCGCTTGACCGTCTAACCTTCGTCCGACATGCGCGTGAACTTGGTTTTACGCTTGACGCAATCCGCGATCTGCTCAGCCTCTCTGACCATCCTGATCAGCCGTGCGCAGCAGCCGATGCGATAGCCAAAGCTCAATTGGCGGAAATAGAGAAACGCCTCGCACGTCTCGCCTCGCTGAAAGTTGAACTCAATCGCATGGTTGTGCAGTGCGCAGGTGGCAAGATTGCAGATTGCCGAGTTATTGAGGTGTTGAGCGATCATTCGCTTTGTGCGACCGATCACCGTCACTTGCAGGACGAAAAGGATCATTAATCCGTTTGGATTGTTTATCATCCATGCGGCGGCACCGCTGGTTGAAATGGGTGGCTTATTGCCTGCTGGGCTTCGATGGCGCTGGGGGGAGAGGGTCCTGTGGCCGCTGGCAGCCGCAGGACAACGGCTGGACACTCCGTTCTGAAAGGCGCTGAAAACAATGTTCTTGGGGCTGGCATGTATGCACTGCGGAAGCGAGAGAGTTCAGAAATATCCGTCGCTTGACGGTCGGCGAACAAGGTGAGGTTGAAAAGCATGAGAAAAAACAGATTGCTAGCCGTTGACGCAGCACGAGGGACGGCAATTGCCGGCGTGGTTCTTTTCCATTTCGTCTGGGATCTGGAATTCACGGGATTTGTATCGGGCGTGGCTTTCCATCCGCTGTGGCTCGCATTCGGGCGTTTGCTGGCCGGGAGCTTCATGTTCCTTGCAGGAGTGAGTCTGGTTCTGGCGCATGGCACAGAGTTGAGAGCTCGGACGTTTTTCCGCCGGTTGGCCATCATTGTTGTCGCGGCCTTGGCGATAAGCGTTGTGACATGGTTCACATTCCCCAACGCATTTGTTTACTTTGGAATCCTGCATTCGATCGCGGTCGCAAGTCTCCTCGGGGTGATGTTTCTCAGGCTCCCGGCTTTGGCCAGCCTGTTTGCCGGCCTGGCGATAATGGTGCTTCCCTGGTACCTATCGCTGTCTGCTTTCGATCCCCGCTGGCTAGCCTGGATCGGCCTTTCAGCCAACCCACCTCTCAGCAATGATTTCGTTCCGGTGTTTCCCTGGGCAGGCATTACACTTCTTGGCATGAGCTTCGCCAAGGTCGTGGACATCAATAAGAGCCAGATGGCCAGTGCTGGTGCGGAAAACGCTTTCTTCGCACGGCTCGGCTGGCTGGGCCGCCACAGCCTGCCAATCTATCTGCTTCACCAACCCGTGATGCTGGCGATCATCGTTCCTCTGTCGCGCCTATTTTAGCGGGCCTTCGATCCGGCGCCGAAGGGATCGGCAAGCGCTGCTGTCGGCCGACTAACGGGTACAGAAGTCGATGAAGTGATTTCCGACAAATATTGCGGGCCCTTCTTGGCCAGTATTTTTCGGAAGATCGGATTCATTCCCCCATCCGAATAAGCAAGGCCGACATTCTGGCCATCGCTGAGCAGGTCTTTCATTTTCTCAAGATCCCCCACCGACCTCTCGACCACTTGCTGGATCTCCGGTTCAAAGGCCGGACATTGTCCAAGCGGATCGGCGGGCATATTGCCGTTGACGGGTTCGCCAAACCTGTAGCGTCCCTCGCAGAATTGAAAGCGGGGAGGCTGGCGCAACACTTCAAAGCGATCATAACCTGTCTTTAGGTCCATCCAGAAGTCAAAATTGGGATTTTCGCGGTGCGCGGCAAGGTTTTCTGGCGTCATCCGAAACGGATAAGACTGGACCTGGACAGCCTGTTGCCCGCCACGCAAGGCATCCCGGACAAGGGCGTAGACTTCCGCGACATGCTCGTCGGAAATAGCAAAACAACCCGAGGAAGAACATGCTCCATGAACCATTAGGGCCGATCCGGTATAGCCCTTTGCGCGCTCCAGCCGATTCGGGTAGCCGAGATCGAAGGAAAGGTAGTATTGGGACCTCGGGTTCAGCCCGCCGGAACCGACTGTGTAGAAACCTTCAGGCGCCTGGCGGTCGCCCTCGACTTTTTTCGGACCCAAAACGCCCGACCACCGGCACATCGGATAAGTTTTCATCAGTGCATACTTGCCTGATGAATCTCGCTTCCAAACCTCCAGTTCGCTCTCCTGTTTGAAGATGCGAACCAGCACCGGATCAGCGGGCTCCATGCCCATCTCCCGCATTTGCGCCATTGTCTTTTGGGGGATCGGAATGTTGCCTCGGTCATCAAGCTCCAACGTCTTCGTCACACATCCGGACGCGATCACGCCCGCCAAAAGGACGCTGATCAAACTGGGTCGAAACCCTTTTTTGATGTGTTGCATGGAACCGATCATCTGCAGCTTCATATCCGTTTCTTGCCTTTGGCGTCAGATCACTATCAGCCGGGCTCCGTTGGTGACTCGGCCATAGAGATCGACAACATCCTGATTGATCATGCGCACACACCCGCTCGACACCGATTTACCTATTGTCCAGTATTCCGGCGATCCATGGATGCGATAGAGCGTGTCCACGCCATTCTGGAAGATGTAGAGGGCTCGCGCGCCGAGAGGATTGTTTAGCCCGGGCGGCATGCCGCCATTGCTCGCGCTCCATTTTGCCAACTCAGGTTGTCGCGCGATCATTTCTTCGGGCGGGGTCCATTTCGGCCATGCCTGCTTCCATTGGATCACGCCTTCACCCGACCACTCGAAACCCTGCCGGCCAAGGCCAACGCCATAACGCATGGCTTTTCCATTTTCCTGGATCAGATGAAGGAAATATGTCTTTGTGTTGACGATCACTGTGCCAACCGGATACGGGCTGGTGAAATTCACCTGACGCCTCCAGAATTTTGATGGCACCTTGTCTATGTTGATAGCGGGGAGGGGGAACCGTTCGTCTGGCATCGGTCCATACATTACCCGGACATTGCTCAACCTTGGATCCGGCGAAGGCTTCTCATCCAGCTGTCCGGTCTTGGTTGCGGTTGTGCATCCGGACAAAGCCAGCACTGAAGAGCCCGCTGCTGCACAAATGAATTGACGGCGGTTCATAGTTTCTTTCATCGTGGACTCGTTCAAAAAACATCGGGGAAAACGAGCCGCAAATCCGGGCCTGATCTGCGGCTCGCAAGTTCTTGAATGTGAAGAACGGTTTTGATGCTACAGCACCACAACCCGGGCGCCGACCGGCACCCGCTCAAAGAGATCTTCGACATGTTCGTTGATCATGCGGATGCAGCCATTCGAAACTGAACGCCCGATCGACGATGGCTCTGTCGTGCCGTGGATCCGGTAAAGCGTATCGCGCCCATCCCGATATAAGTAAAGGGCTCGCGAGCCCAGCGGGTTCTTCGGGCCACCGGGCACACCCTTGGCGAAACGTCCGTACTTCTTCGGATTGCGTCTGATCATGTTTGCTGTAGGAGTCCACGATGGCCACTTGGCTTTTCGTCCCACCTCCGCTTGTCCGCGGAAAGCCAGGCCGGACCGCCCAACGCCCACCCCGTAACGGCGCGCCATGTCTGTCTCGAGTTGCAAATATAGGAAGTGGTTTTTCGGGTCGATAATTATCGTACCGGGCTCGTAACCGCTAAAGCTGGTACTTTGTGGCTCGAATTTCTCGTCCAGTTTGAACTTGTCGTCATGGGCGTAGGCGGGAAGCCCACAGGAGGTGGCAAGGCCAGCGCCAATGCCAAACAGCAGTCCTCTTCTCGAAATCATGTTTCACACTCACGTCGTTGAATTTTCCGATTAGCGCAGAATGCGCATTTGGACATTCAAGCGTGAGCGTCTGGCGGTCGCGGGACCACGTATCCTATGTCGAAGAGAAGCAAGGCTTTGAAGCTGGCGTCATACTCCTGCGCCTCATGCATGATTGGCGAAACATTTGAGACCGCAAATATCGCAAAGTGCATCTGACAGTGCGCGGAAACTTTGTTTCCGCTTTTCTCACCCAGTGGGATCTCGCCTGAACCAAGCGCACCTTCACTGTCGGTTGAATTGCACCCGACCGTGTCACCGGCGATTTGGCAGATAGGCAACACATCCACAGCATTGGCCGGGTGCGCCAGCGCTGGAAGCGCCAACAACAATGCTGCAACAAAGGTCAACACGCGAGTCATCAGGCCTTTGTCACTTCATTGGCGCGGTTTGTCTATATGACCGCTGATTAATTTTTTGTGATGAATACGGGCATTCTACACTCTCCCCGTGTTACGGACGTTGCTATGCGGCATCATCTTTTTTTGGTTGATGTCGATCCTACGTCGATGTTTGATTCAAAACTGTCCGGTGCCGGGAGCAGGGTTATCTCAGCGGACGGTACAGTGACCGCGGAACCCGTCTTGCACTCCGGTGGCTCGGCGAAACTCAAGGGTTCCGGGATTCGATATGTGGTCACTGCAGCACCTGCGCCGGCAGTCGGGCATGTTCCTTTTACCAACACGGTGGAACAAATCATGTCCCGCTAAGTTTGCCTCCCAAGGACGCTTCAGTGTGTGATGCGCGCGAAGCGGGTGTGTGGGACGGAGCAAATGCGAACGGCAGCATTGTGAAGGAGCGGTGGTGAATAACCTGTGGCTGGTCATTGGCCTCGCGCTTCTGCCTGGGCTCGGAAATTTCGCCGGCGCAATGGTTGCCGAATTCGTCCGGACATCGCCACGACTTCTTAACTTGGCGCTGCATGCGGCGTCGGGCATCGTCATCGGCGTGGTGGCCATCGAGCTGATGCCCGAGGCACTTGAAAATCTCGCCGGCTGGTGGATTGCCCTGGCGTTTGCAGCAGGGGGAGCGGCCTATATCAGCGCCGGGACGCTGATCGGGAAGATGAAGCCGTCGGAGAAGAGCGGCGGCAGCACCGGTATGTGGATGATTTATGTTGCCGTAGCTGTCGACCTCTCCGGTGATGGCTTGATGATAGGCTCCGGCACTGCGGTTGGTGCCTCGCTCGCCGTTGTGTTGGCAGCGGGGCAGGTACTGGCCGACTTTCCGGAGGGATACTCGGTCGTGGCAAACCTCAAAGAAAACGGCGTGTCGCGCAAGCGGCGGATCGCGGTCTCGTTGTCATTCCCTCTCTATTGCCTCGGAACGGCTGTACTTGCATGGTTGCTGCTGCGAAGCGCGCCGGATGCAGCGAAATACGCCGCGCTGAGCTTCGTCGCCGGGCTCCTGTCGGTCGCAGCAGTCGAGGACATGCTCGAGGAAGCACACGAGGCCGCGACCGACAACCGCCTCTCGGCACTGGCCTTCGTCGGCGGCTTCGTTCTCTTTACCCTGGTTTCCGCCGGTCTGGAGACAGTCATGGCCCGCGGTGGCGGATCGACCGGCCAGAGCAGTTCAGGGATCGAGCAAAGCAGGACATATGCAAATGCCTCATGACCATAGCCATGGCCATATCGACCCGCAATCGGGCGACCGGCGGGTCTCCATCGCGATCTGGGCCAACGGCGTCCTGACCGCCGCACAGATTGTCGGCGGAATTCTGTCCGGCAGTCTTGCCCTGATCGCAGACGCACTGCACAACTTCTCCGACATGGCGTCGCTGCTCATTGCCTTTGCCGCACGCAAGATTTCTCGACGGCCCCCGGACGAGCGCATGACGTTTGGCTATGGCCGCATCGAGATCGTCGCGGCGCTGATCAACTACACCACGCTTGTTCTTGTCGGCTTCTACCTGATCTATGAGGGAGGAATGCGGATGATCGACCCACCCCAGGTCCAGGGCTGGACTGTCGTCATACTGGGCGCTGTCGCACTCGCGGTCGACACGCTGACAGCGATGCTCACCTATTCGATGCAGAAAGGCAGCGTGAACATTCGCGCGCTTTTCCTGCACAATCTCTCGGATGCGCTGGCTTCCGTCGCGGTCATCATCGGCGGCGCCCTCATCATCCTCTATGACATGCGCTGGGTCGACCCAGCGATCACCATCGGCATCGCACTTTATATCCTCTATCTTGCCATAACAGAGATCGGCACTCCGATCCGGACGCTGATGCTCGGCAGCCCGCCGGAGATCGACGGCGGCGATGTCGTCAGAACCCTGCGCGGCGTCGAGGGCGTCGGAGATGTCCACCATGTGCATCTCTGGCAGATGCAGGAGCATGAGGCGGCACTCGACTGCCATGTCGTCGTGACTGCCGACGATTGGTCGCGGCTCGAGGCCATCAAGAACGAGATCAGGGACAGGCTGAACGATCGGTTCGGCATCGCGCATTCCACCCTTGAATTCGAGCATGAGAACCGAGCGCACGAAAATGCTGACCTCTATGGTCACGGCAATCCCGAGGAACAGGAGGAAGACCATGTTCACCGAGACGCGGACAAATCGTGACGACGTCATCGCAATCGCCTGCGAAGGCGAGCTCAGCGAAAGCGATCTTGAGCGGATGCACGCGTTGCTGCACGAACGGCTCACATCTGTAGAGAAGCCCGGCCTCGTCGTCGATCTGACGAATTTCCAAGGGTACACGGGCCTCGCTGCAATGCGAGAAGACTTCAAGATGGACACCGCCCATCGAAACGATTTCTCCCGCATCGCCGTTGTCGGCGAGGCGGCGTGGCAGCACTGGGGAACCACCCTCGCGAAGGCCTTGACCCGTGCCGAGATGCGCTGGTTCGACGCAAGCGCACTGGACGTGGCCGCGGAATGGGCGGGCGGGGTGTGACGCGACCGCCACCCTCCTGCCGTGCCCACGGCTTCCGTGGCCGCGCAGGCCGGCTTCCAACCCCTCTCCTGTCCGGGGCAGTCGCAGCCTTTCGGCTCTCCTCGCGCGGGCATGTGCCGGGAGCGTGGCTCACTGTCGGCTTCTGCGTTGCGGCCATGGTCGCCTCCAGCGCTCGCGCCCATACCGAGGGCGCGCCGATATCGCCACACGACTTCTGGACCGCATGGTCGCTGCAACTCACTGTCGTGGCGCCGATCGCGGTGGCGCTGCTGCTTTACGGGCGCGGCCTGCACCTCGCCTGGAGCCGCGCCGGCATCGGCAGAGGTACAGCCGTTTGGCAGGCTGGGCTGTTTGCGCTCGGGCTGACCGCACTCTGGGCAGGCCTCGTCTGGCCGCTCGACGCCATCGGCGAGAGCCTCTTTTCCGCCCACATGGCGCAGCACATCGTGCTGATGGGTGTGGCCGCCCCGCTCCTCGTGCTGGGTCTTCCGATGCCGACGATGATCCGGTCCCTGCCGAGAGAATGGCAACGCGGGCTGGCGCTGGCGGTCCGCTGGCAGCCGTGGCGCAGGTGCTGGAAATTCCTCATCCGCATTGATGTCGCAACCATTCTGCAACTGCTCGTATTCACCTTGTGGCACATTCCGGCGGCGATCGCGCTGTCGCTCGAAAATGATTTCGTGCACTGGCTGATGCACGGCTCGATGCTCGCCGCAGGACTTCTGTTCTGGACGGCCATTCTGCGCATGCGAAGCGACGAGTTCGGATCGGCGATCCTGGCTCTGTTTGTGAACTTCAAGTTCTCGCTTGTCCTGGGTGCGCTGCTTGCCTTCTCCTCACGTGCCTTTTACGAAAGCTACCTGGATCGCGGCCTCCCCTGGGGCGTCACTCTTTTGGAAGATCAGCAATTCGCGGGCGTCCTGATGATGGTTGTCCAGTCAATGATGTATCTGCTGGCCCTGGTCATCCGGGTAGCTCTTCTGCTCCGCTCGCCCGACAGCCGCGTTGCAACCAGGTTGACGCCGCAGACCGAAGGCCTCTCCCGATGACGAGACCCGGATTCCTCGCGGCGGCGCTGATGATCGCCCCCCTCGCCGGCTGCCAGGGCGCGCAATCCGCCTTCGATCCGGCGGGTGTCGAGGCGGAGCGCGTGCTCAACCTGTTCTGGATCATGCTGGCCGGCGGCACCGCCATCTGGATCGTCGTGATCGGCGTCAGCTACTATGCCGCCAGGGGCAAGTCCGGGCCCTATTCGGACAAATCCGGCATTCGGCTGATCGTCTGGGGCGGCTGCGTCTTTCCGGCCGTGGTCCTGGCGGGGCTGCTCTGGTGGGGTCTGACGATGATGCCGGAACTGCGGCGCGCAGCTGACGGACCCACCATCGCCGTCTCCGCAGAACGGTTCTGGTGGCGGGTGGCCTATGCCGTCGAGGGCGAGCCCGGCGTTATCCGCAAGCTGCCGCGTGGCGGCGTCCCGAGCGCGAACGAGATCTGGATTCCGCTCGGCAAGCGCACCGAGATCCTGTTGAGCAGCCCTGATGTCATCCATTCCTTCTGGGTGCCGCCCCTCGCGGGGAAGATGGACGCCATACCCGGCCGGGTGAACCGTCTGGTGCTGGAGCCCACCAGTCCCGGCGTCTTCAATGGCGCCTGCGCCGAGTACTGCGGTACGGCTCACACCTATATGGGATTCCGCGTCGTCGTTGTGCCCGAGGCAGAGTTCGAAGCCTACGTCACGTCGCAGGCGCTCCCCGCCGCAGTGGTTGACGGTCCCGGTGCCGGATTGTTCCTGCAGAACGGCTGCGCCGCCTGCCACACCGTGCGCGGCACCGCCGCGGACGGTGCCGTCGGACCCGACCTGACCCATGTAGCGAGCCGGCGCACAATTGCCGCGGGCCTGCTTCCAACAACCGTGGAAAATCTGGTGGCGTTCATCCGCTCGACCGAGCACATCAAGCCGGGCGTGGAGATGCCGGCCTTCGGTATGCTCCCCGAGGAGGAGATCACCGCAATCGCGCAGTGGCTGGGGACGCTCGAATGACCGACACGACGGACAAATCATCCACTGTGCCCGATCAGGAAGACGATGCGGTCCGTCGCGCGCAGGAGGACCGGCTGCGCGAGGTCTGGGCGGCACCGAAAGGCTGGCGCTACTGGTCGGCCGTCAACAATACCGAAGTCGGCATCTGGTACACGGCGCTATCCTTCATCTTCATGCTGATTGCCGGCGTGCTGGCGCTGATCATGCGGGCGCAACTGGCGGTGCCGGAGAACAACCTCGTCACGCCCGACTTCTACAACCAGGCGTTCACGCTGCATGGCACGGCGATGATGTTTCTCTTCGCAGTGCCGATCTTCGAGGCGGTTGCGATCATCCTGCTGCCGCAGTTGCTCGGCGCACGCGACCTGCCGTTCCCGCGGCTTTCGGCGTTCGGGTTCTGGTGCTTCCTCATCGGCGGCGTTTTCGTCATGGGCTCGATCTTCTTCGGCCAGGCACCGAGCTCGGGCTGGTTCATGTATCCGCCGCTGACAACGGAGGAGGAATTCACGCCTGGCTACGGACCCGACATCTGGCTGCTCGGCCTGTCGTTCATCGAAATCGCCTCCCTCGCCGCGGCGGTCGAACTGATCGTCGGAACTCTGAAATGCCGGCCGCCGGGAATGCGGCTCAACCTGATGCCGCTTTACACCTGGTATGTTCTGGTCGTCGCCGGCATGATCCTGTTCGCCTTTCCGCCCCTGATCGCCGGCGACATCCTCTTCGAACTCGAACGGTTGTTCGACTGGCCGTTCTTCGACCCCAGTCGCGGCGGCGATCCGGTCCTGTGGCAGCACCTGTTCTGGATCTTTGGCCATCCGGAGGTCTACATCGTGTTCCTGCCGGCGATCGCGCTTGTCGCCATGATCGTGCCGACCTTCGCGCAAAGGCCGATCCTCGGCTATTCCTGGATCGTGCTCGCCGCGGTCGGCACCGGCGTCATCTCGTTCGGCCTGTGGGTGCATCACATGTACACCACGGGACTGCCCTCGATCTCGCTCGGCTTCTTCTCGGCTGCGTCCGAAGCGGTGGCGATCCCGACCGGCGTGCAGATCTTCGTGTTCATCGCGACGCTTCTGACCGGTCGGGTAATCCACTCGGTGCCGATGCTGTTCGTGTCCGGGGCGCTCGCCAATTTCGTGATCGGCGGGCTTACCGGCGTCATGGTGGCGCTGGCGCCGTTCGACTGGCAGGCGCACGACACCTATTTCGTCGTGGCGCACCTGCACTACGTCCTGATCGGCGGCATGCTGTTTCCGGTCGCCGCAGGCGTCTATTACTACTGGCCACTGGTCAGCGGCCGGAAGCTTTCCGACAGGCTCGGCCGGATCGCGTTCTGGATGATGTTCGCTGGCTTCAACCTCGCTTTCCTGCCGATGCACTACTCCGGCCTTGCCGGCATGCCCCGGCGCGTCTGGACCTATCCGGAAAGTCTTGGCGTAGGCACCGCCAACATGATCTCGAGCGTCGGCGCCTTCGTCTTTGCCACCGGGATCCTGATCATCGTCTGGGACGTGCTGCGCCCGCGCGGCAACGAGCCCTACGCGAAACGCAATCCCTGGAACGCTGGCACGCTGGAATGGCTGGTCGAGATGCCGGGCGAGAGCTGGGGCGTCCGCTCCATTCCGGCCGTCACCTCGCGCTATCCGATCTGGGAGCAGCCGAATTTCATCGATGACGTCGACAAGGGAAGGTTCTACCTCCCCGACGCTGCGGAGATGAAGCGCGAGACAATCATCACGTCGGTCCTCGATGGCAAGCCGCTGCAATGCCTGCGCGTACCGGGTCCGAGCTTCATGCCGATGATAGCCGCGGTCTTCACCGGAGCCGTGTTCATCTTCGCGACCTTCCATTGGTGGGCAGCGACGATCGTCGGGATGGGGCTGTCGACGATCTCGATCATGGTCTGGCTCTGGCGCGGCACCGCCGTGATCCCGGAGAAACCGGAGAAGGACGTTGGCCTCGGCCTGAAGCTGCCGCTCTACAAGTCCGGGCCGCATTCGGTCGGCTGGTGGGCCATGTTCATCATGATGATGGGCGACGCAACCGCGTTCCTCGGCCTGGTCTTCGGCTACTACTACTTCTTCACCATCCATGCGGATTTCCCGCCGCCGGCGACGGTCGGTCCCGGCGTGCTCTGGCCCAGCGTCGCTTTCGGCCTTTTCGCGGTCGCCTGGGCGGCGGCGCTCGGCGCACGCCTATCGAATCAGGCCGGCCGCGTCGGGCGCGCCCGGGCACTCATGGCGGCGGGCGCACTCGTTGCCCTCGCCGCAAGTGCGGCGCTGCTCTGGGGACCATATGTCACGGGGCTCCGCCCCACGGCGCACGTCTATCCGGCGACGGTCTGGGTTATCATCATCTGGACCGCCGCGCACGGCGTCGCGGGAAGTCTCATGCTTGGATACTGCCTCGCCCGCTCGCTGGCGGGGCGGATGACGCCAGCGCACGACATCGATATCTTCAATGTCGCGCTCTACTGGCACTTCGTCGGGCTCACGGTGATCGTCACAGTAGGGACGCTCGCCTATCTCCCCGTCCTGATGTGAGGGCGATACATGCAGGTATTCGGCAAGACGCAAGACAACCTCTGGACCCTGGTGGCCGCGCCGACCATCTGGGGCTTCCATTTCCTGTTCAGCTATTTTTTGGCGGCTTACCGATGCGCGCCGAATGATGATGTCTTCAGGAACATCGGCGGCACGCGAATGGCGATTGCCGGAGTCACAGCCGTCTGCCTGCTGCTGATCCTGCTGATTGCTCGCCGCGCCTGGCGCGAATGGCGCGCCGATGGCGGCGGCTATAGCAACAATCAGGACACGCCCGAGGCGCGTGAGCGCTTCCTGGAATTCTCGACGCTGCTTCTCGCCGCGCTCTCCTTCGCCGCGGTGGTCTTCGAGACGCTACCGGTCTTCGTCTTCTGGGACTGCCGGTAATGCGCCCGCGATCGCCCGGGAGGGATCCATGCACCTGAACGTCGTCATCACCTGGAAGAGGATCTCCGGCCTCGCCGTGCTTGGCTTGACAGGCGCGCTGCTGGTCGGCTGGATAGGCCTGGTTTCGATCGCTGCCTCGGCCGGGCATTGGTCGGTGACACAATGGTTCCTCGGCTGGACGATGGAGAATGCTGTCAGAACACAGTCGATGCTGATCTCGAAGCCCGAGGAGATCGACCTCGGCGACCCGATGCTGGTGCGTCGCGCGGCCGGGCATTACGCGACCGGCTGCGCATCCTGCCACGGCGCCCCCGGCGTGCCGCAATCACCGGTGGTCGAGGAGATGGTGCCCTCGCCGCCGCGCCTCGAGGAGAAGGTCGCGGAATGGAGCGACGAGGAGCTGTTCTGGATCGTCAGGAACGGCATCAAGTACTCGGGGATGCCGGCCTGGCCGGCGCAGGACCGCAAGGACGAGGTTTGGGCGCAGGTGGCGTTTCTTCGGGCGCTTCCCGAGATGTCCCGGGCCGAATATGCGAACCTCGCGCTGGGCGGCGGATTGGCTGACGACGATCTCGAAGCGGGTGGTGAAACCATGCCCGCACTCGCCGGCATCATCGACAACGCGCTCTCCGATTGCGCCCGCTGCCACGGTCGCGACGGGCTGGGCCGCGGAGAGGACGAGGCCCGCCACGCCTTCCCGGTAATTGCCGGCCAACCCGCGCCCTATCTCTATGCCACCCTGCTCGCCTTTGCGCGTGGCGACCGTCAGAGCGGTTTCATGGAACCGCCCGCGACCCGCTACGAGACGGAGGTGCTCGCCGAACTCGCGCACTACTTTGCGGCGCAGCCGGCGCCCCCTGGTTCCGACGACGAAGCCGTGGCTGCTCGCGGACCGGCTGGTTCCGACACGAGCGACGACGCGCCCGCATCCGCCCCGCCGGCGGTCGCGACGGATGCGGTCGAAGCGCTGGTTCCGGCCGCCGAAACACAACAGGACGAGGCGGGGGTGCTCGAGGGCGAAGGCGATGCCGGGGGAAGCGCGGTGCCGATGGCAGCGGCTGCGGGGCCTCCGGCCAGCCGGGATGAACTTCTGGAGCTCGGGCGGGGCATCGCACTGGAGGGCATCGCTTCTCGCAAGCTTCCCGCCTGTCAGAGCTGTCACGGCGCCGCCGGCCGTTCGCGAAACCCCTATTATCCCTATCTCTCCGGTCTGCCCGAATGGTACCTCTCGGAGCACCTTCATCTCTGGAAAGAAGGAACGCGCGGCGGCACGCAATACACGCACGTCATGGCAGAGATCGCCGAGAACATGACGCAAGAACAGATACAGGCCGTCTCCGCTTGGTACGCGACGCAAGCCTCCGAAGGCCGATAAAACCGCAACGGCGCCACGATGGAGGATCCGCTCGACAATCCGGACGTTTTCTGTTCGCCCACCGAGGCCAGTGCCGCACCATCAAAATCACGCCGCCGACATCAGCGGCAATCTGCTGGCTGATGAGGAGAAGTTGGGCGCCTTCAAGTGCGAGGGCATCGAGTTCGTTTGAACAGGGCTCAAAGCCGGCGCAACTGGATCGATTGGCCTATTCTCAAGCAGTCGAACCGGCGGGAGCAGCGAGCCCTCAACCACGTTTACAAAAGCGTCGTTCCGAAACCTCAATGTCATTGCGAAAACTCGAGCAATGGGATTCGGCCATTCCGTTCCGACCTTAGCTAGACGAAGGTCTGTTTTTTGAGAAGTGTAACCAAGAGCCGCCAGCCAGCGGTCGGCCCCTTTCCGGTCATTCGTTGATATCTCTGAGAGCAGCCCTTCCCCCCTGTTTTGCCGACTATAAGGTCTTGAATGGAATCGAACCCGCGACCCAGCTGCTACCAAAGTCCTCGGCCTCAAATTCTTCAACAACCTAGTTTGGCTTGATCTCAATAACATGACGGATCTGGGGCGAGACCGAAACTGGGCGCCTCTGGATTTTGACCGTCACCGGATGACGGAAACCCGATCTTGTTTTCTCCCTCGTTCCGCGCGGCTGCGGACTATCGCGGGGAATGGAGAAGATATGTTGATCGCGTGGACTGGACAAAGCGACGGGCGCCAGCTCCTAAAATTGCCTGGGCCACCGTTGCAGCCGCCGACATCACCACATTCCGACGGAGTGACCCGATAGATAGCCCGCTCCCGCCACAAGAAAAGTCAACAACACGGCGACGATTGCAAAGCGCCCGTGAGCGCCAGCTTTGATTCCGAGGATTTCAAGAAAGAGAGAGTCTTTGGGTTCCATGGCGCAGTCCTTTCACCAAAAGAAATGTTGGTGGGCTGCTACTGCTACGCAGTTTAGCAGCCACTGGAGGTTTGCCAAGTGGCGGCGCCAAAAGTCGGTCTAGACCGCGTTTGCTAAGCCACTGATTTGACGAGGAAGTATTTTCGCTGGCAAGTACTTCCATCTAAACGGCTGTCCGCAGGAGCGCACCGGAGCGCGCAATTCGAAAACGGTCTATTCCTCACGGTTTTCCTGAACCCGCGCGTACGGCTTTTTACGCGGGGAGAAAAGGATTTGGGCTTTGACCTCAAAATCGTAAGATTGCGAACAGTGATTTGGTCGTTCGGGAACAGCCATGGTTGATAAACCGCAGCAGCAGCCACAAAGAGAGCACCACTTCTTCGTATCGACTGCGAAGTTTCTTTTCCATCATCCTCAGCACGGCATCGTCGCTGTCCGCGATCCCATAAGGCTGGCCGATGCGAAACGACGCGAGCTGGATCCCATCATACTCTACGGCGTCACCGTCGCCGGCCTGCCGATCCGCTGGCTGACATTCTCGACCGTCGGCCAGCGCAAATCTTTATGCGAGGTGCTGTGGACGGCTTGGAAAGACGCGGAGGGGTTGCGGGGCTTGCCGGATGTTCTTCGTGTCAATCGCTATATGGCACAGGCAGATCCGGGGCTCGCGGCGGATCTCGCCACAATCGGCGTCCGTCTTGAGGTTGCCGATACCAAGGATAAGACAGCTCCTGCATCACTTCGCTCGGCTCACGATGACTCCCGATGGCTGTCGCAACGGCATGATCCGGTCGATTTGTCGTTGGCCGCATGCGTGGAAGCCCTTTGTCTCGATGCGCAGGACGCTCACAACCGGAGTGCGCACCGCGGGCCTCGCGGCCTCAGCAATCGAAAACTGGAGGACAGCATAGAGCAATGGCTGAGCTTGCCGATGCGCCAACCGCCATCTGTTCCCCTCGAAGACCGGGATTGGGAAGCTGGCCGATGGCTGTCATCCTGGGAAACGGCGCTCCCACCCGATCAACCCCGCTATTTTCATTACGACGGTATGAGCCGAAGGACTTGGCTGATTTCGGGAGAAGAGCCGTCAGACGATGACGACGATGATGACTACGAATTTCCGGCCTACGAAGAGCACGACAATACGGCTGAAATCGCCCGGAATCTGGTCGCCTGCTGGCCCAACCCGCCGAAAGACGTCGCAGCGGCAGCCGGGATCACCCTGCGCCAACTCCAATGGTTTACCTCGGAACGTGCGACCCTAGACAAATCGACCCACTACGACCTGCGGCATCTACTGGGCATCGAGTATGACGAGCGGATGGGCGGCTATACGCCGGCAGGGCCCTATGTTTTGATCGCCAGGAAAGCTCAAGCGATCGAGGCAATCTATCAGGAGATTTCCGGAGGCGGTGATGCCTGCCCCTGCGAACTCGTTCCGGCTCAGGGACAGGCCGATCCGAGCTGGAGGTACGTCTTGATCAATGCGCATAGCACACCGCCGACCATTGTCATGGCCCCTCGCGGCGAGGTGATCACGGAACGGCTTCCCGACCTGATTCTAAACTACGAGGGCATTCGGCCGGTTTCTCAGGCTTTATACCGAGATGTTGTTACCACCTGCGCCCGGGCCTGCCAGACACCTCAGGCCAATGTCCGAGAGATGACGGAATTCGCAAAACGGTATGAACGATACTGGATAGATTGCGCATGGCTTCCGGACTGAACGTTCTGGTAGAGCTTAGCCCTGATGTCTGATCGTGTTCGAACATACCGGCCTGGTTTCGTTGCGCGCTTCCTTCCCCAAGGGAAATGGAAGGTGACACTGCGCCTGTCTTTACCGGCGACCATACAAATTACCCAGAACGGCGCCGAGAACATTGCGTGCCTGAATGTTGTCGCGATTTCCGTCAGCAAAGCGTTGCTCTGGCATTCGGTCGAAGTCCGGGCTCGCGATCAGGTCTACAGCCTAAATTGTCTTGGAGAAGAGGCTGCCACCCGGTTGGCGGCCGATCTCTATAGTTTCATCAACAGCTACCTCTTCGATCTGATCAGCTCCGATACCGAGCATCTGAACGCGGTGGATACGAAACTGATGGCTATCGTGGAGGGACAAAACCAATATCTCGCCCATGCTGACCTTGCACGGGCTATTGCCAGTGTGGAGAGTCAAGCCGCCGCGGCACTTTCGCACCCCCTGTTCGATCCGGAATTGATGACAGCCACCGTGAAAGCGACGCTTCCCCGATCGCTCGCCTTCATCACCGATCCTGCTGTCCGCCACAGATACAACGATGCGTTTGTCTCGGCCGAGCTGGCGAGATACCGATCGTTCTTCGACGACCTGGACGGCCGGTCGTTGTCCGATCAGCAACGCGAAGCTTGCATTCGACTGGAGGACAACAACCTTCTTGTCGCCTCCGCTGGATCGGGCAAGTCCGCCACGATGGTCGGCAAGGTCGCCTATGTCCTCGACAAGAAGCTTTACCGCCCGGAAGATATTCTTGTGCTCGCTTTCAACAAGGACGCGGCCCACGAACTGAAGGAGCGAGTAGCCCGGCAGCTGGCGGTCGATCCGGACGATCTGAAATGCAAGGTGACCACGTTTCACGCGCTCGGTCTCGGTGTCATTCGGGAAGTCGAAGGACAGCCGCCACAGCTTGTCAACTGGGTTGAGCACCCCGCCGGCGAAGCGAAGGTCATTGAACAGATCATTGACGAGTTGCTGCGGTCGGATCCGGAGTTCTCCCGGCTCTGGGTCAATCTCCTCGTCCTTCATCCCAAGGCGGATATTCCGGCAGAAGTGTTCGATTCCAAGGCGGACTATGATCGGTACCTCTCAGCACGTCGACGAAAAGGTAATGCGACCATTGGCACAATGGCTGGCATCTATGTGAAATCACTTCAGGAACAGACGATCGTCAATTGGCTCTGGTTGCAGTCCGTCGAATTCGAATACGAGCGTCAGATCCCCATCGAAGAGGATAATGGCGGGATCCGACATCTGCATCCGGACTTCCACTACCCTGCCAGCAATACCATCCATGAGCACCTCGCCATCAATGCGGACGGTTCCTCCCCGTTCGACAACTACATTACCCATGCCGAGCATAAGATGACCGCCTACCGCAACGCCGGCATCGACGTATTTCAGACAACGTCGGCGCAAGCACGCGACGGATCGCTGCTCGCAACCCTACAGGCAGAAATCACGAAACGAGGCATTCCACTCCAACAAAAAAGCTACACGGCAATCGTCAAAGGTCTCGAGCCAGTGGTCATCAAGCACTATCACAAGCTGACAGCGGTCTGTATCAAGCACATCCGGGCTAGCCACCTCACCCTGGACATGCTGCTTGAGCGAGCCAAATCGCTCCATGACCGGACCCGTGCCCGAGAATTTGCTCAGGTGATCTGGAAGATCACCGAATCCTATTCACGGAAGCTGGACCAGGCTAAACGCATCGACTTCGACTCGATGATCGCGAACGCCACACATCTCGTGGAGACGGGGCAATACCGGAGCCCCTACTCGCTGATCCTTGTCGATGAGTTCCAGGATGTATCGGAGCCACGCGCGAATCTGATCAAGGCGCTGAAACACCAGAAGCCGTTCACGAAAATCTTTGCCGTTGGTGACGACTGGCAATCGATCTATCGTTTTGCCGGTTCTGACATTACCATTTTCACGCAGTTCGAGGCAAACTTCGGAGCGAGCTGGCAAGGTCGACTGGAGCAAACGTACCGTTGCAATCAGCTCATAGCGGAGACGGCCGCCAGCTTCGTTCAGCGAAACTCGGCTCAGCTGAAGAAGTCGGTACGCTCGACGCGACCAGCCATCCCACGATCGATCCGGGTCATTCCGATCAGTGGTGAAGGGAGCAAGCCGGAATTCGGCGAGGCGTGTCACCAGCTCTTGCAACGGCTAAATTCGTTCCTGGGTGGGATTTCGGGGCAATGGCGGACAAAGGGGCGCGAAAAGCTCAACGTCATGGTCCTATGGCGCTATAACCAGCTCGATCCGTTCAAGGGTACACCGCCAAAATTCGAAAATATCGAGGTTTCCGGACTGTCGTTCCATCGCGCCAAAGGACTCGAGGCCGACTACACAATCCTGCTCGATGTCAGCGAAGGCGACTACGGCGTGCCGAGCCGGATCGAGGACGACGAACTTCTCAATCTGGTCATGCCACGACCAGAAAGCTTCGAGTTTGCCGAAGAGCGTCGCCTTTTCTATGTCGCATTGACTCGGGCAAGCCGCGGCGTGTTTTTGCTCACGAATAGCCGGGAGCCTTCTCGATATATCCGCGAACTTTCCGACATTGCCGGCGAAGATTTGCGATTTGAATCGATCGATGGCGATCCCCTGCATCAATGTCCCAAATGCCGGGTTGGCCAGTTGGTCGAAAGGAATGGCCGCGGTAACAGCCGGTTTCTGGGATGCAATCAGTATCCAGAATGCGAGCACACTGCACAGTTGCGCTGAACCGTCTAGGGCGATCCGAGTCCGTTACGCCGAGGGAGCATCAAACTTCTCACGTCACTTTTCAGTTGACACAAATAGTCAATTCAGAATTGACAAATTGATTTATTTGTAAAGTTTCATTCGCACCTGCTTTAATTTTGTGGCATAACGTCAAACATGAATGGACAACCAGAGACAAAGCTAAAGCAACTTCTCCAGCAAGTCCCCCCCGGCTTCCTGGTAGACTCGAAATGGATGGCCCGCCATGCCATCTCGCGACAATCCGTGTCTGGCTATATCAAGCAGGGCTGGCTCGAGCCAGTCATGTCGGGCGTGTACCGCCGCCCATTCTCCTCAGATACCAATCCAGAAGCTGTCGGTGGCTGGAAGATACCCCTGCTCTCAGCCGTCTGGCTCATGCGGCATGAGTTCCATGTCGGCGGGGCGAGCTCCCTCTCCTTGCGGGGACATGCTCATTACCTCTCGTTCAGCCGCGAACTTACCCTCTATCTCTATGGATCCGATATCCCGACATGGCTATCGAAGCTGCGGACGGACGCCGACGTGAAGACCAGGAGTAACGTCCTGTTCGGCGAAGGGGCGACCGGCGTCGAAAACGCGGATTTCGACCTTTCCAACGACGATGATCCAGAGCTGGCACAAAGCCCATGGCGCTGGCCAATGCCGATGTCCTCACCCGAGCGCGCGATCCTCGAAATGCTAGACGAAGTCCCAAAGGGCGAAAGCTACCACAAGGTGGACGTGGCGTTCGAGAGCCTTGCCAATCTGCGCCCGAGATTATTGACGACGCTCCTTACCCTGTGCCGAAGCGTCAAAACCAAGCGCCTCTTCTTCGTGTTTGCTGACAAGCACAATCATGCCTGGCGCCGGCACATCGACGTCTCCTCTGTCGATCTCGGAAAGGGCGACCGGGCGCTGACACCGGGCGGCCGGCTGCACCCCATCTATCGCATCACAGTCCCGAATGACTTGATGCCAAAGGAGGCCCAGTATGGCCCGTGACCAATACATGCGCCAGGTCGACCTTTTGGTGCGGACCCTTCCATTCATCGCCCGCCACGAGGCCTTCGCCCTGAAGGGTGGAACGGCAATCAACCTCTTCTATCGCGACATGCCGCGGCTCTCGGTCGATATCGACCTGACCTATCTGCCGATTGAGGATCGCGAAACGACACTGAAAAATATCGACACGACACTGGAGCACATCCGCGAAGACTTGATGGGCAACCTGCGGGGCGTGAACGTCCAGAGGATCGCCGGCGGCGGCAACAACCACACCCGCCTCCTCGTCCGGCAGGGCATTGCCGAAATCAAGGTCGAGACATCTCCCGTTGCGCGCGGAACTGTCCATCCACCCGAACGCCGACGCGTGAGCGCGGCCGTAGAGGACAATTTCGGCTTCGCCGAAATGCAGGTCGTTTCGTTCGAGGACCTGTTTGGCGGAAAGCTCCATGCGGCGGTAGACCGGCAGCATCCGCGTGATCTGTTCGACGTAAAACTGCTCTATGAAAACGAGGGGCTGAGCGACGCGTTGTTTCGAACATTTCTGATTTACGTTGGCAGTTCCGGCCGCCCGCCGCACGAGTTGGTCAGGCCTTCGCTCGCAACGCTAGACGAGGCCTTCGTCAAGGAGTTCGAGGGGATGACGATCGAGCCAGTCGGCCTCGACGATCTGAAGGCAGCGAGGAACCGGATGACGGCGGATATCCTCGCAAAGCTTGACGACAACGCGATGCGCTTCCTGCTGTCACTCCACGACGGCGAACCAGATTTCGAAGCCATCGGGTTGCCACAAGCGGCTGATCTGCCGGCCGTTCGTTGGAAGGTTCTCAACCTCGAGAAACTGAGGGCACAGAACCCCGAAAAACATGCCGAGCAACGGCGAGAGATTGAGGGGCTTCAGTCAAAAGAATAAGCACGGGGCACGCGGCGGTTGTCCTGACGAGCCGCGTTCCGCGCGCTGCATTTTCAGATCTTGGTAGCCGTCTGCGCTGTGATGTTTCACCGTGTTGCTCGCCATCAATGATAAACCTCTGACCAACAGGCCGATCCAGAAAAGCTCAAGAGGCATCGTCGCGAGGATTACGGGCTTCGAATCCGACAATACGGCTCTGTACCACGACCAATTCGAATTTTGGCAAAGCTGGAGCCGGTTCCTGACCTTTCGAGGGACTGATGAAACTGACAGCCATTGCAATGGCAAAGGCAAAGACGCCGTTGCGGATCAGGCCGATTGCCAAAGATGCTTCGTTTGCGCGTACCAGGTTGACTGTCTCAAACCCGCAAGCGGCATTCTCCATTGCTTGACGGCCACCCGCTCCGCCTTCAGCAATTATTGCGAGATATTTCGATCCATAGCCATATCGAGGTTTTGGTCTTAAACCCTGGAAGCCGACAAGCGCCCCCCCAAAGAAAGAACAGCATCGATACAAACAGCAATGCCAAAACGATGTACTTTATCGTCGATGGCGCCAAACCATCGACAACAGTCTTCGCCACTGCGCCACCAACAGTCAGAGCAATCGATAGTGTCGCAGTCAACTTTGAAAGTTTATCATCGAGTTCCTTGGCTCTCACCCACTCGCTCTCGATATACTTTTTAAGATCGTCATCACCGAGTTTTCGGATATCAGCAAAAGCCTCGTGCGTTTGCCAAACTTCCATCCTTTTCAGAAGCTTCCGATTAATAGGGTATATCCGGAAGAAATCCGGCAAGAGCGGATTCAGGAAGGTTGACCACGACAAGCGAGTGCCTCCGCAATAGCATTTGAAATCCCTCGACCTCCTCGGTCGAGCCAGCCCCACTCCCCAGTCGGATTTATCTCAATGAACCAATACTGATCTTTCGAAAGAGCCAGATCGATCGCTGCGTATTCCAACCCGAATTGCTCCACCAACTTCAGGCAACGGTCGGCGATTTCTGGGGGAAGAGAATAATCGTGATACTCCAATACCGCCTTCGGTCGAAGCCTCCAGTCGCCTTCGATTGCCGCACCACCGTCTGTCACAGCAACACACCACAACCGCTTTCCGACAATCGTAACTCGAAGATCCGTTTTGGGAGAAAGGACAGCCTGAAATGTCGCAGGGGCTGCTCGCAAGCTTTCGTCGGCGCACTCGCTCCAATCAATGATCGTCGTGTACCCAAAATGCTGTACGTCACCCTCGAACAAAAGAACGGTATCAATGCTCTTTAGTGCAACCTTGTCCCCAATGACGTGCGGAATGTCCGCCAGCGGGTCGTTGGTTATCCTAGTCTTCGGTACCGCGAATCCAAGCATGGCCGCCTTGCGCAACTGCAGTGGCTTGATTTCGCCGTTATAAGTCTCTGTCGGCCGATTGACCCAGACCGCCTGATCGAAGAGCATCATCCCACGCATCAAGGCAGCCCATTGCGACCGTTCCAATTGCTCTGACGGAGACAGCCCTCGCCCAGGCGTATTTCTGAGAAAGGTGGGCTGCCGCCACCAGACCGACCGAAGTCCCGAGCCCACCTGCCATTCTCTCTGGTCATGGCGACAAATCATACTGGCCGCCAAAGGATCAATCGTAATCCCCCACTCGGAAAGCTGCTCGCGGTTAATCCGGAGAAAGGACACGTTCATGTCCGCCAAATGATGACATATACGATCGGTGGACAGATCGGCCAAACTGGAAAAGATCAGCACCTCCACGCGTTCCGCCAGCAAAGTCATTCGCCTTTTTGATCTTCACCGGTCTCGAGATCGTTCTTTTTGGTCTTCATCTCGCTTTCCGGATCAAAGGCGATTAATCCCTCCTGACCGCGCCAGACGCCAGCCACAACGTCATACTCAGCGTCGGAGGGTACGCCACTGCCATTTACCTTGGTTGTCTTCGCTACGCGTTGAAGAATATGCATGCAGAATCCTCTATACTATTGTAGTTGATAGAGATGAAGGTATGCGCCATAGGAAAAATACGCAATCGTGTGGCCTACTTTCAAGCAACTATACATTTAGCCTCCCCTATCTACGCAGGATTCATCGAAAGGCTGGTCCAAGGCAAAATACTGCCGACCTGACCTTCCCGGACACAACCTCGATCATCATTGATACAAATCATTTCGGGGCGCGGAGCAGCGTTTTGGTCGATCCCGCCGCTATCCAGAATACGCAGGTTCAAAATCAGTAGCTGGCGCGTACATCGAGAGAACGATTGCCGGATTTTCCTCGATCCGCGAGTTTCGCTCGTAACCTCGTGCCGCGTTCACGGTCTGCATGGAGATGTTCAGATAGGCATTATACGAATCGTAGGCGACGCGTTTCACTGAAAATCCTGTAGTAAAGGCAGCGGCAAGAAGCATTCCGTTGGAAACATAATTCCCCAAGTATGTGAACAGTCCGAACGCCCGCGACAAGTCTTCGGCACGATGTTTCAAGCCGTAACTCCCAACTTGGCGATTGAACGATTTCGTCCTTTTCTGCCGCGAAAGGAAGATCAGTGCCAACTCGAACTGGTCTGCCGCCCAATCGTCATTGTAGGCTTCGCGTCGTCTGTCCGCAAACAGAGCTTCACGCTCTTCCTTCGGCTTCCGCAACTCATCACGGCCGCCATGCCAGATCGAGTCGAAACCTCGTAGCGTCAGCTCTGGATTCTCATCAAGCACCTTGCGAAGCATTGCCCGAGCCACGGAGCGCGAAAGATATCGGGCGCGCTTTTCGCCATCGATGATGGCAGATACACCTAAAGCGGCACAATACATTTCGTTATCGACGTCTATCCGTAGGCGGCCGCTCTTTATCGACGTCAGAAAGCTGGCATAGGTTGAAAACCCTAAGCCTTTTGCGGCCGCCTCCATTCGGTGCGTCGGCCGTGTCTCAGGATGAGACTTTCTCAGGCTTTCCTTGATGAAGGGTAGATCGGATTCATGGACAAGCAAGTGCATGGCGAAACCTCATCGCTTCGGCAGCTGGACGCCATTTAAATCAGCAGCCGAGGGACAGGATTCGGCGTACATCTTATAAGAGAAGTGCGGCTTTTAACTTGGCGACAGGTTAGGAACCACGGTCCACCGGGAACAATTGCGCTACCGCTGCGATTCGTCAAGGGCGCTCGACACGCGATCGTCAGCGGCCATAGACCGAAACACTTCTGACCTTATCATAGAACCGATCAATGAGACCTTGTTCATCCACGCGTTCAACCCGCATCGGCCGACCGAGACTGGCAGCGCTGGCATTGGGAAAGGCCCATTCAAGTTTTGGATTGCGGCGCAGATTCTTCACCGCGAGAAGAACCCCATATGGTCCTCGGATGCCAGAATCGTCCAGAACGAGCTGGATATCACGCAAGTGTCGAGCGAACTCCTCGCGAAACTCATGAACTGTTAGTCGTCCCTCCCCATCCCGGACAGAGAAAGGATGGGAGACATAGGAGTGGACGAGCCAATCATCACCGATAAAGAAGCGCGAGATTGATCGCCATTCTTGGAACGTCGCGTCCCGAGCCTCGACGCCATTCTCACACCCTTTGAAAACACCCTGGCTCTCCCCGTGATAATGACGCATCACTTTCAGAACACCCCGCCCGGGATCGAAAGGCGCCCGCTCCCGTTCATAATGCTCTTGTGGCACGATCGCGATATGCAGCGTTGCGCCGTCGTTCTGCATGATGTCACGCGCCTCGACAGCCGCATTCTCACGCTCCATTAGCTGTACGGTATCGGCTTCCAGCTTCTCGATCGGTGTAAACAGCGCGTGGAGTTGGTCACGGGGGATCGGCGTGTTTTGCGCACCGGTGCGTAAATGAAAGCCGCCGGTAATCTTATTCTGATAAGGCCGCAGGCGATGGTCAGGGAGATCGAGCCACAAAATGAACCCTCCCGCGTCCAAATCGAGGAATTTCACATGAACGCCCAATGGCTTGGGGTCTATGTTGTCCTGAATGATTGAAGTGATGCGGCGTTGTAGGGCATCGCGATCGCCCTCCATTGGCTCGAAGCGCGAGAAGACTCCCCTCTTTTCATGCACGCCGACGATCAAGTACCCAGGTCCAGCGTTCAAGAACGCCACGACATCATCGATGAAGTTTGATTTTCCACGTTTATCATCCAGGTTCAGGAGTGCCTTGAACTCATAACCCTGTCCCTCGAAAACGAGGCCGGACAGGATGCCATCAATAGTCGGCACCGGCGGTTGTTCATTCATTCTTCGACCCTTTCAGTATTTGCCGACTGAATTCTGTTGGTAACATTTCATTGTCACGGATCGAGATCAACGCACTGATATCGAGACGTTCTGACGACATGGCGCCGGCTTGCGCTTGCCACTCAAATGGTAGGCTTCATTTTTGGGGTTTGGGCTCTCGGCGCCTTCACGGCGTTCGACCTCTCACACTTGGCCAACAAGGTCTGAGTATTCGGCTGTCTGTCACAACGGCTCTTTCGATGCTTACCATCATTCCGAAGCTGATCCTGAAGCGTTCGGAGCCAGTTCCGTTCACTCGATAGAGTGCGATTCCTGGCCCTCCTCATCGGCGGCTCCGCCTTGTGAATCGGCCACCTCCTCTTTGACAGCATTGCGGCTCAACAACCCTGCATCCTCCAGCGCCTCCATGTCCGGGAGGTCCCGCAATGTCTCCATGCCGAAGGCCGACAGAAAATGTTTCGTCGTCACATAGGTATACGGCGCCCCTGGCGTCGGGCTGCGCGGCCCAGAGGAAATAAACCCTGCGCCACGCAGCGATCCGATCAGATCGCGGCTGACCTCCTTGCCAAAGATCTTCGACAGCTCGCCGCGTGTGACTGGCTGGAAATAAGCAATTGCCATCAGCACCATGGACTCATGCTCGGACAGCACCGCAGCGGCAGATCGCGTCGGCGCGCAAGAAGCCCGGATCGCCTCCGCATAAGCCACTCGGGTCCGATGCTGCCAACCACCAGCCACGGAGACCAGCTCATAAGGCCTATCACGCAACTCTTCGATGAGGTCATCAATGATCAGGTCAATGCTGCAATCCTTTCCGACCACGCGCGCCAACATTTCACGCGTCACCGGCTCAGCCGAGGCAAAAATCACTGCCTCGACCCGCATCATCCATTCCCGCCACCGCAATTCCACCGGCAGATCCCTCAACTCCCGATCAAGCAGACGTTCGTCTCCTTCACTTGATCGCGTTCTTTGTCTTGACTTCGCGGGGCTCGTTCCGGTCATCCTCACAATCCATAGATCCGGAACGACGATCGGCCGGACAGCTCGCGCACGGCGCCAAAACTCTGAAGCCGCTCGAACATCCGGGTGCTTGCCCAACGAGATAGTTTGATGCCCGGGGCCGAAGCCAGGACCGCATCTTCATCCAGCAAGCTACGAATGATCGGTTCGGCACCTTTGGTACGCAGTTTGGGAGCAACGGCCAGAAGCTGATCTGCGCGACGCGCTATCTCCGCTGCTGACCGCAAGGCTGAATCGATCGCGTCAACCAGAGCCAAACAGATAGCTGTGGCGAACGCCACTTCGCCGGGGCGGACCCGCCCCCTCCCCCCAATGGTGCGGAAGGCTGGACCGTAGCGTTCGGACAGCAGAAGCGGGACAGGTTTTGGCCATTTGAGTTTTTGCGCCAGGACACTGTCGGCCAGCATAAACGCCAGCACTTCAGCGTCCGGGCGAACGGCAGAAATCGCCGTTATCAGGTCCGCCACCGCGAAGGGAGCCGCCCGCCCGGATTGAAGCGCAGCATCGACCAGATCAGGAATTGCCGCAAGGTCTTCATCCCATCCGAGCGCCAACAAGTCCGCGAGCTCATTTACGAAATTCGTGGTGACACCACCGGATCGACCTGGCGATCTTTTCGTGACCAAAAACAGCTTTCCGGCCGGTCCGGGATCATCCCCTGGGGCAGTCAGCAAAACCGCGTCACGCAACGCGTGATCGTCCTCGTTTCGGCCCATCAGCCGCACGGCAACGGCAGCACATTTAAGGGCTTGCCGCGACCGCCAGCAGCCGGCCCAGACCGGATCCAGCTGAACCAGATCATCAAGTGATTTCAAGGCGATGCCGGCTGCAAAGGCCGCATCCGCCTCCGATACATCGCGGCCGCGCGACCGCGACCATCCCGGCAGACTGAACAGTCGGATCGGCATTGATGAGGGGGCGAATGGCAACGAATCCATGCCGGAGACGCTACACCGGATGTGCGGTTTATGCCATCCGTTTCAGCAATATCCGCACTGCCTGTCGTTATCTTTTTATGAATGATAATCTTGCATTATCGTTCATAATGCTCATTATAGAGAAAACCCCGATTTTGAGGCCCTCAATGCCCGAAAACGACGCCGATCCGCACGCCAGCCCGTCTCTCGGCACGAGCGCCGCTTATGAATTGCAGCCGTCCGGGACGTCGGGCGCGGTGACGGGGCATCTCGCGCCGCTGGTCGAACGCGCCCGCGGTTACGTCGACGCCTCGAGCGCGGCCAATACGCGGCGCGCCTATGCCGCCGACTGGGCGCATTTTTCAAGCTGGTGCCGGCGCAAGGGGCTTGCGCCCCTGCCCCCCGATCCGCAAATCGTCGGGCTCTACATTACGGCGCTTGCCGCAGGCGAAGCCGCGCCACGGACAAAGCCGAGCGCGGTTTCCACCATCGAACGGCGGCTTTCGGCGATCACGTGGAACTATATGCAGCGCGGCCTCACGCTTGATCGCCGCGACCGCCATATTGCCACGGTGCTTGCCGGCATCCGCAATCGCCATGCAGCGCCGCCCCGCCAGAAGGAGGCGATCCTGCCGGAAGAGCTGATCGCCATGGTCGAAACACTGGACCGGGGCACGCTCCGGGGTTTGCGCGATCGCGCCATGCTGCTGATGGGGTTTGCCGGCGGGTTGCGCCGCTCGGAGATCGTCGCGCTCGATTGCGGCCGCGACCAGACCGAGGACGGAAACGGCTGGATCGAAATCCTCGACAAGGGCATGCTGGTGATGCTGCGCGGCAAGACCGGCTGGCGCGAGGTGGAGATCGGCCGCGGCTCCTCCGATCTCACCTGCCCGGTCCATGCCGTGGAAACCTGGCTGAAGCTCGGCAGGATCGGCCACGGCCCGCTGTTCCGCCGGGTCACCGGCAAGGGCAAGGCCGTCGGTCCCGAACGGCTGAAGGACCAGGAGATTGCCCGCCTCGTCAAGAAGACCGTTCTCGCCGCCGGCATTCGCGGCGAGTTGCCGGAGGCCGAACGGATAAAACTGTTCTCCGGTCATTCGCTGCGCGCCGGCCTCGCCTCCTCGGCCGAGGTCGATGAACGGTACGTCCAGAAACAGCTCGGCCATGCATCGGCCGAAATGACAAGGCGTTATCAGCGCAGGCGCGACCGGTTCCGCGTCAATCTCACCAAGGCGGCGGGGCTATAATCTGCTCTGGAGTCTTTCCGCTTCACCTGGAATTGCTCTAATTCGTCAAGAGTCCCAAAGCGAAATCAAGTCCATTTTAAGCGGCAATCCGAACCTATTGAAGCTTGGAAGCTCCACGTCATGTGCGCGTTGATTTCGCTGCTTGGTCGACCGTCGCCGAGTGCGCTGGGGCCATCAATCAGGGACCGCTGGTCGACGCGCATCGGCCTGGAAGACGGTCGCCTTTTGCGCGCACCTCCGACAAAGGCATTTCAACCCGGCAGCGACTGAAACGGATCATGCACCGGAACGCCAAGCGGTGCGAAATGGCGGAGATTGCGGGTCAGGATCGTCAACCCGTGGGCCTTTGCAGTCGCGGCGATGGCGATATCGGCAAAGCCCGGCTGATGGGCGCGGGCGGCATCAAGGATTTCGCCTGCGGCATGGGCGCAGCGAAGATCAAATGACAGGATCTTATCGCCATAAAGATATTCGATGCTCTGCCACCACGCCTGCAAGCGCTCTGCCTTCGTCGTCGATTGTTCCCGTTCCGCCTTGGCAATCCCGGCCCGCACCTCGGCAGCCGTCACAGTGGACAAGAAAAGCGCATCGCTTGCCCTGTCAAGCCACCCGATCAGCGCCGCGTCGCCTCCGCGTTTCGACGGCGCAAGTGCCGAAATGACATTTGTATCGATGAGATACATCAAAACGCGACATCACGTCCGGGTTTATCTCCGCGCTCGGGAATCGTATCGTCCTCGCCTGGATAGGCAGCCAGAAGCCGACCGAAACTGGGCACATGCGCAAGTTTTTCGTATTCCTCATAGGACAAGACGACCACTTCCTTACGCCCGCGCCGCGTGATCACCGACGGCGTACCGTGCACGGCCTGATCGACAACAGCAGAAAACGTTGCCTTCGCATCTCTGAGCTGAATTTCCCTCATTATTGTAATCCTATTTGGTGACCACTGTAGTCATATATAGTTCGTCACCAGCGTTTTCACAAGCGACGCTGCCGTCGGATGGCGACGGTTCCCCTGTTCATCGCCGCGGCTTCTTCAATGAGCGTGCCAAAGCGGGCGAAATCGAGAGACTTTCATCGCCGGCGCCCTCCCCTGCCCCGTCGTCATCGGGTTTTGGCGTTTGTGTCGCGTTCCCGGCCTCGATCCTTGCCCTCAAAAGCGCCATGACCATCGGCCAGACGGAGAACTGGTCATCCCTCGCCCGTTCCGTCAGGTTGCGCAGATAGCCGCCGGGGCTGACGACGGCCTCTCCGCGCTGGTAGATCGCGGCAAGCGTGATCGCGGCCTGTTTGTCGCCCATGATTTCGGCCGCCTCCCGCCAGGCGCTCGGGCTGACGCCCAGCATTGGCCGGGCGATCTCAGCGATGCCCAGGAAGTCCCGCCAGTTGCGGATCGATCCCCCCTTTGCCAGATCCCGAAAGCCCTCGCAGGCATCCAGCACCAGTGCCAGCGGCAGTTCCCGCTTCGGCAGGCTGTGCAGATTGTCGGTTTCGCCGGCGCTGCCGCTCGCTTCTGTTTTCTTTCCTAAGCCATATTTATATTCAAATTGGGATTCTGGGTTTGAATTCTGTTTGTGGCGCTCAGTATGAGACTCATTGGCGTTCGTTTTTTGCGAATTTACGTGCGATTCCAATGCGTCACGCACTTCCTCATGCAAAAGCGCAAGCGCATCGCAGATATCCTCCGCCGTCGCCAGGTCCGGCGAACGCGGCAGCCGGTCGATGATCGCGCGATAGATCTGGCTCATTGCCGCCCAGTCGCCTGGCACGCCCTCGTCGAGGCCAGCCTCGATCATCTTGACGATGTCCCGGCGCAGCAATGTCAGCCGTTCGCGCGCGCATTTCAGCGCCCGGCGCTCCTCGGCAATCCTTTCGGCCATCGAAGCGAACTCTTCCGCCCTTGCCACCAGCGGCGACAGGTCGAAGCCATAGGCCTGTTCGACATGCCCTCCCCTGCCCTTCCTGGCGAAGCGCTTGCCGTTCGGGCTGTCGCGGCGGATGATCAAGCCGCAATCGACCAGCACCGCCAGGTGCCGCCGAAGTGTCGCCGGCGAGATGCCGTTGGCGCGCGCGATCAGCTGTTCGTTGGACGGCCAGACGACGAAGCCGGTTTCCTCCGACAGTTCGTTCTCGGGATAGAAGGTCAGGAGCGCATTCAGGATCGCAAGGCCGCGATCGCTCGCCCCCAGCGCCTCCCGCGCCTCCCGCACGGTATGAAACACCTTCCACTTGTTAAGCCGCGCCCCTTTCGGGGCTTCCCGCGCCGCTTTCTGGCTTGAAAGCATCGCGAGCGACAGCGGCCGCCGCCCGAAGGGCGTCGTGGTTATCGCATTTTCCATGGTTTCACCTTTCAAAAAGGCAAAAGAATCCACCCCTGCGGCTCATCAAATGAACCACAGCCTCTTGACGGGACCGGCCGGAAATGCGAATCAGTAGGTGCTAAGAACTTATCGGCTTCCGGACGCTTGTCGTTTGGGGGCCTTTTCTTTTGTCTGTTTCTCTCCTTTTGCTGCTTCAGTGACTGGCCGCCAGGCGTCGCTTTCCTAGTCTTTGCGATTCGCGCCGGCGGTTGATGAAAAATATTCCTCCGCAAGCGCGTCCATGCGCTCTGCAAGCCATTCGGCGAAGCCGGCTTCCTGCCCGGCGATCGAAATCGTCGTGCCACCTCCCCCGGTCGCAATGCGGCCAACGGTCCTTCCATTCGCCACCAGTTCGCGCACGGATTTTTCAGGGCGCTTGTCCTCGCCGCCCCGCGCCGCCTTCACGACAAGATCAATGCGGCGCGCGGCGTCGGCCGACTTGAAGGCATTGGTTTCAAGAACCGGGCGAATGCGCGCCACCGCTTCCTCTCCGTCTTTCAGGCAGGCTTCCGCAAGCGTCATCCATTTCGGCCGACCGACGCCTTTGGCGCGGCCAATTGCGAAAATGACGTTGTGCGGAATCGCGTTGGCCACTTTCAGCATCAGCGAAATCGGCGTCTTGGAAAGGCCGAGCACAGGCTCGATCGCGACGCTCGAAAACCCGGCCTCACGCAATTGCGCCGCCCAGAGCGCCTGTTCAATCCAGGTCAGGTTCTCGCGCACGCCGTTTTCCAGCGACTGCTCGACCAGGAGTTCGCGGTCGTCCAGCGGGCGGACGAAGGCCCTGATCGTCACCTCGGAGGGCGTCTTGCTTTCAGCGGCAATAAGCCGGATGGCGGCAAGGCGGCGGTGACCATAGGCAAGCTGGTAGCGCCCCTCCTCTTTCGGATGGGGCCGGACCAGAACGGGCATCTTCTGCCCTTCCGCCCGGATCGAGGCGGCAAGGCTTTCGATCTCCTCGCCGACCTCGCTATCGCTTTCGAAACGATCCTGATAGGGCGATGCGTCGATCTTTGACGGATCCAGCACGATGCTGCTTGATTCCGACAGCGTGTTGAGCGCCTTGCCGACATTGCTGACCACGGACGAGCCGCGCCTGGACCGCGAAAGCGGCGAAACGGGCGGCGACTGCGGGTTGTTTTCCGCGTCATTGGCCTCGGCCATCATTTTCAGAATGTTCTTCTTCATGGCGCCCTGCCCCATACGTTCTGCAGAAGGGCGAGAATCTCGCCATTCACATTGTCGGCGCTTTCGATCGCGCGTTTCAGCGCCTCGCGCCCGACTTCGCCGCTTTCCAGCTCGTAGAGCGACTTCTTGGCGACGCCGGCGCCGGCGATCGCCGTCGATTCGATCGCCTCGTAGACCAGGACATCGTCCTCGAAGAGCCGACGCATCACGCCCGACATGTATTTCTGCGGGCCGTCATTGGGATTGACCCGGGTCATCAGGAATTTCAGGAAATCATGGTCGAAACGGGCGCCGAACTGGGCAAGCGTATCCGCAAGATCCGAAATCATGATCAGGAACTGGTTGCACGAGGCGACGTCAAGCATTGCCGGATGAACCGTGACGATCAGGCCGGTGGCGGCGTAAAGCGCGGCAAGCGTCGCATAGCCGAGCGATGGCGGCGTATCAAGCACGACGAAATCATAGTCGTTCTCGACCGAGGCGATCGCATTCTTCAAACGTTCGAAGAACAGGCCGAGTTCATCACGCTCGCGCTGGGCGAGATAGGCCGGCGTATCGAACTCGAAATCCATCAGTTCCAGATTGCCCGGAACGAGGTCGATTCCGGGGAAATAGGTTTCGCGGATGACATCGGCGAGTGCGCGTCGCTCATTGTCGTAGCGCAGCGCCGCATAGACGGTTTCGTTCTCGCCGACGTCAAATTCCGGCTGAAGCCCGAAAATCGAGGTCATCGAGGCCTGCGGATCGAGGTCAATGCAGAGCACACGGTAACCCTGCAGCGCCAGATAATGTGACAGGTGGATCGAGGTCGTGGTCTTGGAGCTGCCGCCCTTAAAATTCGCGGTGGCGACGACCTGCAGCTTCTCCCCATCCTTGCGGCGCGGCCATAGCCTCAGCGCATCGTCCGGACGGCGGTCTGCCAGAAACTGCCGGAGTTCGAGGAGCTGACCGACCTGGTAGATGCGCCGGTTATTATCCGCACGCGAAGGCTGCGGGCCCTTGCCATCGATGGTCATTGCCCTCAAGGTGCTTTCGGGCACATTGAGCAGCTTGACGAGATCAAGGGTCGAGAAGGTGCGCGTGAACTGCTTGCGTGCTTCCGGCGGATAGATGCGGTGACGCATCGCCTGCAGTTCGGCGGACAGCCGATCCGTATAATCCTCGATCTTTGCCGCTGTGTCGCCGATCGCGTTATATGCGGCCGTTTCGCTCATCTGACGGTTTCCTATCCGAATTCATCTTATTTGCGTCAACGCTGCATGACTCGGACCGATTCTGCAAGGGGTTTTTCGTTAATGAATGGTTAACGGGAGCACGCAGACCTCCTGGCCCATACACCAAAGGTCCTGCAGAGCCAGACCGAAGCCATCATCGGATTGAGGCAACGCCCTGCATGAGCAAGGCGGCTGGCCTTCGGGGCTAGCGGACGCGAGACACCATAAGTGTCGGGAGCCTGAAGCAGGCGTCCCTGCGGTGACAGCGGATGCGCCGTAGCGAACATGATCACAGCGAAAGTTTCCAATTGAAAACATCTGAGGTAGCCGACGCCTGCCGGTTGTCCCTGTTTATGATGGAACGAAAGAGCGCTGCGACTGGCTTTTGATCGGACCGGGCATGTTCCTCGGTCCTGTGCTTCGGGAACTTCATCCTTGCTGCACCGGACCAGCGAACGACTTGCTGCGTCGCCAGCGATCACCTCCCCGGACCGGAATGCGCCGCCTGCGCCTCATCTTGAACCTGGCTTCGCGACACCGCCGCCTTCTTGAGGCGCGCCATCACATGGAGCAACGTGACGTCGAAGCGATGCGGCCTTGATGGTCGCGCTCCGCAGTCGAACCCGTGGCGCGTGAGGATCTCGAGGATCTTGGGCCTGCGGGAAAAGCTGCGCGCTGTGGCCAAGCCGGCGAGAGGTTGCCCGGTTTCTTCGCGGTTCACATGGCAGAAGCGCTTGACTGTGGCGGCCTTGACGGCGTGGCGCTCGACCTGCCCATTGATCCGCGGACGCCCAGCCTTGGTCGTGCGCCGCCGGATATCGCCGGCGGCGCGGGCATGTCCGAAGGCATGTGCATTGAAGATCTGGCGTTCGGCGCCAGCCACTTCTTCGAGCACGGCGGGCGATCCGCCGGCTGCGACATCGAAAAGGAACGAGCCGATCGCCTAAAGAGGCACGAGAACCGTCCCGGAACCGAGTATGCTGATTCGACGATGGCGTCGACGCTATAGGCAGCGCCATGGCCATGGCCATGGCCACGTGCCAGATGATGACCCACAGACTTCGATATCAAGAGCCCTCGCGCGGCCTGCCCTGCGCATTTATTGCCTCAGAGGGAGATCGATCGATGTTCGCAATTCAGAGCAAGGTCATTTGGATCCAGATCCGCCGGCACAGAGCCATGGCGTGCGCGATAGTCCTCGGCAATGCAGGCTTCGCGACGTCCAACCGTTCAATCGGCACGCAAGTCTTGGGGCTGAGCGTTGGAACACGCCCTTCATCCGACCGCCGCCCGGCTGCCGCCCTGGCTTTCGAGATTCATTGCGGGGACGCTGAACGCACATCGGAAAGACGCGGCCGGTCCGTACAGTCGCCTCGCACCCCAGGTCTTTCCTATTCGCCGTTCACGACCTTCCCGCCCTCGTCTGCCGTTAGGCTCCCCTCATGCGGAGGTTCTTCGGGACAAGGCGATGGCGGGAGCCATGAAACTGACGTGACGGCGATGCAGCCATGCTCTGCTACTCTTTTCCGTCTCCTCGAGCAAACCGTCCTCAGGCTTGCTGCCTTCCTTTTCGTGGCGAGAGAGAATTGACGCGGCGAGATGGGGCAGGGATGTTTTCAATTGAAAACTCTCCCCCGTCGGCATCGAGGGAGGAAGCCCCGGGGCAGGGGAGCATCCGAAAGCCTATTTGGCATAACCTCGATGTCACGCAGAGAACAGCGACGGATCACAGACAACAATGATCGGTGAGAAGCTATTGCCGATTTAATATGATGTGGCGCGCCTCGGTCAGGGAGTATCATTGCGTGCCTCCGGGCAACGGGAATAAGTGGCAGGGTGGCCGATATCACAAAGCTAAAACTGAAGCTCTTTCACAGGACTGGTTTCCAACATCATCTCATCGTTGGAACTTTCAGGCAGAGTGATTATCGCCGGAGCTTCAACCGCAGCCCCTTGTGCAACTCGAAGCACGCCGTATGGATATGAAGCTCATCCAGAAAATCCCGTTTTCGGGGCCTGAAAAGTACCGATATTCCGATACAGGTGGGCACCAATCGTCGGGGCTCACTCCCCTTTATAAAGAGCGATTAGCGCACCCTTTCCCATCATTAGCCTTACGCCGCGAACCGCTCCCCCTCCATGATCGAAATAGCTGAAAGAGTTGCAGCTCTCCAAAACAGACTGGAAATTTCCGGATGAAAGTTGCTTTTCACCGAACACTTGAATTACTTCAAGTTTCGCAGATCCAAAATAAGACCCCGCATAATGATGCAGTCTAGACGAAGGCCTCGCGCCCGAAGCGGCCCGGGTCTTTCGATCTTTTCTACTCTTATAACGCGTACTTATTATATTCTGCAATCTAAAGAGGCTCTTCAGGTTCCGCCAAGTTAGTGAAAGGAGAAGGCCAGGCGGTTGGCGACGGCCGGCGAGGTCCTGTCGGCTTCAGCGCGATGGATGGGCTTTTGCGATTTCTCAGCCACATGGCCCAAACAGGTTGACCGGACCGCGCTTGCCGGAGACACCCGGCGGTGAGGGCAGGAGGGTCTCCAGAATCAGCGGCGCGCCCACGCACAGATCGTGCGATCTCGCGCGAGCGAAACGAGTGGTTAAGGTTTTTTTCCTATCACATTGGCCGTGTGACAGCTCTCAGATTGGTCTTCATCAGCATGCCTATTTCGCGTTATCCCAGCCTGCAATCGAAACACGCAGATTTGACAAAAACGGACAACGCCGAGGCACAAGCCGACCAGACCGGCGAGGCCGCGCGACGCAATCCGGAAGCCGCCATTCTCGACCCCGAGCGCCTTCCGACCTGGCAGCGTCCCTTTGTGCTGGGTCCGAATGTCCGCTTCACACGCACCCCGCACAAGAAACATCCCGAGCCGGCGATGCCGGCCGCCACAGAAACGGAAGAGGCGGTTTTCGGACCGCATCTCCCTTCGCCGGCGACCGTGCTTCAGGAGCGTATCGCGGAAGAACTGACCGCGGCGCGCGGCGCCCCAACCGGCGAACAGGCCTGGAACGCGAAGGATGAACAAGTGCCGACCGAGGTGGAACCGGTCGATACCACAGAAGCCGTGGAAGACTGGGCTCCGTCGATCCCCTGGTATCTTTCGGGGGACGCCGATATCGATACGGCTCTATCGGACGAGACCGACCATGCAAGCGCCGCCGATGATGCGACGCCCGAAACGTTGAGCGCGACAGCGCGCGCGCAACCCAATTGCTTCTCCTATCTCCCGGACGGGCTGGCATTCGAGATGATGGCGCTTGGCGGTATGGAAGCCCGCCCGGCGGAAGGGCGGACACAGGCGGAACCACCGGTCGGGACGGAGCCGCCTCAAGAAAGCGCGGACGCCGAACCCGCCGACCGTAACGCCGAAGCGGCGCAGGCCGACCTGACGAACCCGGCATGGACGGCGACCTCGGACGCCGTGGAAACCATCCTCGACGAGCAGGAAGAAAGCATCGGGGAGGGGCCATCGCCGGTCTCGCTCTACCGGCAGGTTCTCCTGCACAGCCCGACGCGGTCTGGCGAAAAGGCAGCGTCGGATGAGCCATCAATGCCGACGGACCTCAAGGAAGACGCGGACGACGCTCCGGACGTTTCATCCGCCGAAGCGCTCGCGGATGGGCCGACGGAAAGCATCGCCACATATGTCGAGGAGGACGATTTCGACGCCGAGCCGGAACGGAAAGAGCGTGCCGGCGGTCCCCTCAATGTTCTGGCGCGGCATGAAGTCACCGACTTCGTCTTCCCGTCGATTGAATTGCTGCAAACGCCGCGCGCGGACGAGGCCAACGAGTTCAGCCAGGAGGCGCTGGAGCAGAGCGCGGGCCTGCTGGAGAGCATTCTGGAGGATTTCGGCGTCAAGGGCGAGATCATCGATGTCCGTCCGGGTCCCGTGGTCACGATGTACGAATTCGAACCGGCGCCGGGTGTCAAATCCTCGCGGGTGATCAACCTGTCGGATGACATAGCCCGCTCCATGTCCGCGCTTTCGGCGCGCGTCGCGGTCATTCCAGGCCGCAATGTGATCGGCATCGAGCTTCCGAATGAAGAGCGCGAGACCGTCTATCTGAGGGAGCTTTTCGAAAGCCGCCTCTATATGACAACGGATTTCCGCCTGCCGCTTTGCCTCGGCAAGAACATCGGCGGCGAACCGGTGGTCGCCGAACTCGCAAAGATGCCGCATCTTCTCGTCGCCGGAACAACGGGATCGGGAAAGTCGGTGGCGATCAACACAATGATCCTGTCGCTGCTCTACCATCTCCGTCCTGAAGAATGCCGGCTGATCATGGTCGACCCGAAAATGCTGGAACTCTCGGTCTATGACGGCATTCCGCATCTTCTGACGCCGGTGGTGACCGACCCGAAGAAGGCGGTTCTGGCGCTGAAATGGGCGGTGCGCGAGATGGAAGATCGGTACCGCAAGATGTCGCGGCTCGGCGTTCGCAATATCGACGGCTTCAACAAGCGTGTGGCGGAAGCGCGCGCGTCGGGTGAGACCATCATGGTATCGGTGCCCACCGGCTTCGACCGCACCACCGGCGATCAGATCTTCGAGGACCAGGAACTCGATCTTTCGGCGCTGCCCTATATCGTCGTCATCGTCGACGAGATGGCGGACCTGATGATGGTCGCCGGCAAGGAGATCGAGGGCACGATCCAGCGTCTGGCGCAGATGGCGCGCGCGGCCGGCATCCACCTGATCATGGCAACGCAGCGTCCTTCGGTCGACGTCATCACCGGCACGATCAAGGCCAATTTCCCGACCCGCATTTCCTTTCAGGTCACGTCCAAGATCGACAGTCGCACGATTCTCGGAGAGCAGGGCGCGGAATACCTGCTGGGGCAGGGGGACATGCTGCACATGAAGGGCGGCGGGCGGATTGCCCGCGTTCACGGCCCCTTTGTATCTGATTACGAGGTCGAAAAGGTCGTCGACCATCTGAAGACGCAAGGCACGCCCACCTATCTCGGCAGCGTCGTCGTCGACGAGGAGGAGGAAGAGAGCGAAGAAGATGGCGCCGTTTTCGATGCGACCGAAATGGCGACCGACGGCGACGATGCCGACGAACTTTTCGCCAAGGCCGTCAAGATTGTCCAGCGCGACAAGAAGTGTTCGACATCCTATATCCAGCGTCGCCTGTCGATCGGCTACAACCGTGCCGCCTCGCTGGTCGAGCGCATGGAGCGGGAAGGGCTTGTCGGCCCCGCCAACCATGTCGGCAAGCGTGAGATCCTCGATGGCGGTACAGCCGGCTGATCCGGCTTCCGGGCCGTTCGAGGGGGACTTTGCGGTATGCTCGCGCCCGCACGCCTCGCAATGAGCGGCGCCTCTCCGGGATTGCGTTTGTCACCCGGTCCTGCGGGGTTTGTCGAATCAGAAAAATCCCGATCGGGAAGACATAGTCTTTTTGCTTCAAAACTTCCCTTTCGGTAAGTTTTCTTTGGCGTTCATGAAACTTCCTGTACGGTAAGCCGAGCCGGCTTCAAACTGCAGCGGGAGATGACATGATCAGGTCGGCACGGGATTTCTGCACGCTCGTCAGGGCTAGACGGAAAGCATGCGGCTGGACGCAAACCGAGCTTGCGCGTCGCGCCGGCACTGGCGAGCGGTTCATCGTGGAACTGGAGGCCGGCAAGCCGAACTGCCAGCTCGAAAAGGCGCTGATCGTCGCCCGCGCGGTCGGCCTTGAACTGGGCGACCTGAAGGACCGCTCTCGGCCGGGGGGAAGAAACGGAACTCGGCTTCCTGCCGACTTTCGGTAACCGGCGATGACATCATTTTCTATGAACATCTGCCGGTAGGACGGCTGATCACGGAAAACGGATGGCGGCAAGGCCCGGACAACATGTCCGCCGAACGGACAGAGCGCATTTGCACCTGTCCTTCCCGCGCGCAAAGGGCGATTGTTGTCGCGTCCCAGCCTCAGCGCCATCAAACGGAGCCGTTCGCCATGACCGAGAAAACGACCCTGCCGCCGCTTGAGGACCGCGACTGGCCGGCGGAGATCGCCGACATGAAGGATGGTTTCGCCGGCACGCTGAACGTCTATCGCACCATGGCGCATCATCCGGACCTGCTCAGCGCCTGGGCGCCGCTTCGCCGACATGTGGTGCAGGAAAGCGCGCTCGGACCGGAACGCTCCGAGTTGGTGATCCTCCGCGTCGCCTTCCGCCTCGGCGCAGCCTATGAGTGGAACCACCATGTTGATCGGGCAACAAAGCTCGGCTTTTCAGCACAACGCATCGCGGCCCTTCGCGCCGTGCCGGAAGGCGAGGACGGGCTGCTCGCCCGCGCCGTCGATATGCTGATTGACACGCATCGGCTTTCGCCCGCGATCGAGACAGCGCTTGCCGAAGCGTTCGGGCGGCCCGCCGTGTTTGACCTGATGGCAACGGTCGGCTTTTACTCCGTGCTCGGCTATATCGTGATGACCTATGCCACCCCGCTCGACTCCGGCATCGCCGATGTGTTTGCCGGGCCGGACGAATAAACGGTCAGTCCGGTGCGCCATTGAGGGCAGCGGCGATCCGCGCCGCGATTTCGGCAAGCGGCGCGGCGCCTGTTTCAAGGGCCTTTTCCGTCGTCATCGCCGAACGGATCCAGATCATCGAAACGCAGCCAGTAATGCCTTCGGCAGTCAGGATGGGCACGGCGAGCGAAGCGGTTTGCGGCCGGAACTCGCCGCCGTCGCGGATGGCGATGCCGCGCGCCCGCGTTTCCGCCAGCATGCGATCGAGAAACACCGGCGCGAGAAAAGGCTGGTCCGCCGGATCGCCGAGACGGCTCAGATGTTCGAGAATATGCCGGCGTTCCCCTTCCGGGCAGAAGGCGAGGTAGGCGCGGCCGGCGGAGGTCCGCAGCATCGGCATGCGATAGCCGGTCATGGCGCGGTCGATGGAAAGCGGCGAGCGGTTATGCGTCGTTTCCTGGATCACCATGGAAAAATGGTCATGAACCGAGAGATCGAGCGGCCAGACAAGCCGCGCGGCGTATTCGGCGAAGATCGGGCCGGAGACCTGGCAGAGCTCCGAGGTCGCGGCATAGCCATCGCCAAGGCTCGCGGCAAGCCGCGTGACCCTGACGAGGCTCGAACTCGGCGACAGCGCCACATAGCCCGACTCCTCCAGCGTTTCGAGCAGGCGGTAGACTGTCGGACGCGGAATGTCGAGCGCGCGGGCGATCTCGCCCACCCGCGCGGCACCCCTGGCATTGATAAAGCGCAGGATCGCCAGACCGCGCGTCAGTGCGCGGACACCTTCATTCCTGCGCGGCCGTTTCGGCATCGGGTCATCCATTGTGAAGATATGGCATGCGGGCAATGGGTGTTGAAGCGGATTCTGCCCTGCCACTTCGTTCGGAAGACGATTTGCATCGCGGAGCCAGCCGCCTTCAATCTCCCCCTTGGGGGGAGATCGTTAGGTGCCGATCAGCCGCCTTGCCCCTTCAACCGACCGCCGCAGCGCCTCAGACTTCGTCGCGAACCGGATTGGCGAGCGTGCCGATGCCGGAAATCTCGACTTCGCAGACATCGCCGTCGCGCATGAAGAGCGGCGGCGTACGCCGCGCGCCGACCCCGCCCGGAGTGCCGGAGACGATGACGTCGCCGGGCAGGAGCGGCAGGATGGTCGAGCAATAGGCGATCAGCTTCGGGATCGACGTAATCAGCAGCGAAACGTCTGTGTCCTGAACGACCTGGCCGTTGAGCCGGGTCTGGAGGTGGAGTTTCGTCGGGTCCGGAATTTCGTCCGCCGTTACCATGAAGGGGCCGAAGCCGCCTGTTCCGGCGAAGGTCTTGCCGGGCATGAACTGGTGCGTGTGCTTCTGCCAGTCGCGCACCGAACCGTCATTGTAGCAGGCATAGCCGGCGACATGGGACAGCGCTTCGGCCTCCGGGATTCGGCGTCCCTCCTTTCCGATGATCACCGCGAGTTCGCCCTCATAGTCGAACTCGATGCTCTCCTTCGGGCGGATCAGCGGCTGGCCATGGCCGATCTGGCTGCCGGCATAGCGGGCGAAAAGCACGGGATTGACGGTTTCCTGCCGTCCGGTTTCCTCGACATGGGCATGATAATTGAGGCCGACGCAGATGATCTTGTCGGGATCGGGAATGACCGGCAGATGCGCGACCGCGTCGAAGGCGAAATCGGCCGGCTCGCCGAGAAAAGCCTCGGCGCGGGTGAGATCGCCCGCCGCGAGGAAGGCGCGCAGCGTCTTTTCCGGCAGACGCGGGGCAAGATCGACGATCCCCTTGTCGGTGACGAGACCGTAGCTTGCGTTTCCGTTGATTAGATAAGAGCAGAGTTTCATGTATCAGACCATTTCCGGGTGAGGCGTTTCAGAGGGGTTGGGGAGGACGAGCGCCAATAGCGCTTCAAGTTCGGCCCGGCTGTCGGCCGCGCCGAGCGTGTGGCGATCGGGGCGGATGACGGCAGCGCGGGCGCCGAGGCGGGTGAGGTGTTCGCCCGCATCCGGCGATGTTTTCGTGGTGACGAGACAGACGCTTTCGGGAAGGGCGAGCCCTTCGACAAGGTCGGCCTCCGCGACGACGACGAAGCGATGGCGCATCGCCTCATCCATCAGCCGTCCGTCATTGAGACGCGGCTGGCCGAAGAGGCGGCCGGCCTTCTCGCCGCGCCCAAGGCCGGGGCCGAGCGGCGGGGCGATGCTCTCCATCCGCGCCGAACCATCGGCAGCGGGAAGGGCGGCCTCCAGCGCCTCTTTCGTGCCGCAGGTATTGATCAACCCGCCGAGACGCACCGCGGTCTTGATATATTCGCGGGCATTCGGCTTGCGCTCGCTCTCATAGCTGTCGAGCAGCCGTTCGGCTGCGGCGCCTTGAACCTTGCCCTGGCAGACCAGCGCCAGTTTCCAGTAGAGATTGGCGACGTCGCGGGTTCCCGCGCACATGCCCTGGCCCATGAAGGGCGGCGTCTGGTGGCAGGCATCGCCGGCGAGAAAAAGCCGGCCCTTGCGCCAGTCCTCGGCCACAAGGGAATGAAAGACATAGACGGCGGCGCGCTCGAGTTCCGCCTCCTCCGGCCGCAGCCAGGGCGCCAGGATCTCCCAGACCTTGTCCGGCCGGGTGATGGCGACGCTGTCCTCGTCGTCGAGCACCGTCAGCTCCCAGCGCCGCCTGAGGCCGGGCCCGCGCACATAGGTCGCCGGGCGCTCGGGCACGCAATACTGGATCGAATGATCGCCGAGTTCGGGCTTGTCTTGGTTGAGGATCACGTCGACCACCAGCCAGCGCTCGTGAAAGCCGTAATCCTCCATGCCGGTCTCGATATAACGGCGCACGATCGAGCGGGCGCCATCGCAGCCGACGACATAACCGGCCGTCACGTGCTCCACCTTGCCGCGGCTCATGTCCTCGTACCTCATTTCGACATGGCCGCCGCGATCTTCGATGTAAAAGACATCGGCGCGGGTGAGCACGGTCACGTTCTGATATGCGGAAAGGCCGTCACGCAACAGCTTTTCGAGGTCCGGCTGATGAAAGCGGTAATTCGCCCGCCAGCCCTGCGGTCCGGTGCCTTGCGGGCGCGGCCAGTCGAGCAGCAGTTTGCCGTTGCCATCGACAAAGCGCATGCCGGGATGCATTGCCGTCAGCGGCTCGATCGCCTCGGCGATGCCGATCCACTGGAAGACGCGCATCACCTCGGCGTCGAAATGCACCGCGCGCGGCAGGTGATAGGCCGCCGTCTCGCGCTCCAGCACCAGGACCTTCAGCCCGCACTGGCCGAGAAGATGGGCGAGCGTCGCGCCCGCCGGTCCATAGCCGACAATAGCAACGTCAAAATGATCCATGTTCAGCCCTTTCGTTTGGCAAGTTCACCGAAAAGCCAGGGGCAATCGGCCACCGGCGGCGCGCGCCGCCCCCTGGCAGCCGCGTCGAGGCGCATGTCGCGCAGCCGTTTGCGGCCGCCCTCTTCGGTCAGGTAAAGTCGTTCATGGCCCCAGTAGCTCGGCCCGTCATGGGTCTCGTGCGGCTCCCAGGTGTTCGGATCGATCAGCCGCCCGCCCCAGCCGTTCTCGACGAAAAAGCCCGACGGCGAGTTGGCGTAGAAGGAGGTCATGTAGTCATTGGTGTGGCGGCCGAGCGTATAGGCAAGCCGCCCTTCCTCGAGCCCGGCAAGGTCGTAACCCTGACCGACATCGTCGAGGTTCTGGAACTCAACCATAAAATGATGGAAGCCGAGCTTTCCGGAGCCCACCATGGCGAAGGAGTGGTGGCGCTGGTTCAGATGGAAGAAATAGAGGCCATAGGGTTCGAGCCCGTAATCGGACACATGGAAATCGAGAAGGTCGCGGTAAAACGGCATCATCACCGCGATGTCGGTCACATGCAGCACCGCATGGCCCATGCCGAGCGGCCCGGTCATGAAGCCGTCGATCGGCCGGCCGGGCACGAAGGGGTCGCTCGCGATCATCGGCGCGTGAAACAGTTCGACGCGATTGCCGCCAGGATCGGCAAAGTGGATGAGATCGCCGACGAAGCGGCGGTCGGCGAGTTCGCGAGACCCCCGCGTCACCTTCACGCCGGCCCTGTCGAGCCTCGCCGCATAAGCTTCGAGATCGTCGCGGTCTTCGACTTCAAAGCCGAGGAAGGCGAGCGTTTCGCCAGGCTCGTCGGAAACGAGGAGGCGCTGCACCCGGTCATCCATGCGGAAGGCCATCGCCTTGCCGCCGCGATCGATCTTCTGCATGCCGAGCAGCCTTCCGGCGAAATCGGACCAGTCGTCGAGCCGGTCGGAGCGCACGCCGAGATAGCCCAGTGCATTGATTGCCATGGTCATTCTCCCACAGAAAAGTGTGTTGAGGCCCGAGCATAACCGGTGAAACCGGTTGCTCTGAGAACCAATCCGCGCCCGTCCGCTGGGCGGACGCGGATCGTCGAAGGCTATTCGGCCGAGGCCTTGCGGGCGTCTTCGAGCACGGCACTGGCCGTTTCCGCGTCGCTCTGCTCGCTGACCCATTTGTCGGCGGCCCCCGAAAGCGCATCGTTCCAGAGAGCCGTGTCGGCATCGCTCAGCACGACGAAATCGACCTTGCCGGCGGCGCGATAGTCGGCCTCGATCGCGGCGTCGGCGGCATCAACGGTGGCTGCGATCTTTGCCGCTTCGCTCGTTCCCGACATCGCGTCGATCGCGGCGCGGTCGGCCTCGGGCAGGGCCTCATAGGTCCTTTTGTTCATCAGGATCGCCATCGGCTGGGCGGTGAATTTCAGCGTCGTGATCGATGGCGCCACCTCGTCGAGGCGGAAGGTCTTGTAGGCATCCATCACCCAGGCGGCGCCGGAGACCACGCCGCGCTCGAGATTCTCATAGACCTGCGGCGCTGGGATGGAGACGCCCGAGGCCCCGAGCATCTCGTAGAGCGTCGAGCCGAACTGCGAGGGCGTGCGCAGCTTCAGTCCCGCCATCTGGTCCGGCGTCGTCACGCCCTTGCCGGCCATGAACAGGCGGTAGCCGGGCGTGGTGAAGAGCGCGATGACCTTGTAGTCGGCATATTCCTTTTCCAGAGCTCCCTTGTCCCAGAGTGCGCTCAGAATGTGCGTGCCCTGCTCGGAGCTTCGGGCAAGGCCGGGCACTTCGACCACGCCCGACATCGGAAACAGGCCCGGCGTATAGGTCGGCACCACCAGCGCGACGTCGGCGACGCCGGCCTTCACCAGTTCGGCCTGGGCCGGCGGCGCGCCGAGAATGGCGCCCGGATAGAGCTTGAAGGCATTTCCCTCCGAGAGCTTCGCATTGACCGCATCGATCCAGGGCTGCAGGATCTGCGCGGAATAAAAGCCCTGCGGCGGCTCGTGCGAGGAGACCCGCATTTCCCGGGCCTGGGCCGCAAGCGGCGCCCCGAGAACCAGCGCCAGGGCGGCGGCCTTTAACAAAAGTCTGAACATCATTCTTCCTCCCTTGATGACAGTTCGCGAAACTAGAATGCGTGGCTCGGAAGCCAGGTGACGATGGCCGGGATCGCGATGATCACCGACACGCGGACGAGATCGGCCAGGACGAAGGGGGTTACTCCGCGCCAGAGTTCCACCATCGAAATCTCGCGATTGGTGGTTTTCAGGACGAAAAGATTCATGCCGACCGGCGGCGTGATCAGCCCCATTTCGACGACCATGACCGCGAAAATGCCGAACCAGACGAGATCGATGCCGGCGCTGCTCGCGATCGGCACGAACAGCGGCACGGTCAGAAGCAGCATGGCGAGGCTGTCCATCAGCGTGCCGAGCACCAGATAGATCGCCAGCATCAGCAGGATTACCAGGATCGGCTCGCCGGTGATGCCGGAGAAAAGGCCGGTGAGCGAGAAGGGCAGACCGGAAAGGGCCAGAAAGAAATTGAACAGGTTAGCGGCGATCAGCACCAGATAGAGCGCACCGCAGGTGAGCGCGGTATCGGTGGCGGCGGCGAAGAAGCCGGACGCCGTCAACCGCCGGGAGAGGAGCCCGTAGGCGAGCACCACCGCCGCGCCGACGGCGGCCGTCTCATTGGCGGTGAAGATGCCCGTATAAAGCCCGCCCATGATCAGGCCGAAGATTGCCGTCGGCGGAACGAGTTCGCGGATCGCCGCCAGACGTTCGGCCGTGCCGGCCTTGTCGCGCTTCGGCGCTTTCGACCAGCCGAAGGCGATCGGCAGCCAGATCGCCAGGCAGTAAAGCAGGACGGCGAGAACGATCGGTCCGGCGGTCGCGAGCAGCAGCGAGCGGATCGACTGTTCGGCGATGAAGGCATAGATGACCAGCACGGTGGATGGCGGAATGAGAATGCCGAGCGTGCCGCCGGCGGCGACCGATCCGGCCGAAAGCGAGGGCGTGTAGCCGGCCGCGCGCATTTCCGGCAGGGCGATGCGGCCCATGGTGGCGGTGGTGGCGAGCGAGGAGCCCGAAATCATGCCGAAGCCCGCGGATGCGCCGATGGTGGCGAGCGCAAGCCCGCCGCGCCGGTGGCCGATCAGAACGGCCATCGAGCGGTAGAGGCTTGAAGACAGCCCGCTGCGGGCGGCAAGGTTGCCCATCAGCACGAACAGCGGCAGCATGGTAAGCGTGTAGTTGGTGACGCTGTCCCAGACCGTCGTCGCCCCCATGGCGACCATGCCGGGAACGCCGATGATCAGCGCCGTGCCGGTGATGCCGACGAGGCCGAGCGCCACAGCGACCGGGATTTCGAGAAAGATCATCAGGATGGCAGCGGCAAAGCCGGCGCCGCCGAGGAAAAGCCCGCTCATTCGCCTGTCCCCCCGCCTTTGAACTCAAGCCAGAGTCCGACCAGAGCCGCTACCGCGGCCGCCGCCAGCGCGGCGGTGACGATGCCCAGAAGCAGCGGCATCGGCAGTCGCAGATCGGGCGTCGTTTCCGGCGACCCGAGCTTGGAAAGCGCATTGGCGGCAACGATCCAAAGCAGCAGCGCGGCGAAGACCGCCGAGGCTGCCGCGCCGAGAAGGCCGAGCGGCCGCGACAGGCGACTGGGCATCAGTTCCGACATCAGCTTTGCCGAGACATGGGTGCGCGTGGCGTAGCAGACCGGGATCGACAACAGCGCGCCCAGCCCGATCGAATAGGAAGTGAGCTCGATCGCCGCCGGAACGTTGCGTCCGAAGAGCGCGCGCATGGCGACATCGGTGACCGTGACGCCTGCGCCGACGAGAAAACACCCGGCCGCAACGGCCAGAAGAACCGTCGACAAGATTGTCTTGCGTCTTTCGGCCATCAGATCTGCCTTCCGCCGGAACAGGGCCAATGCCGGCCCCGCATGACAGTGCGCGCTTCGTGTTCATTATGCTGCATACTTCCTCCCGGTCGATGCACTGCTTCCTCCGTTTCAGCTTCTAGAAGCAAGAACCCGAAAAAGGGAGGCGCAGCATCAAACTGTCCGCCAGGCGGACGCATTGCTTGAGCCAGATCAATGCGCCACGACCACCCAACGTCTTCCGCCGTGCGACCGGCAGGATCTTGATCGGCGCGGGCGTCGTTTCTTCCATGTCCGGCACAATCATTCGCGAGCGCGCACGGGATAGAAGCATGCTTGACTTTCGTCATGTAAAACTTTACTAAAGCTTACTAACGCACGTCGGACAGTTCGTGGAGGGACCGCCGGCGGCGAGGGAGGAGACAGAATGGCCGGGATCGAACTCCGCCGATTACGCAAATCCTACGGGGCTTTCGAGGCCATTCCCGCCATCGACCTGACGATCGAGGACGGCGAATTCTGCATATTCGTCGGACCATCCGGTTGCGGCAAATCCACATTGCTCAGAACAATCGCGGGCCTTGAGGATGCGAGCGCAGGCGAGATCCTGATCGGCGGCGAAGAGGTCAGCCAACGTCACCCGGGAGAGCGCGGCGCGGCGATGGTCTTCCAGAACTATGCGCTCTACCCGCACATGACCGTGCGCCAGAACATGGGCTATGCGCTCAAGATCGCGAAAAAGCCGAAGGAAGAGATCAAGGCAACGGTCGAGCGCGCCGCCCGCACCCTCGGTCTTGAGGATCTGCTGGAGCGCAAGCCATCCGAACTTTCCGGCGGCCAGCGGCAGCGCGTCGCAATCGGGCGGGCGATCGTGCGCGACCCGAAGGTGTTTCTCTTCGACGAGCCGCTTTCCAATCTCGATGCGGAACTGCGCACGCGCATGCGCCTCGAGCTTGCCGATCTTCATCGTACGCTCGGGGTCACCATGGTCTATGTCACCCACGACCAGGTCGAGGCGATGACGCTTGCCGACCGTATCGTGGTGCTGCGCTCCGGGCGGATCGAGCAGGTCGGCTCGCCGCTCGACCTTTATGACAACCCCGAAAACCTGTTTGTCGCGCGCTTCATCGGATCCCCGTCAATGAACCTTCTGAAGGCAGAGGCTGAAGCCGACGGCATCCGCCTGACCGGGATTGATTGCCCACCCTTGCCCCGACCGGATTTCGTCCCGGCCGCGTGGCGCGGCCCACTCGGCATCAGGCCCGAACACCTTCGGCTCGGCGCCGGCGGAACGGAGGTCCGTCTGCGGGCTGTCGAACATCTGGGCGGCGTCACCTACGGCTATGCGACGCTTGCGGACGGAACCGAGTTCTGCGTCGATCTTCAGGGCCACAGGACGACGGCGGCCGGAGACAGCGTCGCGCTCGCCATCCCCACGGAGCGGGCATTCTTCTTTGATCAGAAAACGGAGAGAAGGCTCCGCTAACTTTCAGCACGGGAGGACAAAATGCTGAAATCGATACTCAAGGGCAGCGCCGCGACATTGATTGCGTCCGGCATCATGGCTGGCGCGGCAAGCGCCGAGGAAATCCGCATCTATTTCAATGCCGGCCACGGCTATGACACCTATCTTGAAGTCTTCGAGGAGTTCGAGGCCGACAATCCCGGCTGGACCGTCGCCTTCGAGCGCTACCAGTGGCCGGACCTGCGCACCAAGCTGGTGGCCGATTTCGCCGCCGGCAATCCACCCGACCTCGTTGCAGAACCCGGCGCCTGGGTGCCGGAATTCGCCCAGCAGGGCCTGCTCTACAACCTCGACGATCTTGCAGCGCGCGATCGGGCGGAATTCGATTATCCCGGCGACTGGCAGGATGCTTCCGTCGAAAAGAACACGGTCGACGGCTCGCTTTACGGCGTCCAGATCCACCTGACCTGCGCGACCCTGCTCTACAATGTCGACATGCTCAAGGAGGCGGGCTACGACAATCCGCCGACGAACTGGGCGGAATTCCGGGAGATCGCGAAGGCGACCACCAGGAACGGCGTCTTCGGCTTCGCGCCCAATGCGGTCTGGGCCTATTCCATGCCCTGGGTGATGCAGAACGGCGGCCGGTATTATGATCCCGAGACCGGCAAGATCGCCTTCGGAAGCGAGGCCGCAGCCGAGGGCGTGCAGTTTCTGTCGGATCTGATCCATGAGGACCGCTCGGCCCCGGTTCCGGTCACCGGCGCCGATTACGAGGGCCCGCAGCGGCTCTTCACCGCCGGTCGCGCGGCAATGATCATCACCGGCCCCTGGGACATCAACCCCATTCGCACCGGCAATCCCGACCTCAACTGGGCGGTTGCGCCTTCGCTGAAGGAAGTCGAGCAGGCGACGATCCAGGGCGGCGTCAGCCTGATGATCCCCAAGGATGCGCAGTATCCCGAACAGGCCTGGGACCTGATCAAGCGCCTCACGGCCGTCGATGTCGAGGTCGCCACCTCGCTGCAATATTCGATGACCATGCCGCGCAAGTCCTGGCTGAACGACCCTGAAGTGCAGGCCGATCCGATTCTCGGCCAGTTCGGCGCCTGCCTTCCCTATTCGCGCGACGTGACGCTCGAGCTGCGCCAGGCCGGCAAATACAATCCCGCCATCGATGAGGTGCTCAACGGCGCCATTGACGAGGTTCTGTTCGCCAATGAACCGGCGGCCGAGGTGCTTGCCGCGGCCGAGGATGAAGCCAACGCGATTCTTGCCAACGAATGAACGGGAGCATGCCCCGGTCGCCGGTTGCGCCGGGGCATGCCGCTTTCCAGCGGGGAATGACGGGATGACCTACAAAACCAGGCGGACATTGACAGCTTATGCCTTTCTGTCGCCGGCCATCGTCTATTTCCTGATCTACTTCTTCTGGCCGATCGCCATCGAGTTCTGGGCGAGCTTCAGAAGCGGACAGCCGCTGATCGGCGACTCCGCCTTCGTCGGGCTGAAGAACTATGCCCATATCCTGAACGACAGGCTGGCGATCAAGGCGATCAAGGCGACGCTGATCTACGCCATCGGCAGCGTGGTCTTCACGCTGGTTCTGGCGCTCGGGCTCTCGGCGCTTCTGGTCGGCCCGGTCAGGGCGCGCAACGGCATAAGGGCAATCCTGTTCTTCCCCTACATCATCTCCTTCGTGATCTCGGCGCTGATGTGGCGGGCGATCCTCGATCCCTATACCGGCCTTCTCAATGCCGCGCTTGCCAAAGTCGGGCTTCCGCAGCAATTCTGGCTGGTCGATCCCGATACCGCGATCTGGACGCTGATCGCCGTCTCCGTCTGGAAGGATCTCGGCTATGCGGTGCTGATCTACATCGCCGCGATCCAGGGCATTCCCGCCCATCTTTACGAGGCCGCGCGCATGGACGGCGCCAGGCGCCACCATCTGTTCCGCGACATCACCCTGCCGCTGTTGATGCCGACCACGCTGTTTCTCGCCGTGGTCATCATGATCACCTCGCTCCAGGAAATGGCGCTGCCTTACCTGATGACCCAGGGCGGTCCGGCAAATGCCACGCGGCTCTATTCGCTGCATGTCTACGAGACCGCCTTCCAGGGGCTCAACATCGGTTATGCCTCCGCTCTCTCCTTCGCCATGTTCATGCTGATCCTGTTGATCACATGGGCCCAGTTCAAACTGCTTCACCGCGACATCAGGCACGTATGAGGACGACATGGCCCGCAAGGACAATCATACAACAGCATCAAAACTGCTGATCTATCCGCTTCTGGCCTTCTTCGTCCTGATGGCGGTGCTGCCCTTCCTCTACATGGTGTCGCTTTCGCTGCAGAGCGATGCGGAGATGTTTTCCGGTCAGGTGGTCGTCATTCCCGAAAGCCTGCAATTCTCGAACTATGTGACGATCTGGGAGAAGGCGCCGTTTGCGCGTTTCATGCTCAATTCCCTGATCGTGGCGGGAACGATCACGCTGCTCCATGTCCTGTTCGATCCGCTGATCGGCTATGTCTTTGCCAAGATGGAGTTTCCGGGAAAGCGGTTGATGTTCGTTTCGCTGCTGGCCACGCTGATGATCCCGTTCTTCATCCGGCTCATCCCGCTTTACGTGATGACGGCCGAAATGGGCCTCCTCAACACCTATCCGGGCCTGATCCTGCCCTTTGCCATGAGCGCTTTCGGCATTTTCCTGATGCGCCAGTTCATCATGCCGATCCCGGATGATCTGGTGGCAGCCGCCCGGCTCGACGGGGCGAGCGAATTCAGGATCTTCATCGATATCATCCTGCCGCAGCTCAAACCCGCGATCGCGACGCTGGCGCTTCTGACCTTCGTCTTCCAGTTCAACGAGTTCATCTGGCCGCTGGTGGCTGTCTCTTCCGAGAGCATGCGTCCGATCACCACCGGGCTTACCCTTTTCAACCAGGAATTCTTTACCCAATGGAATCTCACAGCCGTGGGCGGCATGCTTCTGTTCCTGCCCTGCTTCCTGCTCTTCGTCATCATGCAACGCTATTTCGTGCAGAGTGTCATGCTCTCCGGCATGAAGTGAGGAAGAGGCCATGACGAAAAAGACGAAATGCCCGAATGTGCTGATCTTCTTCACCGACCAGCAGCGCTGGGACACGGTTGGCGCCCATGGCAACCCTCTGGATCTCACCCCCAATTTCGACATGATGGCCGAAAAGGGACGCTTCATCCGCAACTCCTTTACCTGCCAGCCGGTCTGCGGCCCCGCCCGCTCCGCCTTCCAGACGGGCAAATACCCGACCACGACCGGTTGCTACCGCAATGACATACCGCTGCCCCCCGGCGAAAAGACGCTTGCGCACTATTTCGGCGAGGCCGGCTACGAAACCGGCTATATCGGCAAATGGCATCTGGCGGAGACCGACCCCGTGCCCCAGAGTCAGCAGGGCGGCTATGACGAATGGCTTGCAGCCAATATCCTGGAGTTCACCTCCTGGCCGTATCAAACCGATCTCTTCGATCGCAAAGGCGAGCGCCATCGTCTGCCGGGCTACCGGGTCGATGCGCTGGCCGATGCGGCAATCCGCCATATCGACCGGGCGCGCGACAAACCCTTCTTCCTGTTCCTCTCCTTCCTGGAGCCGCACCATCAGAACCAGCACGACAATTACCCGGCGCCGGTTGGCTACGCGGAGCGGATCGCGCGGCGGATCACATCCTACCCTTCCGACCTCGACACGCTGGGCGGCACGACGAAGGAGCACTATCACGGCTATATGGGCATGGTCGCGCGGCTCGACGAGGCCTTCGGCCGGATCATCGATGCGCTGATCTCGCGCGGGGAACTCGACAATACCATCATCCTGTTCACCTCCGATCATGGCTGCCATTTCAAGACCCGCAACGCGGAATACAAGCGCTCCTGTCACGAAGCCTCGATCAGGGTGCCAACACTGCTTGCGGGACCCGGGCTCGACGGCAAGGGGGATATCACCCGTGCCGCCTCGCTGATCGACCTGCCGCCGACCTTGCTCGACGCCGCCGGCATTGAGATACCGGCCGCGATGGAGGGGCGGTCGCTCCTGAGGCCGACCGACCGGCCTGAGGACGAGGTATTCATCCAGATCAGCGAAAGCCAGGTCGGTCGCGCGCTCAGGGCTGGACGATGGAAATACTGTGTCGCCGATCCAGACGCCGACGGCTGGAGCGACAGCGCCAGCCGGCGCTATGTGGAAACGCACCTCTACGATCTGGAGCGCGACCCGGCCGAACTTGACAATCTGGTCGCCGCGCCCGACTACGCTGGAGTTCGGGACGAACTGGCAAAACGGCTTGCCGCGCGTATCATCGCGGCCGGCGAAGCGCCCGCGGAGATCGTCCCGGGGAACTAACGGGCAGAAAGGGACGGGTGCATGGTAACGCTGAAGGAGATCGCCAAGCGGACCGGGGTCGCGGAATCAACCATCTCGCGCATTCTCAACCGCGATCCGACCCTTTCGATCTCCGATGAGAAGCGTCGCCGCGTGGTCGAGACGGCCGAAGCGCTGCAATATGTGATGCGACGGTCGCGCAACAGCCGCAAGGAAGACGCCTCAGTCGCGCTGCGCCGGCCCGGCGACCTCCGATCGGTGATGATCGTGCACTTTCTTTCCAGTGCTTCCGAACTCTCCCAGCCCTTCTATGTCGGCCTGCGCCAGGGCATCGAAGCGCGCGCGGAAGCCTATGGCATGGCGACGACAAGGCTCTTTGCCGGCGAATTCGATCCGGCGATGCTTACCCGTGGGCGCAATGTCGGCATCATCTCCGTCGGCGATCTTCCCGACGGGCACCTGGAGGCGATCCGCGCGCTCGGCGTTGCGACCGTGCTTGCCCATCCGCAGGAAAGGCCCGTCGATGTCGACGTCGCCTATGTCGACCTTTGGAGCGCATCCACCCGGCTTTGCGAATGGCTTTTGACGCGCGGCGTCAGGCAACCGGCCCTTGTGGGCGTCCAGGGCCCGCAGTCGCGGCGGCTGGCGGCGTTCCGTTCGGTGATGTCGGAGGCCGGTCTGTTCGACCCGGATTATGTGACCTATGCAAGAGACTCTTCCGACGACGGGCAAGACCAGATACGCACCTTGTTTTCTCGGCTTGCGGATACCGGCAAGCCGCTGCCCGACGCCGTGGTGATCTATGCGGACCGCACGGCGGTCGAGGTCTATCGCGGACTTGAAAAGGCGAAACTTTCGATCCCGCGGGATGTCCAGGTCGTCGCATTCAACGACAGTTCGATTGCCCACATGCTCGCGCCCAAGCTATCCACCCTGCGGCTGGAAGCCGGCGTGATCGGAGAAACCGCGGTCGACCTGCTGATGGAAAGGCACGGCGGCCGCAAGGCCGTGAAACATGTGCAGATTCTGCCCACCATCATCGAGCGCGGCAGCACGCGCAAACCATGATTTTTCGGTCCGGCCGGCCTGAAGCTGAGGTTCCGCTGAAGCCTTTGCCGAAGATCCTGTCCATCCGTCGGATCCACGCCCGGCGGCCGGTTGGAAAGGCGGCGATGCAAACGGCTCATCCGCCTTCCCGAGCGAGAAGGCGATCAGTTCTGGCCGGCGTCGAGACGCGCGACGCCCGAGAGACCGAGCGCACGCGCAGAGCGCTTCCGCTTTTCCTGGAAACGCCCAAAAGCCTACTCGATCGCCAGCGTCATGTTGACGGTGATCGTGTAGGTGTTCTCGCCAGCGGCGATCGGCGGCGCGCCTTCGGCCTTCGCCATCATCATATCGGACCGGGCGAACATCATCGGCTGCGGCATGGAACTCTGCTCCGAAATCGACAGCACATTGCCGAGCGAGACGCCGGCGGCCTCGGCAAGCGTCTCAGCCTTGGCAAGGGCCTTCGCGACGGCCTCGCGCCGCGCCTCGTCCTCGGCCGCGGACGGATCGCTGTTGGTAAGGGCGATGCCGCCGCCCGAATTGACGCCGAGAGCGACCGCCCGGTCGAGCACCGCCCCGAGTTTTGCAAGGTCGCGCACCTTCACGTTCAGTCCGTTGCGCACCTCGTAGCCGACGATCTCGCTCTGCGTCGAGCCGTCGGAGGCCTTGACCTGCTCGTAGCGCGGGCTGACGGAGAAGTTTGCGGTCTGGATATCCCTTTCCGCGATACCGTCCTCCTTCAGGGCTGCGATTACCTTCTGCATGGCGCTCGCATTGTCGGCCATGGCGGTTGACGTGTCGTCCGCCTGGCTGATGACGGAAAGCGAGACAGTCGCCATGTCCGGCACCAGCGTCGCGTCGCCCTCGGCCGAGATCGAGATCGTCGCCGGACTTTCCGGGGATTGGGCAAGCGCAGCGCCGCCTGCGAACGGAAGCGCGAGAACAAGCCCGGCGGCTGCGATGCGAACCGGAAGATTGGCCATGGGAAATCCCTCCTTGAAAAAAGCCGTGAGCGCAGTCTTGTCCGGCAATTGTGAAGCCAATGCGGCAAAACGGGCGCCAACGCGCCGGATAGCAGACTGCCTCGGTCCGCCTTGCGTAGCAGCAAGGATTGCCTGCGGCAACGGACAACCTGTTTCGAAGGCGGTCGATGGCCACCGCATCGCGCCGCAGCGTCTTGGGTGGGTAGAGATGCCCTTTTTCAGAGGCTTGAGCTTGACGCCGGCACGTGGCCTTGACGACTGGCGACGACAAGCGGGCGACGCGCGCGCCGAAGCCTTCTCCCCGGCGCGGAAACGCGCGGCCTTCCTGTTGGCGGAGCGCCCCGTCGGCATGCCTCGGCGGGATCGCAGGCACGACCGCGGCGAGGCTTGCCGTGGTTTCGAATTTGGGGTAGTCGGAAGAACCGCGCCGGGAGCCATTGCCGGCGCGGCGCCGGACAAACCGTCTGACGTCCGGGCGGGCCTGTAGCTCAATGGTTAGAGCCGGCGGCTCATAACCGCTTGGTTGGGGGTTCGAGTCCCTCCAGGCCCACCACCCTTGAATTTTGACTTTGATTGTCGTCCGACACGGAAACGCCGACTTTGCGACAAAAGACGGTTTTTCGATTCGCCGCTTGCGGCGATGCCTTGGAGACCTCTTCGCCTTCCAAATCGGGCGCCTACTGATCTCTCCCCTTACCGATGAATTGAAAAAATAGATGCCACGCAGCGCCGATCAGCCGGTGCTAAGCTTCCCGCGCCAACAGACCGGCTTTGTCTGTGTCAATCAGACCCCGCAGCAACACATCCGCTTCCGCATCAGCTCTGACGTTTTCCGGATACCCGAAAGAAACGTTCACGATCGGCGTCCTTCCGACTTGTCCGCTCAGGTGTCGGTGCGTATGCCCAAACAGCCACAAGTCGGGGCTATGCCGCAAAATCCATCCGTCCAGACCGGAAGCGAAACAAGGCGTCAGATCATCGACAGGTCCAGCCACACATGGACTGGGCGCATGATGGCCGACGATGACGGTACGACCGTCAAAAGGCTCCTGGATTTTTCGCGTCAACCATTCGAGATGGTCCGCATGAACTCCGATCGTATCATCCGGGTGCACCATTCTCCCGTCGATCCGGATCCGATCATAATCGGTCATACGATAGCTCGCCTGCCGGATTGCGGCTCCACGATCCCCGGTCAGACAGAAATCTGTCCAAAGCGTGCAGCAAAGGAAACGAACACCACCGAGCTCCAGCGCCTCCTTCTGGATAAAGCGCATCCCGGCATCTTCCACGAATGACTTCAGCCGCTCGTCACCATCGAGTTGCCACTGATAATAGTCGTGGTTGCCTGGCAGGATGAATACCTTTGCCGGATTAATCAGACGTGACAGCTGCTCCAGACCCCTTGGCCAGTTCTGCGATGGGTTGTTCGCGAGATCCCCCGCCAAAACAAGAGCGTCAAGCCCATCGAAAATCGACCTAAACGTCGCAAAAGGATCGCGATAGCTTCGCCACCAGAAGTCCAAGTGCCAATCGGCTGTAACGAGTATTCGCATCATGAGCGCTCTGGTTCGGTATTGCCATTTCGCGTGGTTGCTGCCTGATTAGCACTCGGACGATCGGATCGCTATCGCGTAACACGCAAACCTGCCAGGCGGGAAGCCGGTCGATTTCTGCATACTGTTGTTCAGAATGGCTGCCTTCGGCAGACCTTGCGATTTCACCCTGCAAATTGGCAACCGCCTCGATTCGAGGAATTATCCAGTTTTCTGTTGCTCGCGTACCTGCGAGGCCTTGAGCCAGCCCGAAGCCAGGCGAGCACTGTCGGCGCCGGCCCGATGGGGCACACGCATGCGCTCGAGCTTTTCGTATAGAAAATCCAGGGCGAGGCCATCAAAATGAGCGAAGCTCACAGCATCGTAGTCTTCGACAGTGCTTGCTGACGGTGTCCAGCCTGCGGCGACAAGGAGACGGCTCAGCCAGTGGGTTTCGAGTTTTGGAGCATCGGAAACCAGAATAAAGCCCTCGATTTTGGGCATCAGCTGTTGGGCGACGTCTTCAACGGTCGGGGCGGTCTCCAGATCCGACATCGAAATCCCATGCACAGCTTCGCTTTGCCTCGACCAATCCGCACGATTCCAGACCGATGCTGGCCGTATCAGCGACGACCATGTCTGAACCTGGTTGCCTTCAATCCATGATATGCCGACTTCGATCGGCCAGCTCTCTGCCGATAGAGATGAGGCTTCGAAATCCAGGGCCATGAGTGTTTCTATATTTTTGCCGGTCATCGAATTCATGTGATCTGTGGCCGTATCTAGTTTTCTGCTGAGCGAGTTCGAGGCTGTTTCCATCATCGAAGGCCAGATCGAGACCATTGCAAATAAATGGGATTGCGCGTAGCCCGATAGCTCAGTTGGTTAGCCTCTTATCGCGAACAGGTCCGGCTGCCGCACGTCGATTTTTAAAATTCTGGTTATTCCTCGCCTTTCAAAATCCTCTGGAATGATCTCTTCGCCAACGGCCTCCGGCGTGCGGGATATCCCTTTTCTCTCGTCCAGCCTGGAGCGCCAATCGTTCAATTGGAAGATCGTAGGCAGCCCAATATCGGTCGCGCGACCTTCATAGGACGGGATGATTTCTTCCATATATCGCTCAATTGGAAGGTCTTCCTGCAATCGCTGAAGGTAGGGGCCCTGCGTCGCCGAGAACTTATGTCTCGCGCACAAAAAATGCCAGGGAACAGTATCGTTTTCGATCTTATTGAGTTTTTTGGGCGCTTTTGATTTCACAGTTTCAGCGTCCGCAATAAGGCAACCGGTTTCGAATGCTTCGACTTTTTCTTCTGCGATCCCTTTCACCCAGTAGGACCTCTGGGGTTCGGCACAATAAAAGCAGTATGCAGGGAAGAGGCTGTTCGCTTTTGCATCTTCGATGAGTAAATCTATCTGCGGCTTGGCGGCTCCTTTGCCCATTTGCTTCAAGTTTCCAATTCCACCGGCCTTATGAATTCTCTTGGCTTGCACGCGCATCTTCAGCGTGTAGGCTCTTCCGATAATGTGCCACTCCCAGTCGGCCCCGGTGTTTTTGCTTTCCTGCAATTTTGAAAATGTCAGCAGTGTTACTTTGCGTGGATGGCGCCGCCTGATTTCCAGCAAATTCGTCTCGGTAATCGTCTCTTCTCCATAGCTGACCTTTACATGGGGCGAATGGGCGAATTCCAAGTTCTTCGAGGTGGAATGGCCAAGTTCCAACAGTGTGTGGAGCAAGGAAATCATGCTGTCTCCCAGTGTTAGAATCTGAATATTCGGTTGTTATTGTAGACTCTGCAACCAATTTTGTACCATGTTGGCCGTTTCGTCTGCTGCACACACTGACCGCTTTGGACGCGCCTTCCTGACCCACAAAAACGGGGCCGTTTGCTGTCAGTCAGCTATCAGCGGAAAACCGTGAAGAACAGACATTCAATCGCTGATACCGAAAACACAAATCAAGCGCCGCTCTGGAAACCTGCTCCAGGTCCATTCAGGTATAGCCTGAATCCCGTGTTGGCATTAAGTTCTATTTGAACAAGAGAAGAACTGCATGGCAACAGAACCCGAAACCAACGACATCGAGCGCAGTTTTCAGGACATTCCTGACGATAAGATCAATGAGGCCGAGCAAACTGCCTTCCTCATGGATTTGGGCTGGCACAAGGGCTCGAATTGGGCTGACCTGCTAAAATCCAAACGTATCCTCATCATTTCCGCAGCAGGGGCAGGCAAAACGTATGAATGCCGCACGCAGCAGCAAATGCTTTGGGCTGCTGGCGAACCTGCCTTCTATGTTGAACTGGCAGACCTTGCACACAGCAACCTGCGCGATCTCCTATCGCACGATGAAGAAATCCGTTTCGATTCTTGGCATGCGTCCCAATCGGATGTCGCCACGTTCTTTCTCGATTCCATCGATGAGCTGAAGCTTAGCCTCGGATCATTCGAGCAGGCACTGAAGCGGTTGGCCAAAGCGGTTGCCGGGCAGCTCGGCCGGGTCCGCGTTATTATCACGTCCCGCCCCATTCCAGTCGATGAGCAAATCTTCCGTCAGTTTTTGCCGGTGCCAGATGAACCGCACGAAGCCGCGACCAGCGAGAAGTTCGCGAATAGCGTCATGGCGCGCCGAGCGCAGAAATCTTCCGAGGAGCAGATTGCGCGAGATTGGCGCAACGTTGCACTCCTGCCTCTCTCGAATGGTCAGATCAAGCAAATGGCGATCAAGGAAGGCGTAGATGATCCCGATGCATTGCTCGCCGACATCCGGCAACGCAACGCCGAGGATTTTGTTCGCCGCCCCCAAGACTTGATCGAACTGTGCGCCGATTGGCGAGAGCATCGTCGCATTAGCTCGCATCGCGACCAAGTGGCGAGCGACATCGCCGTGAAGTTGAAACCGCGCCAAGATGGCCGAGAAAGGGCTGCTTTGTCTGCCGACAAGGCATTGAAAGGAGCACGGCGTCTTGCTCTCGCCGCTAGTTTGAGCCGCAAGCTTACCTTGCGCCATAGCGCTGAGGCAGACCGCGAAGGCGATCCGACCGACGCGCCGCTTGATCCTTCAACCATCCTGCACGACTGGACGCAGGACGAATGCACGACGTTGCTGGAGCGGTCGCTTTTCGGCTTTGCCTCTTATGGTCGGGTGCGCTTCCACCACCGCTCAGTGATCGAATATCTGGCTGCCGAGCATCTTCTTGCCTTGCGCGAACGGGGTGTGCCCGTCCGGTCGATTAAGCGCATTCTGTTTACGACCACGACGCAAGGCGACGAGGTCGTTAGGCCATCGCTACGTCCGGTTGTTGCGTGGATGGCCCTGCGCGACGATGCTATTTTTGAAGAACTGCTGCGACGCGAGCCAGACGTTCTCTTGAATTTCGGCGACCCTGAATCGCTCTCGCCTGCGCAACGACAGCGAGCCCTACGCTCCTATGTTGAACGCCATAGCGCTGGCGGCTGGCGGGGATTGCGTGTGCCCAGCGTCCAGCTCCATCGCTTTGCGACCAAAGACTTGGGACCGGAGGTGAAGCGCCTTTGGGAAGGCGGCATCGAGAATCACGAAATCCGCGAAATTCTACTGGACCTGATCGGCCTTGGTAAGATGACCGATTGTGCGGATATTGCTTACGGTATCGCGGTCGATGCCACAGCGCCCGAGGGCGAGCGGATTGATGCACTCGATGCGCTTGTCCATTTGAACGATGCCCGCCTTACTGCAATCAGCACCAGCTTGGCCGAAAACGGGCCAATTTGGCCAAACCGTCTCTCACGCGCTGCGCTGCTACGGCTGTTCCCAGCCCACCTCTCCGTAGAACACTTGTACAATGTGCTCACCCGGATCACAGAAAAGAAGCGCTCCGCTGGCGGTATCTCATGGAATCTCCCTCGCCTGATCGAGCATGTCGATCTATCGCCGGAGACGCTCGACACACTACGTTCCGGGCTTACCGAACTGGCTTTGGAGGGGCTCGCCTGGAACGAGAAGCAATGGCCCCATCTTGCCAGTAAGCGGCAGTTCCTTCTGCCAGCACTGGCTGCAACGTGCCTCCGCCAGGTTCGGAATGGCACGACGACCCCTGATGTGATGCGTTCCACGGCGATTGCGTTGCGGTTGGCAGAGCGCGAGTACGATCATACCGAGATGGCCAAACAGTTGGCGGCAGCCCTTTCGGACTTACCGGCCGAAGCTCGGCGTCTCATGTTCGAGGCCGAAGACGCATTTCTTCAAGCGTATCAGCCACAAACGGACCCCTTCAAACGCTATGCCCGATTGGCGTTTCACGGGGCTGCAATTGATATAGGCGCCGTCGACGCTGGTTGGGTTCTCGCGTCGCTCGCCGATCGCAGCCGCTCTGCCGAAGATCGCACGATGATGCTCGAAGCAGCCATTCGCATTCGCGAAGACAATGTTGACTGGACCGAACACCTAGCTTCGCTAAAATCGCATGTTCTTGATCTACCGGACTTGATTGAACGCCTCGACCAGCTTGCGCAGCCGCGTAAGCCCGCCCCAGAAGAGCTGCGCTGGCAACGAGAAGATGCCAAGCGGCGGAAGCACGATGAACGCCGCGACGCGAAAGCCCATGCCAGTTGGGTGATGTTCTGGCGCGAAATCGTCAATGACCCTGAATCGGTGTTTGCCACTGACCGTTCTGAGAATACCGCTTGGAATCTTTGGCGAGCGATGGAGCGCAACGGTGAGGAAAGTCGGGCCTCGGGCTGGAACAGACGCTTCATCGAGCGGCATTTTGGCAAAGAGGTTGCTGACCGATTGCGCCTCGCGGTCATGGCATTCTGGCGCAAAGACCATCCGACCTTGCGAAGTGAACGCCCCGAAGAAGAAAAAGGTGCGTACCTGACCCGGTGGCAACTGGGCCTCGCAGGGATCTACGCCGAGGCGGAAGATTCTCAGTGGGCGAAAAAGCTCAGTCAAGACGAGACCGAATTGGCCCTGCGCTACGTTTCCATCGAACTCAACGGCTTTCCCGCTTGGCTGGAAGGATTTGCCACTGCGCATCCAGCTGCGGTCGACACCGTACTGGGAACGGAATTGACGGCGGAACTTGACGAGCCAGCGGTGGGCCATTCCGGCATGCTGCAAGATATTAAGTACGGTGCTCCCGCAGTCGCGCGCCTTTTCGTACCACGCCTTCGTGCTTGGCTAGATGCGGGCAAATGGCGGCTTGGGCGCAACGAGGATGAAGCCGCCCGCGCGAACCGGCTTCGCCAGGTGGTTCAAGTCCTCGTGCAGCATGGCGACTCCGACACCACGGCGCACATCCATACGCTCGCCAAGACAGAACTGGCCGAGGGTGCAAGAGATGCGATGGCCAGCATCTGGTTGCCGATTCTGATGCGGCTCAACGCGGCGGATGGCATCGATGCGCTCGAGAAAACCTTAAAGCCACATGCACCAGAAAAATTGGGTCCGGCATTGGATTGGTTCAGCTCGCTCTTCGGCAACCGGCATGGTGATGAGGAAACCTATCTTTCGGCGTCCGGCTTCACTCCGGAATTGCTCCTTCGGCTGGCACGCCTTGCCTACCAATACATCCGCCCTTCCGACGATATTGTGCGGGACGTGGGTAGCTTCTCGCCCAACGCGCGCGATCATGCCGAACGCGGGCGTAGCAATATCGTCAATGCGCTTTTGTCGACCTCCGGGGCTGAAGGTTGGGCAATCAAACTCAAATTGGCTGAGGATCCGCTCTTTGCCGACTTCAAAGACCGGGCATTGGCCATGGCTCGCGAACGGGCCTCCGAGGAAGCAGATGCAGCCGCCTTCACCGAGGGCGACATGGTGGCTCTCGATCGCTATGGCGAATTGCCGCCGCTGACGCGCGACGAGATGTTCACCCTCCTGACCGATCGCTTGGGCGACATCGACGATGCGTTGCTGCGCGATGACTCGCCCCGTGCGGCTTGGGCGCTCATCAATGATGAGAAAGTCATGCGCCAGCAGGTCGCCCGCGAACTGCGTGCCCTTGCCAACGGTGCTTATACGGTCGATCAGGAGGCGGTGACGGCCGATGAGAAAGAAACCGACATCCGCCTTCGCTCTACCGGCTCGGAACATGAGGCGATTATCGAATTGAAGATTGGCGAAAAGGACCGCTCTGCCGCCGACCTGAAAGCCACGATCAAAGACCAACTCGTGGTCAAATACATGGCAGCGGAAAACAGTCGCGCAGGCTGTTTGCTCATCAGCGCTAATTCTAGCCGCACGTGGCTGCACCCCGAGAGCGGCGCGGCATTAGACTTAGCCGGGCTCATCACCATGTTGAATGAAGAAGCTGCTCGGATCGAGCAGGAAATGGGCGGCTGCTTGCGGTTGATTGTGCGCAGCCTCGACCTCCAGCCGCGCTTGCCGACCGAGCGCGCGAAATCACGCGGCCGTCAGCGGAAAGCCTCGTCCAAGCGGGAACCGAAAGAAATGCCTGCCAGATGAGCGGGGTTCGCGCACGACGATCTTTGCGCGATGGCGCTTGCTACCGATGCTGGACCAGCTTGCTCCCGTATTGGTCGAGGGCAAACTTAACTACATTCTCGGCCGTTTGAATCATTCAAAAAAGGTCGAGCAAGCGCTTCCATCCGAGATGGAGGTTGCTCTCCTATGGACCATTCATTCGCTTGGAGATTTGGAAGTGGAGCCGGAATGGTGGGCGGATTCCAAGCGTCCCCATGCCATTTCCGGCGAAGAAGCAATAAAGGGGTCGGTTCAGGCTGAGGGGGAATGACACTCTAGCGGGACAAGTCGGCAATCTCACGAAGCTGTGTAAAATTGCAATCCTGATGTAGAATCATCTGCGTCGATCGAAGGTCACGATGCCAGACTATGTCGAAGCTATCAGTCGTGATCAGGTTCCACCGTTTCCAGACCGCCTTGAGGAGTGGATCGACGAAGATCACCCTGCTGGGGTTTTCAGGGATGCCTATCCCGGAATCGCCCAAGGAAGAGTTCAGGACATATGGTGGCTAGGAGCTTTGCAATGAAATACGCATACGTCGCGCTGGCACTGGGCCTTATGGCCTCGACCGCTTCCGCGCAACAGGTACTCGATGACAGCATCGCGAAGGTCGGAGAAGTGAACGCCAAGGCTGCCATGGCGGCGGTCATGGACAAGCTCAAGGACCCGATGTCGGCGCAGTTCAAGTCGTTCGTGCACCCGGATCCGATGTACCAGCAGTACCCGCAGAACATTGTCTGCGGCATGGTCAACGCGAAGAATGGTTTCGGCAGCTAGCGTAACGCGCAGAACCATGATGGATCGGGAGAACCGGGCGGGCTTCGCAGTGCTCAGCCCTGCCGCGATTGACCGCTGGCATGAGCCGGCTGAGAGGCTTTTCGAAAGGAAAGCTTATCGTCCAGGCACTTTGAAAGCGTGCGAGGCTGACCTCACTGCATGTCGACCTTCGCAGGGCAGTTAGTGCGGTCGCAAGGCGTCGAACAAAAACGAGAGGATTCAACTGATCGATGCTCCCGCTGGCGGACATCCTCAGAGTTCGGCTGACGCTGTGATCTTCATAGACAGCATGGACGAAGGCGACTTCCTGGCTGACCTCAAGACACAGCGTGCCGTTGTCATCAGCCTGATGATTGTCGGGGAGGCCGCAAGCGGGGTTCTCGCCGACTATCCGGCGTTCGCGCAGTCGCACGCCACTGTTCGCTGGCGCAGCATTTGTGGCACGCGCAACAGGATCGCGCATGGCTACTTCGACATCGACCTCCATGTTGTTCAGCCATGCTGACTTGGCTACAAGGAGGCACATAAAGATACCATCCACATTGCCGCGCCTGAAGGGCTATCGTTATCGTTGTGAAATCATCGCCTACGCGGTTCGGGCGTAGCAGCGATTCTCGCTGAGCACGACTGATGTCGGGGATCCGCTTGCCGAACATGGCGTGATTATCGGCCGAGCACCAATTCGTCTCTGGGTCAATCGTTTCGGTGCGCATTCGTCGCTTGCATACGACGCGCCGTAATGCGCGAAAAGGGCGCGCCGTATCCGGTCATTTGTCTCCCGGGAGACGTTGGTGTGATCACATTTCAGACAAGCGCGACCGCGCGTATCGGGGCGCCGCTTCCGTTGGCGATGGGAAGCGGCAGGCCGATGAGGGTCGAAAAGGCCGGCAGCCGCCCGAGATTATTAAAATTCTCGCCGATCAGGATGCCGTTACCGAGAAGGACCCGGTGGGCCGGGAAATGCTCCGTCCGGGAACTGTCTATGGAAAGGCAGTCACAGCCGACCATCCTGACATTCCCCTTGGCCAGATAAAGCGCGGCATCTTCCGAAAGCCCCGGCCAGCCGGCGAGAAACAGCGCGCGGTCTTCGATAAAATAGCGATCCCAGCCGAAATGGAAAAACACAGCATCGTCTGCTCGAATGGCGCCATTCTGCTTTTCCCAGGAGGCAATGTCATCGGCAGAGATCAGCGCACCGGCGGTCCTTTCGGGAAATTGCAGGCAGGCAAGCCTGAGGGCCAGCTGCGTGACCGGAACCTGGTCGATGGAGGCGCCACCGGCGACGAAATGCACAGGGGCATCGAGATGGGTGCCCGTATGCTCGCCAAGGGAGACGGCGTAAAACTTGCTGACGGCGCCGGTCTCGTAGCTTTCGCACAGATCGTGACACATCGGCGGATGTCCGGGCCAGACGGGCATGTCAGGCGACAATTTATGAGTCAGGTCGATGTGTTCATAGCCCGCCATCAATGCGTTGAGAGCTTGTTCCACGATTACGCCTGCGCCTCGCTGAGATCGAAAATCTCCGGCTTGCTGCGGATAAGCCGTTCTATGGTGCTGTAGACTTCGCTCAGATGTTGTGCCATCGCCGCGCTGGCAGACTGCGCGTCGCGCGCACGGATGGCCTCCGTAATCACCTTGTGCTGGTTGAACAGGTCATCGACGTGAAGCCTGTTATTGGGCAGGCTTAGATATCGAACGCGGTCGAGCTGGCCTTTGACGTGCTGCAGCATTTTCCACGTACGGTTCAGACTGCAATGTTCGCAGAGAGTCTCGTGGAAAGCCTCGTCATATTTCAAGAAGCCGTCGAGATCGGACACGCCGATTGCTGCTTCCTGCTGGGCAATCAGCCGGTCGAGCTGGATCATGAGCTCGTCCGTGACCGTTTCTGCAGCCCGTCTCGCGATCGCGGTCTCCAGTGCCTCCCTGATGAACTGCGCTTCCTTGACCTGATTGATCCGGATCGGCGAGACGAATGTGCCACGCTGCGGCAGAATATCAACCAGCCCCTCTTCGGCCAGACGGATCAGCGCCTCACGGACCGGCGTGCGGCTGAGCCCCAGACGGTCCGAAAGGTCCTTTTCGCTGAGCCTCACCTTGGGCGCGATCGACAGCGTCAGGATCTCGCTGCGAAGATAGCGATAGAGCTGCGTCACGATCGGCTGTTTGGGATCGAACCACTCCCGCCACGATTCCCGCAATGCCGGTATAGTTTCAGTTGCCGCCAACTGGGTCATGTCGCACTTTCTCGTTTCTGGTGCTGCTGGCCTACAGCGCAAATCCAGACGCTTTTGTCTTCAGATTCGCAGAGCGAACCGCCAACGCAGGCATCACTTTCGTCAGCAACAACCGCTTGCGTCTTCTCTTGACAGACGGTCACCGGCCCCAAAATGACGCAAGCCTCATTTGCCTTTCTGTCTTGTCACAAAATCAGGGCGCAATCAACTCTTGACGTACTACCATGGTAGTTATATTAGTGTGCTGCGGTCGGTTGTTTGGAGGCAATGACCGCTCAATGCATTTTATGGAGGAACAAATGCATCTCTCAAAATCACTGTCATTGGGCGTTGCCGCCATTGCCCTGCTTTGTGCCAACAGTGTGATGGCTCAGGTCGCCGACGGCGACACCAGCACGATGAAGATCGGCTTCAGCAATTCCTATTCCGGGAATTCGTTTCGCCAAGTCATGAACCAGAGCTTCGAGGCGATCGCCAAACAGGCTGTCGCCGATGGCGTGATCGCCGATTACGGCATGGTCAGCGCCAACAACAACGTGACGGAACAGGCCGGCCAGATCCAGAACATGATCCTGGAAGGATATGACGCAATCGCGATCCTGGCGGGGTCCGACACGGCGCTCAACGGCGCGGTTCGCGATGCCTGCGACGCCGGGATCACCGTTGTCGTTTTTGCGGGAACGGTGACAGAAGATTGCGCCTACAATGTCAACTACAACTGGGCGTCGATGGGCAAGCAGGAGATCGACTTTGTCGCCGGTCAGCTCGGCGACAAGGGCAACCTGCTCGAAATCCGCGGCATTGCCGGCGATTCCACCGACAAGGACATCTCGGACGGACTGCATTCCGCCGCCGAAGCCTATCCCGACCTGAATTTCGTTGGCACCGTCTACGGACAATGGACATCAACTGTTGCCCAGAAGGAGGTGGCAACCGTGCTGCCGACCTTGCCGGATGTTGATGCGGTGGTCACGCAGGGGGGCGACGGTTATGGCGCGGCCATGGCGTTTGCCGCATCGGGCCGCAAGATGCCGATCATCATCATGGGCAATCGCCAGGATGAACTGGCCTGGTGGAAGGAACAGAAAGACGCAAACGGCTACCAGACCATGTCGCTGGCGGCAACGCCATCCGTTTCGCAGATCGCCTTCTGGACGGCCCAGCAGATCCTGGCGGGCAAGGATGTTCCGAAAAAGGTCGAGGTTCCGCTGTTGACGATCAATGGCGACGATCTCGACGCATGGCTGGCCGCAACGCCGGTCGGCGGGGTCGCCAATCCGACCTATACTCAGGATCTGGTCGTCAAGATGATCGACGCCAACAAGAACGGCGATCCGCTGCCTGCGACGCCCGCCCCAAATCAATAAGCCGAAGGGTCGGACAATGACTTCTCAAACAGTCCTCAGGCTGGTGGGGATCTCCAAGGCCTTCGGTCCCGTAAAGGCATTGACGAATGTTAACTTCACGATCTCCCGGGGAGAAGTCGTCGGGCTTGTCGGCCACAATGGCGCCGGCAAGTCCACCCTCGTCAATGTCATGATGGATAACCTCAGGGTTGACTCCGGCCATATGGAAATCGGCGCGAATGCCGAGATCCGCTGTGTCTTTCAGGAACTCTCGCTGTGCGCAAATCTCGATGTGGTGGAAAATGCCCGCCTCGTGCATCGCGGCCTGAAAGGCCCCGGCTGGCGCCGTCGCGCGGCGCAGATGATGCGCGCCTGCCTCGACGAGATTTTTCCCGACAATGACATAGACGTCGGTGCCAGGCTGTCGCAGTTGCCGATCGGGCAGCGCCAGATGGTCGAGGTCGCCAGAGCTTTTTCCGAACTCGACAAGCCATTGGCGATGGTCATTCTGGACGAGCCGACCTCGGCGCTTGGCGAAAAGGCAACCCGGCAGTTTCTCGATTACGTCGGAAAGACCGCCCGGCGCGGCGTTTCGATTGTCATCATCACGCACCGGCTCAACGAGATCTATGCGGTTTCCGACGAGATCGTGGTGATGAAGGATGGAACGGTCGTCGCCCAGGCGCCGTCATCGGACCTGCCGAAAGAAAGGCTCGTTGCCCTCATGGGCGGCAATGGCGCCCCACGGCGGCAGCGGCAGGAGCGCGCCGGCAATACCGACAATGCGATCATGGTAACGGTTCCTGGCGCCGTCGAAGCCGTAGCCCGAAAAGGCGAGATCATCGGCTTTACCGGGCTAGATGGCCACGGCCAGCGCGAAGCCTTGCTGGCGATCCAGCTCGAGGGCCGCGGCACGGAAGTCCCGACCAGTTTCGTCGCCGGGGACAGGCAAAGCGATGGCGTGTTGCCGGTATGGACAATCGCCGAGAATCTTACGATTTCCTGTCTCGGCGCCATCCGGCGCGGCTTGTTTCTTTCCCATGCGACCGAGCAGACCTTCGCGGAGGACCGGCGGCAACGGATCGGGATTCGCGCCCGCGATATCAACCAGCGCCTCACCGAACTGAGCGGCGGAAACCAGCAGAAGGTGCTCTTGGCCCGCGCGCTGGCGGCGCCCGCGCCCATCGTCTTGCTCGATGACCCCATGCGGGGCGTGGATGTCGGCACCAAGGCCGAGTTCTACCGCATCATCAGGGAAGAAGCAGATGCCGGGCGAACCTTTGTGTGGTTCTCCACGGAGGTCGAAGAGCTGGAAAACTGCGATCGGGTCTATGTCTTTCGCGAAGGTCAGCCCGTTCACTGCATCGATCACCAGTCATTGTCGCAAGAGGCCATCATTGCAGCCTCGTTCCAGTCTTGAAGGGTGTGCCTCATGACCACCATGTCCGCCGCTCTGGCAGGGGGCAGGATCAGGCGCCTGACGCCGGTCCTTCTGCCCCTCCTGATACTCGTCATGCTTGTCGGCCTGGTGTTCGTCCTGCGCCCGAACACGATGAGCTATATGGGCCTCAACCTTCTGTTGAAGCTCTCTGTGCCCCTTATCTTTGCCGCGCTCAGCCAGATGCTGATCATTTCGCAGGGCGACCTAGACCTTTCGACCGGGGCCTATGTCGGTTTCGTCACCTGCATTTCCGCCGTCTACCTCGCCGACCAGCCGATACTGGGCTGGAGCATCCTGATCGGCTCGGTTCTGCTGTACGGGCTTGTCGGGCTTGTCACCTGGTTGCGGCGGCTGCCGTCGATCGTGGTTACGCTCGGTATGTCCTTCGTCTGGCTCGGACTGGCCTTGTTCATCCTTCCATCGCCGGGCGGGCAGGCGCCTGACTGGCTGGTCGCACTGCCGCGTCTGCGCCCAGCGTTCATGCCGTTTCCCATCTGGACGGCCATTGTCTGCGTGATCGTTCTTGAATTCGGCCTGATGCGATCGTCCGCCGGGGTCGTGCTGCGCGGCGCCGGCGGCAATCCCCAGGCAATGGTGCGCGCGGGCTGGTCGGTCGCGGGATTGCGGGCCATCGCCTATCTGCTGGCCGGGGTGTGTGCGATGATCTCCGGCCTGTTGCTCTCCGGGCTCACCACCTCCGGCGCGCCGAATATCGCGCCATCCTATACGCTGCTTTCGATTGCCAGCGTCATTCTCGGCGGCGGCGCCTTCGTGGGCGGCATCGTATCGCCTTTCGGCGCGGTTGTCGGCGCCATCACCCTCACACTGGTTTCCTCGGTCCTGACTTTTCTGCATGTGCCTTCGGTCTGGCAGATCGGCGCGCAGGGCGGCCTTCTCATTCTTGTGCTGCTGTTGCGCGGCCTTCTCAAGGGAGACGATCAATGACATCCGCCCTGTTTTCCCGCGCGATACGCAGGCCGCCGGTCGCCAGCTATGGGTTTATTGCGGCTGCGCTTCTGTGGGGCGGGACCATCCTGATGTCGGACGGACGCGGCGCCACGGAAATGCTGGCCATTGCCCTTTCGTTTTCGATTTTCACGGTCACCGTTGGCACCGGACAGATGTTCGTGATTGCGTCCGGCCCCGGCAATATCGACCTGTCCTGCTCCGCGGTCATCACGGCTTGCGCCTATCTGGGAATGAATGTGATGGGCGGTTCGTCCGTCATGCTGCCCCTTGGCATTCTTCTGGCGCTTGTCGCCGGCGGTCTGATCGGCGGGTTCAATTATGGCCTTGTGCGCGCCCTGCGCATTCCGCCGATCATCGCGACGCTGGCCACGAGTTTCATTGTCATGTCGTTTGCGATGTGGGCCGGCGGCGACAGCACCGTCAAACCCCCGGCCTTGCTTTCGCAGTTCATGGACTGGCGGATCGCCGGCGTGCAGGTGGTTCTCGTTCTCGCTCTCCTAGGCTCGCTTTGTGTGCATATCGTTCTTTCGCGCACGGAATACGGGCGTCATCTGCTTGCCATCGGCCAGAACGAGCGCGCGGCACGGCTGGCCGGGGTCAGAACCGAACGCGTGCGGATGATCGCTTATGTCGTGTCCGGCGTGATGGCGGGGCTCTGCGGTGTGCTGCTGGCCGGCTTTACCGGCGGTGCAGCGCTCAACATGGGCGAATCCTATCTGATGGAATCCGTGGCTGTCGCCGTTCTCGGCGGGACGGCCGTGTCCGGCGGCCGGGCCTCCGCCTTCGGCATCTGGGGCGCCGCGCTTTTTCTCAGCCTGCTGGTAACGCTGCTGAACACATCCGGCATCGCCGCCGGCTCGCGGTACATTTTCACCGGCATCACAATCCTTATCGTCATTCTGTTTGCCACGGAGCGCCGCTGATGCCTGCTTCTTCCGGCGGTTCGATTGCGGCCGCAGTGCTCCGTCTTCACGCCAAAGGCGACCTGCGCCTTGAAAGCGAAATGTCGGCGCGGCCAGGGCCGGGCCAGCTTCGGCTATCCATGGAGCGTGGCGGCATCTGCGGTTCCGACCTGCATTACTACGCCGACGGCGGCGTCGGGAAAATCCGCGTGCGCGCGCCGATCATACTCGGCCACGAGGCCGCGGGCCGGGTCGAATCCGTCGGCCAGGACGTGGCGGGCTTTCAACCCGGCATGCTGGTTGCAGTCAATCCAAGCCGGCCTTGCGGCCATTGCCGGTTTTGTCTTTCGGGGCGCGAGCGGCACTGCACGGATATGCATTTCATGGGCAGCGCGATGTTTCTGCCGCATGAACAGGGTCTGTATCGCACGGCGCTGACGGTCGACGCGCGTCAGTGTTTCCGGTTTCCCGACGGTATCGGCGCTGGCGAGGCGGCCTGCGCGGAACCGCTGGCGGTCAGCCTGCACGCGGTCTCCCGCGTTGCCGGCGGGCTGACGGGGCGGCGGGTTCTGGTTACCGGCGCGGGGCCGATCGGCTGCCTGACGATTGCCGCGGCAAGGGTGGCCGGCGCCGCGCACATCGTTGCAAGCGATCTCAATGCGCAACCGCTTGAGATTGCACGGCGTATGGGCGCGAATGCGACGGTTGACCTGCGCGAGCGTCCCGACGGCGTTCTCGAGGAAGGCACGTATGACGTGGCGTTTGAATGCTCGGCCGCGCCGCAGGCTGCCGCAAGCGCGGTCGAGGCGCTCGAGCCCGGCGGCGTGCTGGTGCAGGTCGGCGTTGCAGGTGTTGCGGAATTGCCGATGGGCCGCATGGTCGCCCGCGAGATTGCCTATCTCGGTTCCCACCGGTTCGACCGGGAATTCGCCGAGGCCGTGACGGCCATAGGCAACCGCCGCATCGACGTCCGCCCGATCATTTCGGGGACCTACCCGATGGCGCATGCCGACGAGGCCTTCAAGGCCGCACTGGACAAGAGCAGAAGTTGCAAGGTGCAGATCGCCCTCGACACGCTCGACACCCCCCTGGAACGAGGAGAAAGCTGATGCAGCGGACATGGCGCTGGTTCGGTCCCGCAGACCGCGTGACCATTGAAAACATGATGCAAGCCGGCGTGGAAGGCGTGGTTTCAGCCTTGCATCACGTGCCGACCGGCGCGGTGTGGAGCCCGGCGGAGATTGCGCAGCGCCAGCAGCAGATCGCAACCGCCGCCGCCGGCAAACCCTCGGGGTTGCGCTGGAGCGTCGTTGAATCGCTTCCAGTGTCGGAAGACATCAAGAAGCAGAAGCGCAACTGGAAAACCCATATCGCCAACTGGAAGACCAGCATGCGGCACCTTGCCGAAGCGGGTATCGACGTCATCTGCTACAATTTCATGCCGGTTCTGGACTGGACGCGCACGGACCTAGCCTGGGAACTGCCGAACGGTGCGCGCTGCATGCGCTTCGACCTCATCGATTTCGCCGCCTTCGACATCCATATCCTCTGCCGGAGCGGCGCCGCGGAGGATTTTCCGCAAGAGGTTCGCGCCGCAGCCGCGGCGCGCTTCGCGGCCATGGACGAGGCGGACAGGCAGCGGATCACCGCCAATGTCGTTTTCGGTCTTCCGGGCGCCGCCGAAACCTTCACGCTTGACGATGTGCGTACGCAACTCCAGGAATATGACGGTATTTCCGAACAGCGCCTGCGCACCCATCTGGTGGACTTCCTGTCCGAAGTTGCGCCTTTGGCGGAGGAGCTGGGCATGCGGCTCTGCTGCCACCCGGACGATCCGCCATTTCCCTTGCTCGGCCTGCCGCGGATCATGTCGACTGCGGAACACTATCGCCTGATACTGGAGGCCGTCGATCTTCCCTCCAATGGCATTACGCTATGCACCGGCTCGCTCGGCTCGCGTCCCGACAACGACCCCGTGGCCTTCATGAAACGCCTCGGCGGTCGGGTGCATTTTCTGCACCTGCGCAATGTCAGGATTGAAGGTTCGGCGATCATGAATTCGTTTTATGAGGACGAGCATCTGAGCGGCCATACGAATATGGCCGCAATGGTGGAGGCGGTCGTGGAAGAAGAGGCGCGTCGCAAGGCCGCTGGCCGAGCAGACTGGTCCATTCCCATGCGCCCCGACCATGGGCACGATATCCTCGACGATATCGGCCGAAAGGCACAGCCCGGCTATCCGGCGATCGGCCGGCTCAAGGGCCTGGCGGAACTGAAGGGGCTTTATACCGCGTTTGAATACGCAAGGACCAAAGAAGGCAGCCAGATCAACTGAGTTTCACGGCGCGCAGGCCGCCAGCAGCTGCATCTCTCATGCGTCCCTCGGTTTGAAATATTCCATCGTTCAACGCGCATCGCAATCCTTCTGCGCGCAATCTGCGCGTGTTCGATGAACCTCATCGTCAATGTCAAAAACCTGCTGGTTCCGGACGAGATCGGATATCTGCTCCTTGGCGGCACCTTGCCTCTGCCGAGAACCCTCTCAACAGCCAGATCTTTGCTGGTTTCAGGGAGCACTACACACTGCCCCGCAGACTATCCCGAAAAATGAAGGAAGTGCAGGGTTCAGGCTAGTGGGTCTACTGAGCCATAGAAAAAGGCGCGATTCGCGAGAACGGAACTTACCGTTTAAAAACTCGCTCATCGCTCGGATGCTCGTCCAGGTTTTTCTCACTCTCACAACCCGCGTTTGTCGCCTGCATCTCATTGGTGCACCTTACTTCGAAACAACAACATCCAATGCCAGCGGCTGCTTCCGAAGCCTTTGTGTGACCGGAGTTTTTGTCTGGCAAACAGACGCCACAGGGCTTTCTACGGATGATGAAATTGTTAGTTTTGGTGCATCAGTCGTAGTGCACAGATTTTCCTTTTCTCGCATCTCCTTGAAGATCAAAATCGATTTTTCTTCGGAAAGCGTGACCGCCTCACGAAGATGGGAAAAAATTTATTATATGTTGTTTTTTCGCATTTATATTCATTTCTCATTTGGATTTGAGTCCGAGACACAATTTTTAAGAACTTTCGCCTTAAATCATTGCTTTGTCGAAATGGTAAAAAATTCATCAGTATTTTTTATTGACGGAGGAAATTCTATCTACTGCCAAATAGCGCAAACCAGCCGAATCACCCAGAGGGATGACGATATCGATGCTCGCCGCGCTCCCCTTCGATCTTTCCGACCCCGACCACCGGGCTGAGTACTTCCGCGTGGTGATGAGCCGCAAGAAACTTCGCCTGGAAGACGTGGCGGACGGTATTCAGATGAGCAAGAGCATTGTGAGCGCTGCGCTCAACGGCAAAAAGCAGTCGAGAAAGCTCGTGCGCGCAATCGCAACTTACCTCGAACTTGATCCAGATATGTTTTTTGCAGAAAAGCCAAACCAAACCCCACGAAGGGAATAGGACATAAGATTACCAGTCAGGTAATCTTCGTTCGGCACGATCAACGCTGATAACAAAGTATATTGTAAGCGTCCCTAACTCCCCTAGTTAACGATGATAATCGTTAAAAAACAAAGACTTGTAAATTTCATCAAAACAAAAAATTAACTATTTTTCAAGCCAGAAAGTGGGTGACAAAAGCCCACCTAAGCACGATTGCCTCCGAAAACGACACGGAGATTACCAGCATGGCGATCGTCAAATGGTGCCAGGAGCCATGTTGAATGGCACCAAATCGCTCCTGACAAGCCGATGCAGAAGGGCTTTCTCGAAAGCGTCAATGGCAACTTCCGCCTCCTGGCCTAAATTTACTCCGCCGCTCACACTTCAAGCGCATGTCGCCATCTCCGCATGGAAGGAGGATTACGACGCAAACAGACCGCACTCATCGCTGGGCAATATCACGCTCAACGAGTTCGCAATGAAGATGGCACCGGAAAAACAGGCCACTTGAGGCCAGATTGCAAACCCAAGACTCTCTGGAGAAATGTAAGCGTTACATCCAGCCCCTTTTTTAGTTTCTTCCCATGGTGGGGTGGGTATCGGTATATTGGCGCGTAGCGCCAATATAGAGACGGATTCTCTGCGAGATCCGTTTTTTTGAATCCTGTCAATTAATTGATTTAAAACGATTTTTACGTCAATAAGCACTCACTTCAACTGACTGGGTGCGCTGTTGGCGTGATATCGGCGGATCGGAAGCGATGACACGGGTTCTGTGCCTGGTTGATTCGCCGTATGCGTCAGCGTCGTTGACGCCTCTCTAGTGTCTATTCGTCTGGGTGCATTTCATGCGTCCAGCGTAATAGCAGACCGGCAGGGTGTCGCAGCGGCCCGGATGACGGGGTCGGCGGCAATCAATCGACGTTTGATGGTTCTGGGATCGGACTCGGTGACTGGCTTATCGACCGTATTCGCCATGATCAGGCGCATGACATCTGACCACGAGGTCGGCCATGAACGAAGGCTTGTTGTTTTGAAGCGGATCCATCGGAGACGCCAGAAGCTATTGGCTTTCTGCTCAAGCACGGCTTTTGCTGGATTGCCCGCGCATCCGGCGTGCGCCAGGTGGGTTGCCGTTTGCCGTATCCGATTTCGGCGAGTTGGAGGCGGTCACTATCCGGCTCGGCAATTGATGCCGACGAACCATGCGCTTGCCCCTCGGCAATTATGCCTGACGCAACTCCAGCGGCGCATTCCAGGGGAGAAGCTTTTCGTAGTCGACGGTTCCGCGATTGCGGCTGATCTCGTCGAATATCCATTTCAGGTAGGGTTCGACCCTGACCCTGTTCAGCTTGCAGGTCTCGACGATCGAGGACAGGATTGCCCATGCCTCGAAACCTTCATCGCTGCCGACGAAGAGGGCATTCTTTGCGAGCAGCTTCGTCGGTTTGAACAGGCGTTCGACAGCGTTCGTATCGAGATCGATACGCCCGTCATCAACGAACATGGTCAGGCCTGCCCAATGATTGAGGACATAGTGGATGGCCTTGCGCATGCCGTTGTTGACGACATGGATTTCAGCGAGCTCGATGAGCCTGCATCGCAGCCGGTCGAGTATCGGTTGTGACAGTTTTCGTCTCACCGACCGTCGATGATCGGGCGGTTTGCCATTGATCTTGCCCTCGACGGCGTAAAGTTCGGCGATGATCTGGATGATGTCATCAGCATCCGGCGTCTTGTTAGCATCAAACTCGTCGGTGAACTTGCGCCGTGCATGGCTCCAGCATTTCGGCGACTTGATGCCCGCAACACAGGTGCCCGGCGTTCCGAGCCGTCCATAGCCGGAATAGGCATCCGTCTGCACGATGGCGGTCATGCCTGAGAGAATTTCATGAATGCGTTTCATCGATCGCGTCGGGCCGACATAGTAGATGACCAGCGGCGGACGGTTGCCGCCGAAGGAGCGGTCGTCACGATGAAGGGCGTACAGGTAAACCTGGCGGGTTCTGCCCCGACCCGGATCGAGCTCCTTCATGGGGCTCTCGTCCATGAACAGCCGCCAGCTTTCGGACCGTGCTTCGCTCTCGATCCGTTGCCACATGGGAAGGAGAGCGCCGAGTGCCACCGCCGTTGCCCAGCGCATCAGCGTGGAACGCGGATAACTTATGCCACAAGCCTCGAAAAGCCGCTCCTGCCTGTACCAGGGGAGATAGCAGTCAAACCGCATGGCGATCGAATGCGCCAGAAGGCCATTGCTGAAGGTGGTTCCTCTGATCAGCGCGGGTTCAAAGGGCGTGCCGACCATCTTGCCCTGAAGGCAACGATATTTCGGGTATTTGCGAACAGCGATATAGAATTGCGCGGGAATTAACTCCGGCGTCTCCTTGATGTCGTAGTCGCGGATTGTTCCGCCGCAACCGCAGGGACAGAGGCCATCCTTGGTACCCATGTAGAATTCGCGCCGTTCAAGATGGGGCGGCCATACGCGCGTGCCGCGCCCGGACTGGTTTCGCGGCTTCGCCTCCGAGGTCGTCGTGCCTTCGGCAGGTTTGCCCTCTCCAGTCTCTGGCTGACCATAGGAACCCGTGCCGGACTTGTCTCTATCTTTGCCTTTCTGGGGATTGGTATCGGCGCTCGGGCCGAATTTCATCTTGTTGAGCTTGGCAATCTGCCCGCCAAGCCTTTTGATCTCAACCTCGAGCACACGTATTGTCGCCGTCAGCTTCTGGTTTTCGGCCTGCAGATCGTCATTGTCGGAGATCACGGTGCGCCAAAGCTCGTCGAGCCGGTGAGCGATCAAAGCCCCGTCGGCAACGGCAGCATCCAGAATATCCTGCTTTATGTTTTCGATCGTATCGAGCATGGCGCCATGCACGACAAAGAGCACGTCCGATCGCGGCGTTCAGACAAGGTCCATTCGTTCACGCGCACCCAATGGTGGCGTGTAACTTGACTTCTTCCGTGATGCGTGGGATGAGAAGACCAATCGTGGCACACGATTTATATGGGGTCTGGAGGACGGCAATCCTCCGGGCCTCAGTCTTTTTCAGCCCTGATGCTCAAGTCAGCGCATTTCAACTCCCGTATTTCTCATGCCCCTCCGCCATCAATACCGATCGGCGAAGCAGATGTTTGACGACTGATTCGCAGTCTTTCTATCGCCTGCGATTCACCTCGACAAGTCATGCGATTAATAATTTTGCTGTTAATTTGAACGATGAACTGCAACGAATTTCAAATTCCTGATTTATACATTCTTTTTTCGCATTATATACACGCGCTTTTCTTTTATTTTTCGCATTTGTTTTTCCAGATTTTCGCATTCCCGATTTCATCACCACTCTCAGGGTTGTATCCCGTCCGCAATCGGACAAAGGGCTGAGGTGACAGGCGATCCGAGCTAACAGTGTCGTATTCGTCTTGCTGGCTTCCGTTCGGGACAGGCAGAGTCTCGCATTGGCAGAACGGCAGACTTTTGCATAATTTTCGCATGCATCAGAGAAACCGCGTTTCATTTTTCGCATTTGCGCGGGGAAGCCGCGTTTCATTTTTCGCATCATCTCACGTGGTGCTAGGCCGTCAGAAACATTCGTGGCGCCGCAGCTTCTTCGCATGGGCCCTGCCTGCCAGACCTGACTGCTGGCGGCGCCTCGGGAAAGCGGAGCAGAACGATACGCCCCGATAGAGGCCAGTCCCCCAGGCGCGCTGAAGACCTGCGTCTGAAGCATTCGCGGTTCGAGACGTCTGAACATCGAAAAATCCGGACTTGTCAGGGGCTTGTCATCACGGAAATTTTGGACTGTGCAAATGTCTGCCCGAACAAGCCGAGCCGCTTCAGTGTGATTGCTGCAGATGCGCCTCCCGACAAGACGGATGGCGGTTGTCCGTCCGGCTGCGCACAAACACAGATGCACAGTGCGTTTTCTAAAGAGTTCTATGAAAGCAATCAATGGTTGATCGCGGTGATCGACTCTGGTCTATATTCGGTTCGGTTAACTTAGGTCAGTTGTGTCGAGGGGATGGCAATGGAGAATCAGGCGACAAACAATACGAACAGCGATCCCGTCGCCGGAAAATCGGTGGCAGAGATCTTCGGTGAGATCGTCTGGCTGATGAGCCAGGATGCCGCTTGCCGTGACCTGACTTTGAAAGAACTCGAATGGCTGGTTATGCCGGCGATTCTGCTCAGGCAGTTCCACATCACCTACGCCCCGGTTCAGGGCAATGCACATGGTGATGCCGGGCACGGCGAGAGCCACGCTGCCGGAGAAAGTCCGTTGCAGCCCGTTGCCGTCGAAATCTTTGCGCTCTGTTCGGAAGCCGTCGCCGATGCGATCGATGCTGCAAAGCCAGGTGCGCCTCGGTTGGGCATTCAGGACTGGCGCAGCGGGTCGAACAGGAAGACCGTCATCAAGGCTAACATTGTCGGTGCGGCGGGGAAGCAGTCATGAAATATACGAAAGAAAATCAATCAGCGACGCCGATCCGCCAATCAACAGGACCGGCCTGGTTTTGCCTCGCTTTTCTGGCGGTTGTTGCATTCGCAGATACCGCTCCGGCTGAGGATACACCCCTCGATTGTTCAGTCTACCGTCAGGGCCGGCTGAAAACCGTGGATATCGCGATTGCCAGGCCGGAGTACTGGGAAGACCGGACGGCCTATGACATGGTGAGCGTGCGTTACCGGCCGGAATATAATCCGGCGCCCTGGCTGCCGAGCGGCAGCCCGGACGACCCGACCAGATGGACGCTTCTCGCAGAAATCAACTATGAAACCGGCCAGCCGGTGACCCGCAAGGAAAGAGATGAAACCCATTCCTGGACCAGGCCAAGCTTTCGCATGCTGCTGGATGGTCGGCCCCTTCCTCCGGCCAGAACGCTTGATATTCTGGCCGGGCGATCGATTGCGGACAGGGATCCCGGACATGTTGAAAACGGGACATTTGTCTACACGCCGGGACCGTTCGAGCGCACCGGCGAAGATTTTCATGGCTTTGAACGAATAAATGTCCTGAATGTTCAGGGTATCAGGACCAGAAAAAATGATTTCTATATATTGAAAGATGAACAGGCTGGCGCAGTCAATTCCGTTTTGAAATGCGGGAAAGTCGATGCTTACCCGAACTCTCAATGTTCTCTCTATATGAATTCTGGTTTACTTAATCAGACAATTGATTTTGATCGAGATAAAATGACAGAGATTACCCGTATAATTCACCACGCTCGCAACTACACCCTTTGTCTGACGGAATAGGAACCTCGCCATGCCACGACTGAGTGTTTCACAGCTGACTGAACTCAGGGCTTATGCCGATGCGTCCGACCGCGTTGGTTATTATACCTATCTTGAAGACCATGGATTCAGCTATGCCGGGCTTGCGCTTGGCGTTGTCGAGCAGGACACGGTTTCGGGACGTTTCGCCGTTGCTTTCATGACGCAACGGGCAACGGAGCTGGGCATAACACTGACATCGGATCTCATCGAAGCGATCGGCGTCGATCTGATGAACGCCGATCTTGACGCAAGAGAGGCGTCTGGCGGTGAAGTTCTTAAATATGATGTGATTTGGCGTTACCATACGCAAACATTCGAGTTTCACGGACTCGACGCCGATGCATGGACGGCGAACAGCCTTCTCCAGGTTTCGGGCGAGCTTGCATTTTACGCCCCTTCAACGGCTCGAACGATAACATGGACAGGCCTTCGGGATGGCGGCAGTTTCGTGCAATTTGTGGAAGCCATCGACATGCTTGGAGCTTATCCGATCAACGCGGAAGCACGCGAATGGGTCGGACGGGTCAAGCAGATCTTGTCCGAAAAGGGCGATTATATTCTGACAGGGCAGGAAGTCGATCCTCTCGAGAAGGCGGCTGTGGAACTGCTGAAGCATATCGATGGACGCATTGATGCGGCTATTGGTCAGGCGCGTTTCGGAAATTATTGCTTCCCCGCCGACACGACCATTCTGGTGAGTACAACAAAGACCGAGCGTATCGCCGATCTTCGTGTCGGCGATACGGTTCTTGCATTCGATGCCGCTGCGGAAATGGGGCGCGGCGCCTTGGTGGAAAAGCGGGTCGTCAGGCTCTACCGCAACACAACGACAGAATGGCTGAAACTCTCCTGGATGGAGAACGGCGAGCCGCGTGAACTGGTGGTGACGCCGGGGCACCGGTTCCTGACCGAGACGGGCGCCTTCGAAAAGATCGGCGACATGCTGGAAAATGGCCGGGCGCGGATCGTGCTTGCCTCCGGCGTGGTGGTCGAGGCGACGGCGGAGAAGATCGTCTATTCGCAAGAGACTGCCGGTCTTTTCGAACGCGCCCGGACTTATGGCGTATCAAGCGGCAACGCGGCGCTGGCGCCGGTGGAACAGGACGCCTGGCAGAGCTATAATTTCGAGGTCGAGGATCTGCACACCTACGTGGCGGAAGGCGTGCGCGTCCATAATGACAGCCAGGTCTATATCGATACGGCGGGCGCCATCGGCCAGGCCTTCGGCACGCAGCTTGGCCAGATGCTGACGGAAGGCGAAAGCCAGTTCGTGCAGCTCGCCGCCGGCACGGCGCTTGGCGTGGTGACCCGCAACCTTGCCGAGATCATAGAGGATGCCGGCTACCATGCCTTCACGGGCAACCAGATGAATTTCGGCGCATCGCTGAGCCAGGCCGTGCGCCAGCTTGACGATATCGGCGTCGATTTCGCCAATGCCGCGATCGGCACGGCCTCGTCCTTCCTGATGGCCGAACTGGGCGAAAGCCTGGGGCTCGATGGCTTCGGCGCATCGCTTTTCAACGTTTCGGCAAGCGCCTATACCGGCAGTGTTCTCAACCAGGCACTTTCGAATATTGCCGCCGGCAGGACCATCCTGCAGGGCGCGGATTTCACCAATGCGCTTTCGGTGCTGCCCGGCACGGTCGGGACGTTCTTCGGCTCATCTCTGGCACAACAGGTCCTGCCTGCGGAAACCGTTGCCGGAACGATCGGCGGTTCGCTGGGTTCTGTTGCCGGGTCCGCGCTGGGATCGAGTTTCGTCGGCTCGGTGTTCGGCAGCGCAACCAGTGTGCTCGGCAATTTCCTGCTGCCCGGAATCGGCAGCTTTTTCGGTTCTATTATCGGTACCTTTCTCGGTGATCTTTTCGCCGACGAGCCGGATCCGCATGCGGCCATCGATTTGTTCATGCGCACCGGCCTTTCCGCTGATCGTGGCGGACTCCTCGAGGTTGTCGCCCAATGGAAATCCGTCGACGGATTTCCCCACGATGCAACGACGGCCTGGGCCGAAGCCGTCCACAATCTCAGCCTTGAATATGTCAGAACGGTAGGCGGATTTGACTACGCGAATGCCAAGGTCTCCGGACTGGAGATTTCGCAGGAGGCGATCGACCAGTTTGGGTTGTCTCCAAACGAACTCGTGCGCGTTCTCCAGCAGATGAATATTACCGTCGATGGTTCTGACAACCTGCATTATTTCGTCAACGGGATCGAAGTGGGCAGCGCGGAACGGATGGTCGACGGCGCCATTGCCGGCTTTATCAAAGATGCGCAGGTCATCGGCGGCGACCTTCTTTTGCAGCGCGCTGCCGCCAATTCCGCCGCAAGCGACACGGCGACGCTTTCCGGCGATATGGCCGTCGCGGAACAGTATGCGAAATATCTCAACAGCCGCGATGCCATCAATGCGCTGATCGTCGCCCAGCCCGATTCTGTGTTTGCCGCCAGTTGGGCGATAACGCTGGCCCAGGCCAATGATCTCGGCCTTTCGCGTACGAATGTGACTGACTTCCACGGGGGACTTGGCGGTTTTCTGGCCTCGCTTGCCCACGCAGGGGTCAGCGTCACGCCGGATGACGTTTCGATTTGGCGCGACAATGCAACGGGCATGGCGAAGATCGACATACGCGTCGATGCGGATTTCCAGATGCCCGGGATCGTGGATGTGTTTGCCGATACCGTTCAGGTCGTTGACGAAAACGGCGGCCGGGTGCTGCGGCTCGGATTCTGGAATGCGATGTCCGGTGTTGGCTACAATGACGTTACCGGACAGCAATGGGTTAATGGTGTTGCCGAAATTACCGGACAAACTGCTGGTCGTGATCTCTGGATCGCCGGTGATAATGCCAATCACCGTTTTGTCGATTCCGGGACGCGCTACATTGGCGTCGGCGATGCCGAAATCATCAGCAGTGACGATATTCTTGTTGGCGGCGCTGGTGCCGATCAGCTTGACGGCGCGGAAGGCTGGGACTGGATTGTTGGCGGTGGCGGTAACGACGTGCTCAACGGCGGCAGCGAGGCCGACACGCTTCTGGGCGGTGACGGCAATGATATCCTCAATGGCGGTTTCGATCTGGATTATCTTGAGGGTGGTGCTGGCGCGGACATACTAAATGGCGGCGACTATGGACTGGACTGGGACACGGCTGGCTATGCCGGTTCGAATGCAGCGGTGAACATAAACCTTTCGGCGCATACAGCCTATGGCGGCCACGCAGACGGCGACCAGTTGAACGGAATTCTCAATCTCGTCGGCTCGGACTATGACGACCATCTCACCGGCAACGAATACAGAAATGTTCTGGAAGGCGGGGCTGGTGCCGACGTTCTCGATGGCGGCTGGAATACCGCTTCGGATATCTATGATTTCGCCTCCTATTTCCGCTCGAGTGAAGGTGTGACCGCGTCGCTTGCCGATCGAAGCGTCAATACGGGCGACGCTGCAGGCGATGTCTATATCAATATTCGCGCACTGGAGGGTTCCGCCTTCGGCGATATTCTGATCGGTGACGCAAACGACAACCCACTGTGGGGCCACGGCGGAGACGACGTGCTCATCGTCGGCGAAGGTGCCGATCTGGCCTATGGAGGGTTCGGTTTTGACGTGATGAGCTACAGGACACTGAACTACGGGATCGTTCTCAATCTTCAGGACTGGAATTCTAGCAGCGCTGTCGTCGTTGATGACGGCGCGTTAGGTGTCGAAGCTTTCGAGGGAACAGGCTTTAATGATACGCTCATCGGCCGGAACACATCGGCGGAGCCTTCCGGTGCTTCGGAAAACGATGTCCTATATGGTCTGGCAGGAAACGACGCCCTCCTCGGCAATGCCGGCAGCGACCTTCTCGATGGCGGGAAAGGCAACGACATGCTTTACGGGGGAGCAAACGACGACAATCTCTACGGCGGCTTCGGCAATGATCATGTTTTCGGCGAAGACGGAAATGACCGGATATTTGTGGAAGCGGAAGACGGCGCGGATGAGATCGACGGCGGCGGCGGCAGTGACCATCTTTATCTGAGCCGTGCCGGTTACGACGTTGCGTTCACATTTTCGCTCGCAAACCCATCCGTCAAACAATATCTCGCTGATGGCACGACAATCGTCAATATTGAAAGCCTCGAATATCATGGCGGCAATCTCGTCGATACTGTCGAGGGCGGGACTGGCGACGATACCATTTACGGCTATGGCGCAGATGACATCCTGAAAGGCGCATCGGGCAACGACGGCCTCTATGGCGGTGCTGGCAATGACAGGCTTTACGGCGGTTCGGGCAATGACTGGCTCGATGGCGGGGCGAGCGCGAACGGCGGCTGGAACGACCTTTACGGCGAGGACGGCGACGACACCTACAATATCGCCAGCTGGACGGGCAACACCTATATCGATGAACAGGGCCATTCCGGCAATGACCGGGTTCTGTTCCGGGATCTGGAGCTGTGGGCGATATCGGTTGAGTGGGATGCGGGCTATACGCATCTTGAGGTCAGCGACGGCACCGGCAGCATGACCCATATCCATAGTCCTTCTGCCTTCGAGAGCTTTGCGTTCGAGCGTGCCGACCGTGTCTTTGGCGGGTTGCTTGCGGGTGGGCCCGGGGCATCAAACGATGTCTTCCATGGCGGCGGCAGCGATGACCTTGCCTATGGCGGCGATGGCAATGACGAGATTTACGGCCAGGCTGGCGATGATCTGATTGTCAGCGACGGCGGCAACGACGGCCTCTATGGCGGTGCTGGCAATGACAGGCTTTACGGCGGTTCGGGCAATGACTGGCTCGATGGCGGGAGCGGTGATGATGTGTTCGTCTTCGAGGAGAGCTTTGGGCAGGACAGAATAGGCAGCTTCGAATATAGCCGAGATCACATAGACCTCTCTTCTGTCGGCGCAATTTCCGACTGGAACGACCTGCTGGATCACCATCTTTATGAGGTGGATGGGAATGCCGTGATTGATGATGGTGCGGGCAACACGATCACGTTCGATGGACTGCACAAGGCCGCCTTGACCGACAGTGACTTCATCTTTGCTTAGCTCAGGTGGGGCTGTCATGGGGGGCAGGAAAGTTACTCTTTTCAGCGCGGCTGGAGCATGCACTTCATGAATGATGCTCCCTCCAAGGGTCGTTCTGAACTTTGGCAGGCGCTGCTTTCCTCCTGCGGCGCGCTTTTCGGTGTGGCGGTGTTCAGCGCGGTGGTGAACCTTTTGATGCTGACGGGGCCGCTGTTCATGCTGCAGGTCTATGACCGGGTCTTGTCCAGCCACTCGTCGGCCACGCTGCTGGTCCTGTTTGCCATCGTCGCCTTTCTCTACGGGCTGATGGGGTTTCTCGATCATGTGCGCGGGCGGGTTCTGGCGCGGGTCGGCGCGCGGTTCCAGGCGCGGCTTGATGGAAGGGTGTTTCGCGCCGTTTTGAAACAGGCGGAGCACCCCGGCCTGCGGGAACAGCCTGCCGGCGGGCTGAGGGACCTTGCCAGCATTCAGGCGTTCCTGTCCTCGCCTCTGCCGGGTGCCGCCTTCGACCTGCCCTGGACGCCGCTGTTTCTGGCGATCCTGTTTGCCTTCAACATGTGGATGGGCTGGCTCGGGCTTGCCGGCGGCATTGTCATCGCGGTGCTGGCCTTTGCCAATCAGCGGCTGACGCAGAAGCGGCAGGCGGATGCCGCCCGGCTGGCGCGGGACGCCGACGCGGCGACCGAACGCACCCGCAAGCAGATCGAAACCGTGCGCGCGCTGGGCATGACGGGTCCGCTGATTTCCCGCTGGCACGCGGTGCGGAAAACGGCGCTTGAAGCGCAGATCGCCGCATCGGACCGGGGCGGCGGGCTGACGGCGGCGACCAAGGCCTTCCGGCTTCTGCTCCAGTCTGCCGTACTGGCGCTCGGTGCGCTCCTGGTGCTCGACGGGCAATTGTCCGCCGGCGCAATGATTGCGGGCTCCATCCTGCTCGGTCGCGCGCTTGCGCCCATCGAGCAGGTGATCGGCCAGTGGGCGACCTTCCAGAAGGCGGGCCGTGCATGGTCTTCGCTTGCAAAACTGCTGAGCGCTGTTCCGGAAAGCGAAGCGCCGATGCCCCTGCCACGGCCGGAAGGCCGGCTATCGGTTGAGGCGATCACCGTTGTACCACCGGGAGAGAAGAAACCGGTTCTCTCCGCCATCAGCGTTGCCGTGGCGCCCGGCAAGGCGCTGGCCGTCATCGGGCCGAGTGCCGCGGGCAAGTCGAGCTTTGCCCGCGCGGTTACGGGGCTTTGGCCGGCGGCGGGCGGCGTTGTGCGTCTCGGCGGCGCGGATATCAGGCACTATGATCCCGATGTCCTGGGAAGCCTCATGGGTTATCTGCCGCAGACCGTCATGCTGTTTCCCGGAACAGTGGCGCAGAATATCGCCCGGTTTGCGGCAGACCCGGCCCCGGAAGCAATCGTCCAGGCAGCTCAACGGGCCGGCGCCCATGACCTGATCCTGTCATTGCCCGATGGCTATGACACGGTTCTGACCGAGGGCGAGAGCCGTCTTTCGGGCGGCCAGCGGCAGCGGATCGGACTGGCGCGTGCGCTTTTCGGCGATCCAGTCGTGCTGGTGCTGGACGAACCGAATGCAAGCCTCGACGATCCGGGCGTGAAGGCGCTGAACGGCGCGATTGCGACGGCGAAAGCCGATGGGCGCGCCGTCATCATCATGTCGCACCGGCCGTCGGCGCTGGCGGAATGCGATGACGTGCTTCTGCTCGATAGCGGACAGGCGCGCGCGGTCGGTCCGCGCGACGAGGTGCTGCAGCGTTTTGTCCGTCAGCCACAGGGCAAGATTGCGGGAGGGGCGCCCTAAGATGAGCAATCAGAATTGGACACCGCATCATTATCTGCGCAACGGCTTTCTGGCGCTGGTTCTCGGGTTTGGCGCTTTTGTCGCCTGGGGCTTTGCCACTGAGATCAACGGCGCGGTGGTTGCCCCCGGTCTGGTGGAGGTCGAGGCACGCCGCCAGGTGATCCAGCACCGCGACGGCGGCATTGTTGCGGCGATCGATGTGCGCGACGGCATGCCGGTTGTGGCCGGCCAGCCGCTGATCCGCCTGGATGGCACGGAGCTTGCTGCCGAGCGGCAGATGCTGTCGCGGCAATTGTTCGAGACCGAGGCCCGGCTGGCGCGGCTTGCGGCGGAGGTCTGGGGCGATGACGGCCTCGCCTTTGGTCAAGCGCTGGCGGACAAGGCGGCGCAAGACAAGGAGCTGGAACAGGTTCTGACCGATGAACAGGCCCTGTTCGATGCGCGGCGCGACACGCTGGCGCTGACAAAGCAGCAGTTTGAAAAGCAAAAGATCCACACCGAGGCGGTGATCGAAAGTAAGGAGCACAAGCTGGTCGCGCTTAACAAGCAGTATGATCTTCTCGATGAAGAGGTGAAGCGTTATGAAGGGCTCTTGAAGCGGGGGCTTTCGCAGGCAAGTCCGGTCTCGACTCTGAAGCAGCAGGCGGCCGAGCTTGAAAGCGACATTGCCGGGCTCGAGGCCTCGATCGCCGAGGCGCGCGGCGCGCTGGCAGGCTATGAGGTCGAGATATTGAAAACCGTTGCCGACCGGCGCGAGGCGGCGCAGACGGAATATCGCGAGACCCAGCCGCAGGCCGCAGAACTGGCCGAACGCCTCGCCGTTGCCGACCGGCAATATGACCGGCTTGCCCTGCGCGCGCCGATGGATGGCGTCATCTACGGCATGAATGTGTTCACGGTTGGCGGTGTTATCCAGGCGGGAACGGAGGTGGCGGCGATCGTTCCGGCGGATATGCCGGTGGTTCTGGCCGTGCATGTCGATCCGGTACAGATCGACCGTATCAGCACCGGCCAGGCGGCGGTGGTCAAGTTTCCGAATATCAACGCCCGCTCGACTCCGGAATTCGACGGCCATGTGCGCACGATCTCCGCCGACGCCCTTGCCGGCGAGGACGGCAGCCAACGCTTCTACCGCGTCGAAATCGCCCTCGACAAGCCGTCGCTCGAAGCGGCGAAACAGCACGGCATCATGCCCGGCATGCCCGTCGAAGCCTTCATCCAGACCGCCGCCAGAAGCCCCGCATCATACCTGCTCAAACCGTTCACCGATTATCTCGATCAGGCCTTCAGGGAGGAGTGATATTTTGAGAATTTGCGACTATTGGTAAAATTGGATACGTCGAATTACCGATGAATTGGTGATGTGGGCTGTCCAACTGAAAGCGCTAATACAGGCGCGGCAAGTGCCAGAAAACGGTCGAACCGCCGCGGCCTTATCACTGCAGCATAGGCTGCTTTTCCAGCACCTCC